>NZ_JBJGYU010000073.1:0-611 GCF_054050155.1 Geodermatophilus sp. SYSU D00703 | reverse complement strand
AACCCGACCGCGACGATCTGCGCGCTGGCGAAGCGGACGGCGACCTACATCAGCAGCAACGCGCGCAAGCTGGAGGTGGCCTCGTGACCGAGCAGCCGGCGACCGGGGAGATGTTCGTCGAGGGCCGGGATCTGTCGGACCCGCAGCCGGTCGACGTGACCATCGGCGCGCCGCCGGCGCGCCCCCCGGCCCTCGACGAGGCCCAGCGGGGGCGGCTGGCGGAGCTGGCCGACTGCCTGATCCCGGGCGGGGAGGGGCTGCCGGCGGCCAGCGCGGTGGACGTGCACGGCGCGTGGATCGACCGGGTGCTGGCCGTCCGGCCGGACCTGGGCCCGGTGCTGGCGGCGGTGCTGGCCGCCGACGGGTCCGGGCAGGAGCTGCTCGACCGGGTCCGGGTCGAGGACCCCGAGCGGTTCGGGCACTTCGCCTACGCGATCGCCGGCGCCTATCTCATCAACCCGCGGATCCGCCGGCTGCTGGGCTATCCGGCCGCCGCCCCGGCCCGCAACCCGGCCATGGAAGGGGAGGCCGAGGCCTACCTCGAGGACGGCATCCTCGACGTCGTCATCGCCCGTGGCCCCGTCTACCGCCCCACGCCCACCGGCGCCTGA
>NZ_JBJGYU010000072.1:0-711 GCF_054050155.1 Geodermatophilus sp. SYSU D00703 | reverse complement strand
GACCGGAAACCCGCCCGGAGCTCCTCCACGAGGAGCTGCGGCTGTTCCCACGCCGCGAAGTGCCCGCCGCGGTCGAGCCGGTTGTAGTGGACCAGGCCGGGATAGGCCCGCTCGGTCCAGCTGCGCGGGGCCTCGTACTGCTCGCCGGGGAAGACGCTCACGGCCACCGGGATCGACACGCCCTTGGCGTCGAAGAACCCGCCCCGGTACTCCCAGTACAGCCGGGACGCCGAGACCCCGGTGTTGGTCAGCCAGTACAGCGTGATGTTGTCCAGGACCTCGTCGCGGGTCAGCTCGCCCGTGGCGCTCGACGTCCGGTCCAGGGCGGCGGCGACCGCCGCGGCCGGCTGCCCGTCGGCGTCGTTGTGGTCCAGCAGCCACGCGGCCAGGCCGACGGGGGAGTCCGCGATGCCGTACAGGGTCTGCGGGCGCGCGGCCATGTACCGGGCGTACTCGACCTGCCCGAAGGTCCGGACCAGCTGCTCGTAGGCGCGCCGCTCCTCGGCGGAGAGCCCGGACGGCGCCGGGGCGCCGGCTCGCAGGGCCGCGTCGACGTCGGCGGGGACGGTGGCGGGCATGTTGGTGTGGATGCCGAGCAGTCCCGCCGGCGCCTGCAGCCCCATCTGGTCGACCACGAACGCGCCCCAGTCCCCGCCCTGGGCGACGTAGCGGCGGTAGCCGAGCCGATCCATCAGCTCCGCCCAGGCCCGG
>NZ_JBJGYU010000071.1:0-780 GCF_054050155.1 Geodermatophilus sp. SYSU D00703 | reverse complement strand
GAAGCGGCCCTGCAGGTACAGGTCGATGAGCATCGGGAAGTCGCGGGAGGGCAGGCAGTCGCCGTACCAGGAGGACTTCGTCGCCCCACCGCGGCCGAAGACCTCGATCAGCGGCAGGGTGATCTCCATGTCCGGGGTCGGCACGCCCACCAGCACGACGCGGCCGGCCAGGTCGCGGGCGTAGAAGGCCTGCTCGAACACCGCCGGGTGGCCGACGGCGTCGATCGCGACGTCCACGCCGAAGCCGCCGGTGTGGCCCTTGATCGCCTCGACCGCGTCGGTCTGGCGCGAGTTGACCGTGTGGGTGGCGCCGAACCCGCGGGCCCACTCCAGCTTCCGGTCGTCGATGTCCACGGCGATGATCGTGGTGGCGCCGGCCAGCTTGGCCCCGGCGATCGCGGCGTCCCCGACGCCGCCGCAGCCGAACACCGCCACGCTCTCGCCGCGCTGGACCCCGCCGGTGTTGATCGCCGCGCCGACGCCGGCCATCACCCCGCAGCCGAGCAGGCCGGCGGCGGTGGCCGGGGCCTCGGGGTCGACCTTGGTGCACTGGCCGGAGTGGACCAGCGTCTTCTCCACGAAGGCGCCGATGCCCAGTGCCGGGGACAGCTCGGTGCCGTCCTTGAGCGTCATCTTCTGGGTGGCGTTGTGGGTGTTGAAGCAGTACTGCAGCGCGCCCTTGAGGCAGGCGCGGCACTGGCCGCAGACCGCGCGCCAGTTGAGGACCACGTAGTCGCCGACGGCGACGTTGGTGACGCCCGCGCCGACGGCGGAGACCAC
>NZ_JBJGYU010000070.1:0-1887 GCF_054050155.1 Geodermatophilus sp. SYSU D00703 | reverse complement strand
TCCGGCCGCCGCCCCGGCCCGCAACCCGGCCATGGAAGGGGAGGCCGAGGCCTACCTCGAGGACGGCATCCTCGACGTCGTCATCGCCCGTGGCCCCGTCTACCGCCCCACGCCCACCGGCGCCTGAGGCCCGCTTCGGTCCGGTTCCGGCCATCTCGCCCTGCGCGCCCGCGCTACGGGCCCCGCGCAGCCACCGGCTGCCGTACCAGGAGGTTGTTGTGAGCACGAGCGATGACGTCGCCGACGTCCTGATCATCGGCGCGGGTGCGTCCGGGTCGGTCGCGGCCAAGCACCTGGCGGAGGAGGGGTTCCGGGTCGTCGTCCTGGACCAGGGCGACTGGGTTCGCCAGAGCGATCTGCCGGGCAACCGCCCGGAGTACGAACTCATCGCGGCCAAGGACTGGCATCCGAACCCGAACATCCGCCAGGCGCCGCAGGACTACCCGATCAACCTCGAGGACTCGATCGCCCAGATCGGCATGTTCAACGGGATCGGCGGGTCGACGATCCTCTACGCCAGTTGCTGGTGCCGCGCCAAGCCATCGGACTTCCGTGTCCGCACGCTGGACGGGGTCGCCGACGACTGGCCGATCTCCTACGAGGAGCTCGAGCCCTTCTACACCGCGGTCGAGCAGGAACTCGGTGTCTCGGGGCACCCGGGCAACCCCGCCTATCCACCGGGCTACGACCCGCCGCTGCCGGCGCACCCGATCACCGGCGCGGGCCGCAAGCTGGCCGAGGGAATGACCAAGCTGGGCTGGCACTGGTGGCCGGGCTACAACTCGATCCCGTCGCGGGACCACCGGCACCTCAAGCAGTGCCAGCGGCTGGGCATCTGCATGTTCGGGTGCACGGAGGGATCGAAGGCGTCGACGGACGTGGCGTTGCTGCCGGACGCGCTGCGGCACGGCGCGAAGATCGTTCCGCGGGCGCGGGTCGCCCGGATCACGGTGAACGAGCAGGGGCTGGCCGACGGGGCGGTCTACCTGAAGGACGGGGTGGAGCACCACCAGCGGGCGTCGGTGGTGATCGTGGGGGCCAACGGGATCGGGACGCCGCGGTTGCTGCTGATGTCGGCGTCCGACCGGTTCCCCGACGGGTTGGCCAACTCCTCGGGCCTGGTCGGCAAGCGCTTCATGACCCACCCCTTCGGCACGACGGTCGGGCTCTACGAGGACGACCTCGAGGACTGGGGCGGCCCGGCCGGTGAGGTCATCGAGTCCATGCAGTTCTACGAGACCGACGCGTCGCGGGGCTTCGTGCGCGGCAGCAAGTGGCACGTGATCCCCGCCGCAGCCCGGCCGATGATGATGATCCCCCGGTGGACCCTCGGTGAGGGCGTGAGTGAGGAGCCGTTCTGGGGTGAGGACTTCGCCCCCAAGATGCGGCAGTCCATCGGCCGGATGATCGAGATCATGTGCATGCCCGACGACCTGCCGGAGGAGCGCAACGCGGTCACCCTGGACCCGGTGCTCACCGACTCCGACGGGCTGCCGGCCCCGAAGGTCACCTACCGGACCGGCGAGAACACCCGGCGGCTCGTGGACTGGAACCTGGAGCGGGCACTGGAGGCGCACGAGGCCGCGGGTGCGACGAGGGCCTGGGTGTCCAGCCGCAACAACCCGTCCTGGCACAACATGGGTACCGCGCGGATGGGCGATGACCCGGCGACGTCGGTGGTGAACCGGTACGGGCAGGCGCACGACGTGCCCAACCTCTACGTCATCGACGGCAGTCTCTTCGTGACGGCGACCGGGGTGAACCCGACCGCGACGATCTGCGCGCTGGCGAAGCGGACGGCGACCTACATCAGCAGCAACGCGCGCAAGCTGGAGGTGGCCTCGTGACCGAGCAGCCGGCGACCGGGGAGATGTTCGTCGAGGGCCG
>NZ_JBJGYU010000069.1:0-2037 GCF_054050155.1 Geodermatophilus sp. SYSU D00703 | reverse complement strand
CGGCCCTCGACGAACATCTCCCCGGTCGCCGGCTGCTCGGTCACGAGGCCACCTCCAGCTTGCGCGCGTTGCTGCTGATGTAGGTCGCCGTCCGCTTCGCCAGCGCGCAGATCGTCGCGGTCGGGTTGGTGGCCGTGGAGGTCGGGAAGACGCTGCCGTCGATCACGAAGAGATTGGGCACGTCGTGCGCCTGCCCGTACCGGTTCACCACCGACGTCGCCGGGTCATCGCCCATCCGCGCGGTGCCGAGATTGTGCCCGGAGGAGAAGTTGCGGTGGGTGGCCCAGGCCCTGGTGGCACCCGCGGCCTCGTGCGCCTCCAACGCCCGCTCGATGGCGAAGTCGAGGATCCGGATGGTGTTCTCGCTGGTCGTGTAGTTGACCTTCGGGGCCGGCAGCCCGTCGGAGTCGGTGAGCACCGGGTCCAGGGTGACCGCGTTGTGCTCCTCCGGCAGGTCCTCCGGGTGCAGGATCCAGTCGATGGAGTGCCCGACCGCCTGCTTCATCTTCCGCGCGAACTCTGCACCCCAGAACTGCTCGTCACGGACCCCCTCGCCGATGAGCCAGCGGGTCATCGCCTCGATCGGCCCGCCGGTGCCCATCACGTGCCACTTGCTGCCGCGCACGAACCCGCGCGAGAGGTCGGTCTCGTAGAACTGCATCGACTCGATCTGGGTGCCGGCCGGACCGAGCCAGTCCTCGAGGTCGTCCTCGTAGAGCCCGACGACCGAGCCGAACGGGTGCAACATGAGCCGCTTGCCGACCAGGCCCGAGGAGTTGGCCAACCCGTCGGGGAACCGGTCGGACGCCGACATCAGCAGCAACCGCGGCGTCCCGATCCCGTTGGCCCCCACGATCACCACCGACGCCCGCTGGTGGTGCTCCACCCCGTCCTTCAGGTAGACCGCCCCGTCGGCCAGCCCCTGCTCGTTCACCGTGATCCGGGCGACCCGCGCCCGCGGAACGATCTTCGCGCCGTGCCGCAGCGCGTCCGGCAGCAACGCCACGTCCACCGAGCCCTTGGCGCCCTCGGCGCACCCGAGCCGGCAGACGCCATACCGGACGCACTGGGTCTGGTGCTTCCAGGGCTGGGAAGGGATCGAGGAGTAGCCCGGCCACCAGTGCCACCCCAGCTTGTTCAACCCCTCGGCCATCTTCCGGCCCGTGAGGTGGATGGGGTGGGCCGGCAGCGGCGGCGCGTTCCCGTCCGGGTACGCGGTGTTGCCGGGCATGCCGGAGACCCCGAGATCGTGCTCGTTGGCCTGGTAGAAGGGCAGGAGCTCTGCGTAGGAGATCGGCCAGTCGTCTCCCACGCCGTCCAGCGTGCGGATCTTGAAGTCGGCCGGCAGCGGGCGGCTCCAGACGCCGGCGAACATGGTCGTCGAGCCGCCGACGGCGTTGTACATGAACACCGGCTGGTCGGAGCTGTCCAGGTTGACCGGGTAGTCCTCCTGGCGCGCCCGCACGTTCGGGTCGGGGTGCCAGGCGTGGGAGCCGAGCAGCTCGAACTCCGGCTTGTTGCCCGGGTAGTCCGCCGGGGAGATCCAGTCGCCCTGCTCGAGGAGCACCACCCGGAATCCCTGCTCGGCCAGGTGCTTCGCGGCAACCGACCCCGACGCGCCCGCGCCGATGATCAGCACGTCTGCGACATCACTTACTGTGCCCACTCGCCGTCCTCACTTCGTTCGCGGACCGGCCGGGTCAGCCGCACTCGCGTCTGACTCCGTGGCCGACGTCGCCGTCGATCGGAGACTCGCCTGTTCTGCAACATGCGCAGTCATGCCGCACATGTTGCATTGGAGCCTATGAGTGGGATGTGATGTACGTCAACAACTCCGACCGGGCCCGTCACCGGCTGGGGATAGGGCGTCACCCCGATGCGCGGGGAGAGGAAGGCCATGACTGGACCGCTGCAGATCGTCCTGGGGACGATCAGCGTGATCTTCCTGGTCGTCGCGGTCGTGTTCGCCTACCGGGCGGTGCGCGCGATGATCCGGATCATCCGGACCGGGCAGCCGGACGGCACCCGGTCCGGCCC
>NZ_JBJGYU010000068.1:0-2272 GCF_054050155.1 Geodermatophilus sp. SYSU D00703 | reverse complement strand
TGCAGATCGTCCTGGGGACGATCAGCGTGATCTTCCTGGTCGTCGCGGTCGTGTTCGCCTACCGGGCGGTGCGCGCGATGATCCGGATCATCCGGACCGGGCAGCCGGACGGCACCCGGTCCGGCCCGGTCGCCCCGCGGGTGAAGACGCTGGTCACCGAGTCGGTCGGGCACACCCGGATGCTCAAGTGGTCGACGATCGGCGTCGCCCACTGGTTCGTGTTCGTCGGCTTCTACGGCCTGTTCCTCACCCTCGTCGAGGCCTTCGGTGAGGTGTGGAACCCGGCGTTCCACCTGCCGCTGATCGGCGAGTGGGGCCTGTGGAACCTGTTCGCCGACGTCATCGGCACCGGCACGGTCCTCGGCATCCTGTACCTGATCTACCGGCGCCAGAAGGACCACCCCCGCCGTCAGGGCCGGGCCAGCCGGTTCGCCGGCTCCAACGAGGGCCGCGGCTACTTCGTCGAGGCCGTCGTCCTCGTCGTCGGCCTGTGCATCCTGCTGATCCGGGCGCTGAAGATCTCCTCCGACCTGACCGAGGCACCCGCCTGGTCGCACCCGGTCTCCGGCCTGCTGGCCACCGTGCTGCCCGACAGCCCCGACCTGCTCAGCGTCGTCGCCTTCGTCAAGATCGTCGTCTCGCTGGTGTGGCTGGTCGTCGTGTCGCGGCTGCTGAACATGGGCGTCGCGTGGCACCGCTTCAGCGCCTTCTTCAACATCTACTTCAAGCGCGAGCCCGACGGCGCCCCCGCGCTGGGCCCGCTGCAGCCGATGACCTCCGGTGGCGTGCCGATCGACTTCGAGGACCCCGACGAGGACGCCGTCTTCGGCCGCGGCAAGATCGAGGACTTCACCTGGAAGGGGATGCTCGACTTCACCACCTGCACCGAGTGCGGGCGGTGCCAGAGCCAGTGCCCGGCGTGGAACACGGGCAAGCCGCTCAGTCCCAAGATGGTGATCATGGACCTGCGGGACCACCTGTACGCCAAGGCCCCGTACCTGCTGGGTGCGCAGGCCGCGAGCGAGACCGCACCCGACTTCGACGTCCTCAAGCCCAGCGACGAGCAGGTCTGGGCGTCGGGCTACGCGCGCATCGAGGGCACCAACGACGCGCAGGCCCACCGCCCGCTGGTCGGCACCCTCGAGGAGGGCGGGGTCATCGACCCCGACGTGCTGTGGAGCTGCACCAACTGCGGCGCCTGCGTCGAGCAGTGCCCGGTCGACATCGAGCACGTCGACCACATCGACGACATGCGCCGCTACCAGGTGCTCATCGAGTCGAACTTCCCGTCCGAGGCCGGCGTGATGCTGCGCAACCTGGAGAACCGCGGCAACCCGTGGGGCGTGCAGGCCAGCACCCGCGAGGACTGGATCAAGGAGGTCGACTTCGAGGTGCGGATGGCCGACGGGCCGCTGCCCTACGAGGTCGAGTACCTGTTCTGGGTCGGCTGTGCCGGCGCCATCGACGACCGCGCCAAGAAGGTCACCAAGGCCGTCGCCGAGCTGCTGCACACCGCCGGTGTCGAGTTCGCCGTCCTCGGGTCCGGGGAGACCTGCTCGGGCGACCCGGCCCGCCGCATGGGCAACGAGTTCGTCTTCCAGATGCTCGCCCAGGAGAACGTCGCCACCCTCGACGGCGTCTTCGAGGGCCGGGTCCCGGGGATGCGCAAGATCGTCACCACCTGCCCGCACTGCTTCAACTCGCTCGGCCGGGAGTACCCGCAGGTCGGCGGCCACTACGAGGTCGTCCACCACACGCAGCTGCTCGGCCGGCTGGTGGAGGAGGGCCGGCTGACGCCGGTCACCCCGGTCGACCGCAAGGTCACCTACCACGACCCGTGCTTCCTCGGCCGGCACAACAAGGTCTACACGCCGCCGCGGGAGATCCTCGACTCGGTCAAGGGCCTGTCCACGCAGGAGATGCACCGCTGCAAGGACCGCGGCTTCTGCTGCGGCGCCGGCGGTGCCCGCATGTGGATGGAGGAGAAGATCGGCAAGCGGATCAACGTGGAGCGCACCGAGGAGGCGCTCGACCTCGATCCCGACGTCATCTCCACCGCCTGCCCGTTCTGCATCACGATGCTGTCCGACGCGCTGACCACCAAGAAGCAGGACGGCGAGGCCGGCGAGCACGTCGAGGTGCTCGACGTCAGCCAGATCCTGCTCCGCTCCATGGCCCCGGCCGGCGCGCCCGGCACCGGATCCGGCCCGGACGTCGGCACCCGGGCCGACGACGTGGCCGGCACCGGCTCGGCGGCCACGGAGCACGGCGC
>NZ_JBJGYU010000067.1:0-5423 GCF_054050155.1 Geodermatophilus sp. SYSU D00703 | reverse complement strand
GATGGACATGGAGAGTGCCAACTCTCGGTCCTTTCGCCTGGTATCGAATTCATCTACGGAGAGTTTGATCCTGGCTCAGGACGAACGCTGGCGGCGTGCTTAACACATGCAAGTCGAACGGTGAACTCCGCTTGCGGAGGAATCAGTGGCGAACGGGTGAGTAACACGTGGGCAACCTGCCCCCGGCTTCGGGATAACTCCAAGAAATTGGGGCTAATACCGGATGTGACCGCTGACCGCATGGTCCGGTGGTGGAAAGGGTTTCCGGCTGGGGATGGGCCCGCGGCCTATCAGCTTGTTGGTGGGGTAGTGGCCTACCAAGGCGACGACGGGTAGCCGGCCTGAGAGGGTGACCGGCCACACTGGGACTGAGACACGGCCCAGACTCCTACGGGAGGCAGCAGTGGGGAATATTGCGCAATGGGCGAAAGCCTGACGCAGCGACGCCGCGTGGGGGATGACGGCCTTCGGGTTGTAAACCTCTTTCAGCTCCGACGAAGCGATCAGTGACGGTAGGAGCAGAAGAAGCACCGGCCAACTACGTGCCAGCAGCCGCGGTAATACGTAGGGTGCAAGCGTTGTCCGGAATTATTGGGCGTAAAGAGCTCGTAGGCGGTTTGTCGCGTCGGCTGTGAAAACCTGGAGCTCAACTCCAGGCCTGCAGTCGATACGGGCAGACTCGAGTGTTGCAGGGGAGACTGGAATTCCTGGTGTAGCGGTGAAATGCGCAGATATCAGGAGGAACACCGGTGGCGAAGGCGGGTCTCTGGGCAACAACTGACGCTGAGGAGCGAAAGCGTGGGGAGCGAACAGGATTAGATACCCTGGTAGTCCACGCCGTAAACGTTGGGCGCTAGGTGTGGGGGCCATTCCACGGTCTCCGTGCCGCAGCTAACGCATTAAGCGCCCCGCCTGGGGAGTACGGCCGCAAGGCTAAAACTCAAAGGAATTGACGGGGGCCCGCACAAGCGGCGGAGCATGTTGCTTAATTCGATGCAACGCGAAGAACCTTACCTAGGCTTGACATGCGCGGAAATCCGTCAGAGATGGCGGGTCCGTAAGGGCCGTGCACAGGTGGTGCATGGTTGTCGTCAGCTCGTGTCGTGAGATGTTGGGTTAAGTCCCGCAACGAGCGCAACCCTCGTTCCATGTTGCCAGCGCGTAAGGGCGGGGACTCATGGGAGACTGCCGGGGTCAACTCGGAGGAAGGTGGGGATGACGTCAAATCATCATGCCCCTTATGTCTAGGGCTGCAAACATGCTACAATGGCCGGTACAAAGGGCTGCGATACCGCGAGGTGGAGCGAATCCCAAAAAGCCGGTCTCAGTTCGGATTGGGGTCTGCAACTCGACCCCATGAAGTTGGAGTCGCTAGTAATCGCAGATCAGCAACGCTGCGGTGAATACGTTCCCGGGCCTTGTACACACCGCCCGTCACGTCACGAAAGTCGGTAACGCCCGAAGCCGGTGGCCCAACCCCTCGCGGGAGGGAGCCGTCGAAGGCGGGATCGGCGATTGGGACGAAGTCGTAACAAGGTAGCCGTACCGGAAGGTGCGGCTGGATCACCTCCTTTCTAAGGAGCGCTGGCCGCCAGGGGTGCCCTGGTGGTCCAGGGCCGCGCCCAGGACGAGGACGGCCCGCCATCTGCGGCGGGTCGCGGTGTTCCTGGGGTGGTGCTCGAGGGTGGAACGCTGACCAGTTCGGCCGGCAGCCGTGGTGCTGCTCCTAGTACGGCGCCCCCCCTTGGCGGGGGGCGCGGGGAACGGGGCGGCGGGCGGGGGTCGGGCGTAGGCACGCTGTTGGGTCCTGAGGGAGCGGGCCCCGCCGGTGGCGGGGGCGGTCACCTCGGTCAGGGCCGGTCCGGTCCCGGACCACCATCATCCGGTCGCCTCGGCGGCGGGGGATGGGTTCGGCGGGGCGCGCGGGCCGGTGGCTGGTGGGACGTTGAGAACTGCACAGTGGACGCGAGCATCTTCTTTTTTCTCTGGATTGCAGAGTTCTTGTAGGAGTGTGGCCAAGTTGTTAAGGGCACACGGTGGATGCCTGGGCACCAGGAGCCGATGAAGGACGTAGGAGGCTGCGATAAGCCTCGGGGAGCTGCCAACCGAGCGTTGATCCGAGGATGTCCGAATGGGGAAACCCCGCACCAGTCATGTGGTGTGACCCGCGCCTGAACACATAGGGCGTGCGGAGGGAACGTGGGGAAGTGAAACATCTCAGTACCCACAGGAGAAGAAAACAACCGTGATTCCGTGAGTAGTGGCGAGCGAAAGCGGAGGAGGCTAAACCGTTTCCATGTGAGACCCGGCAGGGGTTGTGGAGGCGGGGTCGTGGGACAGCTCTGCACGTTCTGCCGGGCGTGCGGGAAGTGATCAAGACCGGTCGTTAGTGGAAGGCCTCTGGAAGGGGTCGCCGAAGAGGGTGAGAGCCCCGTACACGAAAACGCCGGTCCTTCCGAGCTTGCTCCCAAGTAGCACCGAGCCCGTGAAATTCGGTGTGAATCCGGCGGGACCACCCGCTAAGCCTGAATACTCCCTGGTGACCGATAGCGGACAAGTACCGTGAGGGAAAGGTGAAAAGTACCCCGGGAGGGGAGTGAAATAGTACCTGAAACCGTGTGCCTACAAGCCGTGAGAGCCGTGAATCGCGCGCCTCGTGCGCGCGGCGGTGATTGCGTGCCTTTTGAAGAATGAGCCTGCGAGTTAGCGGTACGTGGCGAGGTTAACCCGTGAGGGGCAGCCGTAGCGAAAGCGAGTCCGAACAGGGCGCTGCAGTCGCGTGCTCTAGACCCGAAGCCGAGTGATCTACCCATGGCCAGGTTGAAGCGCGGGTAAGACCGCGTGGAGGACCGAACCCACCAGGGTTGAAAACCTGGGGGATGAGCTGTGGGTAGGGGTGAAAGGCCAATCAAACTCGGTGATAGCTGGTTCTCCCCGAAATGCATTTAGGTGCAGCGTCGCGTGTTTCTTGCCGGAGGTAGAGCACTGGATGGCCGATGGGCCCCACAAGGTTACTGACGTCAACCAAACTCCGAATGCCGGTAAGTGAGAGCGCGGCAGTGAGACTGCGGGCGATAAGGTTCGTAGTCGAGAGGGAAACAGCCCAGATCATCGGCTAAGGCCCCCAAGCGTGTGCTAAGTGGAAAAGGATGTGGGATCGCAGAGACAACCAGGAGGTTGGCTTAGAAGCAGCCATCCTTGAAAGAGTGCGTAATAGCTCACTGGTCAAGTGGTTCCGCGCCGACAATGTAGCGGGGCTCAAGCACACCGCCGAAGCCGTGGCATTCCGGCACACACCCCGTCGACGCCCTTCGTGGGCGCCGGCCAGGGGCTGGGATGGGTAGGGGAGCGTCGCGTGGCGGGCGAAGCGGCGGAGCAATCCAGCCGTGGACGCCACGCGAGTGAGAATGCAGGCATGAGTAGCGAGAGGGGAGTGAGAACCTCCCCCGCCGGAAGACCAAGGGTTCCTGGGCCAGGCTAATCCGCCCAGGGTGAGTCGGGACCTAAGGCGAGGCCGACAGGCGTAGTCGATGGACAACGGGTTGATATTCCCGTACCCGCGAAGGAGCGTCCCTGCCGAGGCCGGCGATGCTAACCGCCCCAAACCGTGCTCGAGCACTTGTGCTCGGGTGCGGGAGTAGCGCGGGATCCGAACCGGTAGTAGGCAAGCGATGGGGTGACGCAGGAAGGTAGTTCCGCCGGTGAGTGGTAGTACCGGTGCAAGGGTGTGGCCCGCGCCACAGGCAAATCCGTGGCGCATCAGGGTGAGGCCTGACGCATAGCCGACTGCGGCGAATGGAATGATCCTATGCTGCCGAGAAAAGCCTCTAGCGAGTTCCCAGCGGCCCGTACCCCAAACCAACTCAGGTGGTCAGGTAGAGAATACCGAGGCGATCGAGCGAACTGTGGTTAAGGAACTCGGCAAAATGCCCCCGTAACTTCGGGAGAAGGGGGGCCCCAGCCCGTGAACCGCCGCGCGCGGGGCAGCGGGAGGGGGTCGCAGAGACCAGTGAGAAGCGACTGTTTACTAAAAACACAGGTCCGTGCGAAGTCGTAAGACGATGTATACGGACTGACGCCTGCCCGGTGCTGGAACGTTAAGGGGACGGGTTAGCTCTTCGGGGCGAAGCTCAGAACTCAAGCGCCAGTAAACGGCGGTGGTAACTATAACCATCCTAAGGTAGCGAAATTCCTTGTCGGGTAAGTTCCGACCTGCACGAATGGCGTAACGACTTCTCAGCTGTCTCAACCACAGGCTCGGCGAAATTGCACTACGAGTAAAGATGCTCGTTACGCGCGGCAGGACGGAAAGACCCCGGGACCTTCACTACAGCTTGATATTGGTGTTCGGTTCGGCTTGTGTAGGATAGGTGGGAGACGTGGAAGCGGGCACGCCAGTGTCCGTGGAGTCGCCGTTGAAATACCACTCTGGTCGAATTGGATGTCTAACCTCGGTCCGTGATCCGGATCAGGAACAGTGTCAGGTGGGTAGTTTAACTGGGGCGGTTGCCTCCCAAAATGTAACGGAGGCGCCCAAAGGTTCCCTCAGCCTGGTTGGCAATCAGGTGTCGAGTGCAAGTGCACAAGGGAGCTTGACTGTGAGACCGACGGGTCGAGCAGGAGCGAAAGCTGGGACTAGTGACCCGGCACCGGCAGGTGGAAGCGGTGTCGCTCAACGGATAAAAGGTACCCCGGGGATAACAGGCTGATCTTCCCCAAGAGTCCATATCGACGGGATGGTTTGGCACCTCGATGTCGGCTCGTCGCATCCTGGGGCTGGAGTAGGTCCCAAGGGTTGGGCTGTTCGCCCATTAAAGCGGTACGCGAGCTGGGTTTAGAACGTCGTGAGACAGTTCGGTCCCTATCCGCCGCGCGCGTAAGAGACTTGCGAAGAGCTGTCCCTAGTACGAGAGGACCGGGACGGACGAACCTCTGGTGTGCCAGTTGTACCGCCAGGTGCACGGCTGGTTGGCCACGTTCGGCAGGGATAACCGCTGAAAGCATCTAAGCGGGAAGCTCGCTTCAAGATGAGGTCTCTCACCGGATCAACCGGGTAAGGCCCCCGCCCAGACCAGCGGGTCGATAGGCCGGAGGTGGAAGCGCCGCAAGGCGTGCAGCCGACCGGTACTAACAGGCCGAGGGCTTGACCACACCCCTCCACCGGCCCTGCACCATCGGGAGAACGGTGCCGACCGGGCACCCCGAGAAGATCATCACACGACGCGTCCACTGTGCGGTTCTGAACGCCCCACCACCCCCCGCCCCCGGCCGGCGGGGAGGTGCGGTGGAGAAGTTCACAGCGTTACGGCGGCCATGGCGAGAGGGAAACGCCCGGATCCATTCCGAACCCGGAAGCTAAGCCTCTCAGCGCCGATGGTACTGCCCCGGCGACGGGGTGGGAGAGTAGGACGCCGCCGGACAAC
>NZ_JBJGYU010000066.1:0-6322 GCF_054050155.1 Geodermatophilus sp. SYSU D00703 | reverse complement strand
GGCAGCCTCCAGGTGGCGCCCCCCCCGGCCGGGGTGGGCGCCGTCCGCGGCGGCGCCGGCGCGGCCGCCGCCCCCCGCCCCCCCCCCCCCCCCCCCCCCGGCCGGTTGCTGCGCCGGCTGGTGCTCACCGCGTCAGGGGTGCTGGCCAACTTCGGCGGCATCCCGCTGGCGTTCGCCTTCATCGCCACCATCGGCAACGCCGGCGTGGTCACCGCGCTGCTCACCGACACCCTGGGGTGGTCGGGCTTCTCGCTGTACTCGACGGCCGGGCTGGCGCTGGTCTACCTCTACTTCCTCGTGCCGCTGATGGTCCTCACGATCACGCCGGCGCTGGAGGCGCTGCGCCCGCAGTGGCGCGAGGCGGCGGACAACCTGGGCGCCAGCGGCTGGCAGTACTGGCGGTACGTCGGCGGCCCGGTGCTCGCCCCGCCGGTCATCGGGGCCACCATGCTGCTGTTCGCCTCGGCGTTCGCCGCCTACGCCACCGCCCGCGCGCTCGTGGGCAGCAGCATTCCGCTGGTCACCCTGCAGATCGCCGACGCGCTGTCGAGCAACGTCGTCGTCGGGTCGGAGAACCTCGGCAAGGCCCTGGCCCTGGGCATGGTCGTGCTCATCGGCCTGGTCATGGCCTTCTACGCGTGGGTGCAGCGGCGCACCCAGCGGTGGCTGTCGTGAGCGCCCTGTCGACGGTGACCGGCGCGGGCGGTGTCGCGCCGGAGACGCCGGTCCGGGCCGCCCGGCGCGGGGCGGGGACGTGGCGCTGGGCGGTGCTGGTGCTCGCCGGCCTGTACTTCCTGGTGCCGATCGCGGCGTCGGTCTGGTTCACCGTCCGCGACCGCGGCGCGGGCGGCCTGACGGCGGAGAACTACACGAGCATCCCGACGGCGGAGGGGTTCGCCGAGACGCTGGGGCGCTCGCTGACCATCGCCGTCCTCACGGTGCTGCTGTCGCTGCTGCTCATGGTGCCGACGGTCGTCCTGGTCGAGCTGCGCCTGCCCCGGCTGCGGACGACGGTGGAGCTGCTCACCCTGCTGCCGCTCGTGCTGCCGCCGATCGCGCTGGTCGTCGGCGTGCGCAGCGTGCTGGCCTGGGCTCCTGACCACTTCTTCGGCACCCCGCTGGCCGAGGCGTTCTTCGCCCTCCAGCGCCCCGAACTGCCGTGGATCCTGGTCCTCGCCTACGTCGTCCTGGCGCTGCCGTTCGTCTACCGGGCGCTGGACGCCGGCCTGCGCGGCACCGACCTGCGCACCCTGACCGAGGCCGCGCGCAACCTCGGGGCGTCCTGGCCGCGGGTCCTGGTCTCGGTGGTGCTGCCGGTGCTGCGGACCTCGGTGCTCACCGCCTCGTTCCTGACCCTGGCCCTGGTGCTGGGGGAGTTCACCATCGCCCAGATCCTCGGCTTCCGGACCTTCCCGACCTGGATCCTCGAGATCTCCGGGTCGCGGCCACAGCTGTCGGTGGCCGTCTCGGTGCTCTCCCTGGCGATCACCTGGGCGCTGCTCCTGCTCATCTCCGCGCTCGACCGCCGCCGGGCGGGGAGGGGGACCGCATGACCACCACACCCGTTCCCGCGGCCCGGGTGGCCGCCGCCCCGGCAGACCTGCGCGAGCGCCCGGGGGTGGCCGTCCGCCTGGCCGGCGTCACCCGCCGCTACGGCTCGGTGCTGGCCCTCGACGGGCTCGACCTCGACATCGCCGGGGGCGAGCTGCTCGCCCTGCTCGGCCCGTCCGGCTGCGGCAAGACGACGGCGCTGCGGGCCATCGCCGGGTTCGAGCGGCCCGACGCCGGACGGGTGCTGCTCGACGGGCGGGACGTCACCGACGTCCCGGCCAGCAAGCGGGACATGGGCATGGTGTTCCAGGCCTACAGCCTGTTCCCCAACCTCACCGTCGCCGACAACGTGGCGTTCGGGCTGCGCGTGCGCCGCCGGGGCCGGGCCGAGCAGCGCCGGCGGGCGGCCGAGCTGCTCGAGCTGGTCGGGCTGGCCGACCGCGGCGGCCACTACCCCCACCAGCTCTCCGGCGGCCAGCAGCAGCGCGTCGCCCTGGCCCGCGCCCTCGCTGTCGCCCCCCAGGTGCTGCTCCTCGACGAGCCGCTCTCGGCGCTCGACGCCCAGGTCCGCGTGCAGCTGCGGGAGGAGATCCGGCGGATCCAGCTGGAGCTGGGCATCACCACCGTCTTCGTCACCCACGACCAGGCCGAGGCGCTGTCGGTCGCCGACCGGGTCGGGGTGCTGCGCCAGGGCCGGCTGGAGCAGGTCGCCTCGCCCGACGAGCTCTACGACCGCCCGGCGACGGCCTTCGTCGCGGAGTTCGTCGGCACGATGAACCGGCTGCCCGCGGAGCGGGCCGGCCGCGAGGTGGCGCTGCTCGGCGTCCGCCGTCCCGTCGCCGGGCCGGTGCCCCCGGACGGCCCGCTGGTCGCCCTCGTCCGGCCCGAGTCGCTCACCGTCACCGCCGAACCGGGCGGCGCCGGCCGGGTGGTCACCCGCACCTTCTCGGGGGCGGTCACCCGGCTCGCGGTCGCCCTGCCCGGCGACGTCGAGGTGGCGGTGGACGTCGTCAGCGCCGCGAGCGCCGACCTGGTGCCGGGCACCGCGGTGACCGTGACGCCCGCCTCGCGGCCGGTCCTCGTCGCGCCCGCGGAGCCCGTCCCGTGACCCTGCCGACCGACGTGACGGGGGTCACCCCAGCCCGGCCGGGCCGGTCCGTTACCCGGCGGTAACCTCCACTATCGAGCAGGCGGGCGCCGACCCGCTACACCGACCCCAGCGCGGAGGTGGGTCTGACGATGGACATCGTCGTTCTGGTCAAGCAGGTCCCCGACTCCGGGAGCGAGCGCTCCCTGGACCCGGCGGACAACACCGTGGCCCGGGGGAGCGCGGACAACGTCGTCAACGAGATCGACGAGTACGCCATCGAGGAGGCGCTCAAGCTCAAGGAGGCCCACGGCGGCGAGGTGACGATCCTGACCGTCGGGCCGGACTCGGCCGCCGACGCGATCCGCAAGGCGCTGTCGATGGGCGCGGACAGGGCCGTGCACGTGGCCGACGACGCGATCCACGGCTCGTGCGCGGTGCAGACCTCGGCGGTGCTCGCCGCGGCGCTGTCCCAGCTGTCGTTCGACATCGTGCTGTGCGGTGCGGAGTCCACCGACGGGCAGATGGCGGTGATGCCGGCGCTGCTGGCCGAGCGGCTGGGCATCCCGCAGCTGTCCGGTGCCCGGGCGCTGACCGTCGAGGGCGGGGTGGCCAAGGTGGAGCGGCAGACCGACGGCGGGTACTGGGCGCTGGAGGCGCCGCTGCCGGCGATCGTGTCCTGCTGGGACACGATCAACGAGCCGCGCTACCCCTCGTTCAAGGGGATCATGGCCGCGAAGAAGAAGCCGGTGGAGAAGAAGACGCTGGCCGACCTGGGCATCGACGCCTCCACCGTGGGCTTGGCGAGTGCGACCAGCCGGGTGCTGGACTTCGCCGGCCGGCCGCCCAAGGGCGCCGGGGTGAAGGTCACCGACGAGGGCGACGGCGCGCAGCAGCTGGTCGACTTCCTGGCCGCCCAGAAGATCGTCTGACCCGGACCGAATCGAAGGAGAGGCATCCCCCATGGCTGAGGTCCTGGTCCTCGTCGAGCTCACCCCCGCCGGTGACGGCGTCCGCAAGACCACCCTGGAGGCGCTGACCGCCGCCCGCGCACTCGGCGAGCCCTCCGCCGCCGTCGTCGGCGCCCCGGGCTCGGCGGCCGCCGCGCAGGCGCAGCTGGCCGAGTACGGCGCGGCGAAGGTGTACGTCGCCGAGTCGGCGGAGGTCGACGAGTTCCTCGTCGCGCCGAAGGCCGAGGTGCTCGCGGCTCTGGTCGCCGAGCGGTCCCCGGCCGCGGTGGTCATCCCGTCCTCGCAGGAGGGCAAGGAAGTCGCCGCCCGGCTGGCGGTCAAGACCAACAGCGGCCTGCTCACCGACGTCACCGAGATCGCCGCGGACGGCACCGCGACGCAGGTCGCGTTCGCCGGCGCGACGATCGTGCACTCCCGGGTCACCACCGGCACGCCGATCTACACCGTGCGCGGCAACTCGGTCACCCCCACCCCGGCTCCGGCCGCCGCGGCCGAGGAGACGGTGGAGGTCGCCCTGTCCGACGCCGCCAGGGCGGTGCGGGTGGTGGACCGGGTGGTGGAGCAGAAGTCCGCGCGCCCGGAGCTGACCGAGGCCGCGATCGTCGTCTCCGGCGGCCGCGGGGTGGCCTCGGCGGAGAACTTCTCCATCATCGAGGCCCTGGCCGACTCCCTCGGCGCGGCGGTCGGCGCCTCCCGGGCGGCGGTGGACTCCGGCTTCTACCCGCACACCTTCCAGGTGGGGCAGACCGGCAAGACGGTCAGCCCGCAGCTGTACATCGCGGTGGGCATCTCCGGGGCGATCCAGCACCGGGCCGGCATGCAGACGAGCAAGACGATCGTCGCGGTCAACAAGGACCCCGAGGCGCCGATCTTCGAGCTGGCCGACTTCGGCGTCGTGGGCGACCTCAACACCGTCGTCCCGCAGGCCACCGAGCTGATCACCGCCCGCAGATAAAGGACCCCCTGCCCCCTCCGCTCGCACGCCCGCGGCGGGCCCCTGCAGGGGGCCATCGATCGGGCGCCGACCCCTCTCCGGGGTCGGCGCCCGACGCGTGTCCGGAGCGGGAAGCCGTCGCCGCTGGGGACGGTTGGCGGAGAGGTGGACGTGGTGGCACGCGGGGCGGGGCTGTTCGACCGTCGGCACCGGCTGCCGACGTCGGGGCTGCTCCTGCTGGTCACCCTCGTCGCGTTCGAGGCGATGGCCGTCGGGACGGCGATGCCGACGGTGGTCGCCGACCTCGACGGGCTGGCCTGGTACGGCTGGCCCTTCAGCGCCTACCTGGTGGCCTCGGTCGTCGGGATGGTCGTGGGCGGCGACCTCGGCGACCGGCGGGGCCCCCGGACGGCGCTCGGTGCCGGCGTCGCGGTGTTCGGCGCCGGGCTCCTGGCCGCGGGCCTGGCCGGGACGATGGCGCTGCTGGTGGCTGCCCGGGCGGTGCAGGGACTCGGTGGTGGGCTGATCGCGGTCTCGCTCTACGTCGTCGCGGGGCAGGCGTACGAGGCCTCGCTGCGGCCCCGCCTGTTCGGTGCGATCTCCGCGGCCTGGGTGCTCCCGGCCCTGGTGGGGCCGCTGGTCGCCGGGCTGGTCACCACGCACGCCAGTTGGCGCTGGGTGTTCCTCGGCCTGCTGCCGCTGGTCACGGTCAGCGTGCTGCTGGTGCTGCCGGCGCTGCGCGACCTCGCCGCGCCGACGGCGTCCGGGGCTCCCCGCGGGCGTGCCCGCGCGGCGTGGGCGGCGCTCGCCGGGGTCGGGATCGGCGCGCTGCAGCTCGCCGGCCAGCGGCTGGACCTCGCCGCGGTAGCGCTGGCCGGCGGCGGCCTGGTCGCGCTCGCCCTCGGGCTGCGGCGGCTGCTGCCCACCGGGGTGGTGCGCGCGCGGGCCGGGCTGCCCGCCGTCGTCGGTGCCCGCGGGCTGCTGGCCGGGGCGTTCTTCGGCATGGACGTGCTGCTGCCCCTGTCCCTGACGCAGCTGCACGGCTTCAGCCCCACCGCCGCCGGCCTCCCGCTGACCGCCGGCGCGGTCGGCTGGGCGACCGCGTCCCACCTGCAGGGGCGCCGCCCCGCGGCGTCCCGGGCGCGGCTGCTGCGGGCGGGCTTCGCGCTGCTGGCCGTGGGCGTCGGCGCCAGCGCGCTGGTCGCCGTCCCGGGGCTGGGCGGGTGGCCGGTCTACCTGACGTGGGCGGTGGCGGGGCTCGGCATGGGGCTGGGCATGCCGAGCGTGGGCGTGCTGCTGCTCGCGCAGTCACCGGAGCACCGCCGGGGCGCGGACTCGGCGGCCTTCCAGATCGCCGACGTCACCGGGTCGGCCCTCTGCGTCGGGCTGGTCGGCGTGCTCGTCGCCGCGGCCACCGCGGCGCTGCTGCCGCTCGCGGGCACCGTGGTCGTCGCCGCGGCGGTCCTCACCGGGTTGGCCGTCGTCGGCGCGGTCGTCGCCCCGCGGGCGGCCGCCCCCGCCGGGGAGGGCGCCGCCGCCCCCGCGTCTACGCTTGCTGCGTCATGACGTACCTCGACCACGCGGCGACCACGCCGGTGCTGCCCGAGGTGCTCGCTGCGATGACCGAGCAGCTGAGCCGCGTGGGCAACGCCTCCTCGCTGCACGCCAGCGGCCGCGCCGCGCGGCGCGCCGCCGCGCAGTCCCGCGCGCGGCTGGCCGAGGCCCAGGGGGCCCCGCCCTCGGTGGTGCTCTTAACAACCGGCGGCCCCCAGACCGACA
>NZ_JBJGYU010000065.1:0-6373 GCF_054050155.1 Geodermatophilus sp. SYSU D00703 | reverse complement strand
GTACGCGCCATCAACCCCCCCCCCCGCCCCCCCCCCCCCCCCCCCCCCCCCCCCCCCCCCCCCCCCCCCCCCCCCCCCCCCCCCCCCCCCCCCCCCCCCCCCCCCCCCCCCCCCCGGGCCGCGCCTATGCGGGGAAGCCCACCGCGTGGGTGTCCATGAACTCGCGGAGACCCTCGATGCCCATCTCCCGGCCCATGCCGCTGTGGTTGAACCCGCCGAACGGCGCGCGCTCGTCGAGGTGCGCGGCGCCGTGGGCGTTGACGAAGGTGTACCCGGTGCGCAGCCGCGCCGCGACCGCGGCGGCGCGGTCGAGGTCGGCGGTCCACACCGACGAGCACAGGCCCGACCAGGTGTCCTCGGCCCGGGCCACGGCGTCGTCCTCGTCGTCGAACGGCAGGATCGGCAGCGTCGGGCCGAACTGCTCCTCGGCCACCACGCGGGCGTCGTCGGTCGGGTCGAGCACCAGGCTCGGCCGGAGGAAGTTGCCGACCGAGAGGTCGGCTCCCTCGGCGGCCTCGCCGAACTCGCGGACCTCGGCGCCGGACTCGCGGGCCTGGGCCAGCAGCTCCAGCACGTACTCCTTCTGCCGGGCCTGGTGCAGCGGGCCCATGGTGACGCCCTCGCCGAGGCCGTGGCCGAGACGCTGGGCGGCGAGGATGCCCGAGAGCCCCTCGACGACCTCCTCGTACCGGGAGCGGTGCACGTAGAGCCGCTTGGTCGCCATGCAGATCTGGCCGGTCGAGTCGAACGTGCCGCCGAACAGCCGCTGCAGGGCGTCGCCGGAGAGGTCGGCGTCGGCCAGGACCAGCGCCGGGTCGTTGCCGCCGAGCTCCAGGGCGACGCGGGTCAGCGACTGCGACGCCATCGCCATGATCCGCCGGCCGCCCCCGACGCTGCCGGTGAAGCACACCTTCTTCACGCGGTCGTCGGAGACCAGCGCCGACCCGATCTCGGCGTCCGCGCCGGTGACCACGTTGAGCACGCCCGGCGGGAGCAGCGCGGCGACCTGCTGCACGGTGCGGGTGGTGGCCAGCGGCGTGCTGGGCGGCGGCTTCACCACGACGGTGTTGCCGGCGACCAGGGCGTAGGGGAGCGAGGCGCCCAGGATGGCCAGCGGCCAGTTGAACGGCACGATGATCGTGACGACGCCCAGCGGCAGGTACGAGACCGTCGTCCGGTAGGGCGGGGCCGGGAGCTCGGTCGTCAGCCCGACCTGCTCGGCCAGGCCGGTGGCCAGGCCGCACCGGTGGGCGAAGACCAGGGAGTCGATGAACGACTCCATGCGGATCTTGCCGTTCTCCCGGGTGAGGACCTCGGCGGTCGCGTGCCGGTCGGCCTCCAGCGGCGCGAGCGCCGCGGTGACCAGCTCGGCCCGCTCCTGCGGGGTGCGCGCGGCCCAGGCCGGGAAGGCGCGGTGCGCCGCGGCGACGGCCTCCTCCGCCTGCTTGGCGCTGGCGGCGGCCGCGTAGCCGACGACCGAGCGGCCGTCGGCGGGGTCGACGACCTGGAGGTGGTCGTCGGTGCTGCGGGTCTCGCCGTCGATGAACAGCTCGGTCCGGATCTCCGGCAGCTGGTCCAGGGACACCATGCGGTCTGCTTCCTCCAGTGTCGGTGCGGGACCGTCCAGCGGACCCGGGGCGGGTGCCCGGGGTCACGGTAGGCCCGGAGGTCCCGGGGGGCCGCGGCCATCCGACCGGACCGGCACCGGCCGATCCGGAGGGTGCGGACGCGACATCCGTCCTGGGCGCGGGGGCGCCGTCGGCCGGGGGTTAGCCTCCGCGAGCACGTGCAGTGACGGCCGTTACAGGAGGACGCCGTGCCCACCGTCCGCGAGACCACCTACGACCTGCTCCGCACCTGGGGGCTCACCACGGTCTTCGGCAACCCCGGCTCCAACGAGCTGCCGTTCCTCGACGGCTTCCCCGACGACTTCCGCTACGTCCTCGGCCTGCACGAGGGCGCGGTCCTGGCGATGGCCGACGGGTACGCGCAGGCCACCGGCCGCCCCGCGCTGGTCAACCTGCACTCCGCGGCGGGCCTCGGCAACGCCATGGGCAACCTCGCCAACGCGAAGGCCATCGGGACGCCGCTGGTGGTCACCGCCGGCCAGCAGGCCCGCGCGATGGTGGGCCTGGGCTCGGTGCTCGCCGAGCCGGGCATGACGCGGGTGCCCGAGCCGCAGGTGAAGTGGGCCTTCGAGCCCGCGCGCGCCCAGGACGTCCCCCGCGCCCTGTCGGAGGCCTTCCACCTGGCCACGCTGCCGCCCACCGGGCCGGTCTTCGTCTCCCTGCCCCTCGACGACTGGCGGCAGCCGGTGGACGACGACGAGGTCGCCTTCCTCGGCCGCCGCCGGGTGCGCGTCGCCGGCGCGCTGCCCGAGGACGTCCTCGAGGAGCTGGCCGGCCGGCTCACCGTCGCCCGCAACCCGGTGCTCGTCGTCGGCCCGGAGGTGGACGACGAGCGCACCGCCCCGCTGGTGGTGGCCCTGGCCGAGAAGCTGCAGGCGCCGGTCTGGAACGCGCCGACGCCGCCGCGGGCGCCCTTCCCGACCCGCCACCCGCTCTGGCAGGGGTGCCTGCCGCCGAGCATCGCCGGGGTCTCCGAGCACCTGGCCGGAGCGGACCTGGTGCTCGTGCTCGGCGCGCCGGTGTTCCGCTACCACGCCTACCGGCCCGGACCGTGGCTGCCGGAGGGCGCCGAGCTGGTGTCGGTGGGCGGGGACCCCGGCACCGCGGCGCGCGCCGCGTTCGGGGACGCGGTGGTCGCCGACGTCGCCGCGGCCGCCGGGCAGCTGCTCGCCGCCCTGGCCGAGCTCCCGCCGCGCCCGCAGCGTCCGGTGCCGCAGCGGGTGTCGGCGCAGGACCCGGAGGCCGCGCCGTTCACCGCGGACGCCGTCTTCGCGCTGGCCAACCGGCTGCTGCCGGCGGGCGTGCGGTTCGTCAACGAGTCGACGTCCAACACCGCGCAGTTCTGGAGCCACCTGGACCTCGACCGCCCGCGCAGCCTGTTCTTCCCGGCCGCCGGCGGCCTGGGTTTCGGCCTGCCGGCCGCGGTCGGCGTCGCGCTGGCCGACCCGACCCGCCCGGTGGTGGCGGTCCTCGGCGACGGTGCGTTCCAGTACGGCGTCCAGGGCGTCTGGACGGCGGTGCAGCACCGGCTGCCGGTGACGTTCCTGGTCCTGCGCAACAACACCTACGGCGCGCTGAGCTCCTTCCTCGGGCAGCTGGGCGTGGCCGGCGTCCCCGGGCTGGACCTGCCCGGCCTGGACGCGGCGACCATCGGGCAGGGCTACGGGCTGCCCGGCCGCACCGTCACGACGGGGGAGGAGCTCGCCGAGGAGCTGGCCGCCGCGGGCAAGGCCGAGGGGCCCCGGGTCGTCGAGGTGCCGATCGCCGCGGAGACGCGCACCCTGGGCTGAGCCGTCCTCGATCGCGGGGGAGTGACGCACCTCACCACCCCGCGCCGGGGCGGGTGTGCACGGCGTCGGCGCTGGTGAGAGGCACGACCGGGACGCATGACGTAGGCGCCGTCGCCGCGGCGACCCGGGACGAGCGGGTCGGGCAGCTCACGACTTCGGTGTCACGACCGGTTTCCATCGTCGGGACGGTGTAACCGGCATCACGACCGGTGCGCCACCCTGCACAGAGGCGTCCAGAGGAGAACTCCCCCCGTGGCAACCCACACCACCCCTGCGCCCGCGAAGGCAGGCCCGTCGAAGAAGAGCATCTTCGCGGCCAGTTTCGTCGGCACGTCGATCGAGTGGTACGACTACTACATCTTCGGCACCGCCGCCGCGCTGGTGTTCGGCACTGCCTTCTTCGGGGCCTCGTCGGTCGCCGGCACCTTGGCCGCGTTCGCCACCTTCGCCGTCGGGTTCGTCGCCCGGCCGCTCGGTGCCGCGGTCATCGGCCACTTCGGTGACCGGATCGGCCGCAAGTCGATGCTGGTGCTCACCCTGCTGCTCACCGGTGGGTCGACCTTCCTCATCGGCCTGCTCCCGACCTACGACGCGATCGGCATCGGCGCGCCGCTGCTGCTCGTCGTGCTGCGGCTGATCCAGGGCTTCGGCGTCGGCGGCGAGTGGGGCGGCGCGGTGCTGATCGCCACGGAGCACGCCGGCCCCCGCAAGCGGGCGGTCTACGGCAGCTTCGCCCAGTTCGGCGTCCCGATGGGCGTACTGACCTCGAACCTCGCCTTCCTCGCCGTCTCCGGCCTCGACGACGACGCCTTCCTGTCGTGGGGCTGGCGGATCCCGTTCCTCGTCAGCATCGTGCTGGTCGTCGTCGGGTTCCTCGTGCGCAGCAAGCTGGAGGACGCGCCGGAGTTCCAGCAGGTCAAGGAGCAGAAGCAGGTCAGCAAGATCCCGGTGGCCGAGCTGGTCAAGCGCCAGCCGCGCACGCTGGTCCTGGGCAGCCTCGCCTCGATCGCGCCGCCGGCCGTCGGCTACACGGTGATCGTCTACATGCTCACCTACGGCACGACGGTCGTGGGCTTCGAGCGCAGCACGCTGCTGTGGCTGATCCTCGCCTCGACCCTGGTCTGGATCGCCACCATCGTGGTGGCCGCGGTGCTGGCCGACCGGTTCGGCTCCAAGCCGGTCTTCGCCCTCGGCGCGCTCACCGCGGTGATCTGGCCGCTGCCCATGTTCGCGCTGGTCAACACCGGCAGCGCCGCCGCGGCCCTGCTCGCGTTCGTGGTCGCCGCGATCGTGCAGGGCATCATGGCCGGCGCCCAGGGCGGCCTGTTCACCGAGATCTTCGAGGTGAAGACGCGCTACAGCGGCATCTCCATCGCCTACCAGCTCGGCGGCATGATCGGCGGCGCGGTCACCCCGATCGCGGCCACCGCGCTCTACGGCTCCTACGAGTCCTCCACGCCGATCGCGCTCTACGTGGCGGCCCTCTCCTTGGTCAGCCTGCTGGCGGTGCTCGGCATCCGCGTGCTGCCGCGGGTCAGGCAGGCCGACGCCGACCGGCTCGGGACCGCGGCGGCCACCTCCGCCTGAGAAAGGACCCCGTCCTCCCCACCCCTCGCGAGCTCGGGGCGGGACCCGGGACGGGGCCGCCGGCCGGGACCCCCGCGGTCCCGGCCGGCGCGCCGCCGTCCGTGGGGGCAGCGCTCGGGGAGATCGGTGCCGTGGCCGGGGGTAGCGTGCTGACCGCGGTCGATCCGGTCGAGGGCGCCGGGGAGCGACTGGCGGGACGGGGCGGGAGTGCGCAGCGAGGTGGATGCCGCGGCCGGTGCGGTGTGGCCCCCCGACATCGGTGAGGACCCGGTGCTGCGCGCCCTGGTGGGCGTCTCCGCCGACGGCCTGGCCCTGGTGGACGACGCCGGGCGGCTGCTGGGCCTCAACGCCGCCGCGGCCGCGGTCCTCGGCTGCCCGGCCGCGGAGCTGGTCGGCACGACCGTGCCCTTCGACCCCCGCGCCGGCGACCCCGACGCCGCGGACCTGCAGCGGACCGGCTGGGCGGCGCCGGGCGGCAGCCGCCGCGAGCTCGAGTACCGGATGCTGCCGGTGGGCCCCTCCCGCTGGGCCGTGTGGTTCAGCGACGTCACCGACACCGTGCGCCAGCGGGAGCGGCTGACCGCGATCACCCGGGCGGCGTCCAGCGTCGCCGACGCCTACTCCCTGCGCGCCACCCTCGACGCGGTGGCCCGCGAGATCGCCATGACCGCGACCATCGCCGCGGTCCAGATCCTCGCCCTCGACGACCCCCGGGACGAGCTGCGGCTGCTGGGCATGGCCGGCTTCGGGGACGCCGAGGACTTCCCGGCGAAGCTCGCCGTCGCCCGCGCCCTCGGCGCCCGCGTGCTGTTCATGGAGGCGCTGCAGCGCCGCGAGCCGATCGTCAGCCTGCACCGCAAGCCGGTGATCATGGCCGACCCGACGTGGGCGCCGCTGCACGAGATCATGGGCCGCCCGGACTGGGACAGCTTCGTCTCCATGCCGATGGTCGTGCGCGGGCGGGCGCTGGGCATCATCAACGCCTACTACGAGCCGGGGGAGGACCCCGGTCCGAGCTCCCTGGCCTTCCTCGCGGCGATGGCCGACTCCGCGGCCGTGGCCATCGACACCGCGGCCCTGCTGGCGCAGACCCGGTCGCGGGCGCAGTCCGACGAGCGCCGCCGGCTGGCACGGGACCTGCACGACTCCGTCGTCCAGCAGGTCTTCTCGATGCGCATGCAGGCCGAGGCGCTGCGCACCCACCTCGACCGGGCCGACACCGACCCCGCCACCGTGCGCAGCGGCGCCGAGGAGCTCGCGGCGCTGGGGGGGGGGGGGGGGGGGGGGGGGGGGGGGGGGGGGGGGGGGGGGGGGGGGGGGGGGGGGGGGGGGGTGTGGCGGGGGGGGGGGGGCTCGGCGGTCAGCGGG
>NZ_JBJGYU010000064.1:0-6702 GCF_054050155.1 Geodermatophilus sp. SYSU D00703 | reverse complement strand
GCACCGTCTCCCGCTCGGGCCAGACGGTCGCCGCGACGCGCCGGCGCAGCTCGGTGAGCGCCTCGTCGGGCACCTCCACCCGGAACGGGCGGACGGCCCTGCTGGTCTCCTGGTCGACTGCGGTCATGGTCCTGCCCCTCTACTCGCGATCTGCAGGGAATCCTGGATGGCCCGCTGGGGCGGCTCCAGGGAGGCGTCGGCGTCCTCGGAGCCGCCGGGCCCGGGATCAGCGCCGCGGTTCGGGGACCTGGGGTGCGCGCAGCGGACGGAAGGCGGCCCGGACCTCGGTCGTGAACAGCTCGGGCTCCTCCCAGGCGGCGAAGTGGCCGCCCCGGTCGACCTCGTTGAAGTACGTGAGGGTGGGGTAGCTCCGCTCGGCCCACGTGCGCGGTGTCTGCCAGATCTCGCCTGGGAAGGTGGTGAAGCCGACCGGGACCGAGACCTCCGGAGGAGTCCGACCGGCCGCGGCCGCGGGTGCGTCGGGTCCGTAGCTCTCCCAGTAGGACCGGGCGGCCGAGGCCCCGGTGCCGGTCAGCCAGTACAGCGTGATGTTGTCGAGGACGTGGTCCCGCGTGAGGTTGCCCGTCGGCTGTCCGTCGACGAAGGCGCGGGACATCTTGTAGTAGGAGTCGGTGTCGTGGTCGAGCATCCAGGAGGCCAGGGCGGCGGGTGAGTCCAGCAGGCCGTAGCCGATGGTCTGCGGCCGAGTGGCCTGTTCCAGGAAGTACGCGAAGCCGCTCGCCCGGAACGTGGCGATCGCATCGAGAGCTGCGCGCTCCGGCTCGGTGTCGCCCGGCAGCTGGGTGCCCAGCGCGGTGACGAGCAGGTTCAGGTGGATGCCGACGAGCCCTTCGGGTGCCTGGCGACCCATCGCGTCGGTGACGCCGGCGCCCACGTCGCCGCCCTGTGCGACGTAGCGCGGGTAGCCCAGGCGGCGCATCAGCACCGCCCACGCCCGTCCGACGCGGGCGACGTCCCACCCGAGTTCGGTCGGCTCGCCGGAGAAGCCGTAGCCGGGCAGGGACGGCAGCACCAGGTGGAAGGCGTCCTCGGCGCGTCCGCCGTACGCGGTCGGGTCGGTGAGGGGCCCGACGGTCTCGAGCAGCTCCACGACGGAGCCGGGCCAGCCGTGCGTCATGACCAGCGGCATCGCGGTCTCGTGCGGCGAGCGCACCTGGATGAAGTGGATGTCCACGCCGTCGATCTCGGTGACGAACTGCGGCAGCGCGTTCAACTTCGCCTCACACCTGCGCCAGTCGTACTCGGTCGCCCAGTAGCGGCACAGTTGCTGCATGGTCGCCAACTGCACGCCCTGCGAGCGATCTGTGACCAGCTCCCTGGAGGGCCAGCGCGTCGAGTCGATGCGCCGGTGCAGCTCGGTCAGTGCCTCGTCCGGGACGGCCACGCGGAACGGACGAATGGCCCTGCCGGTCTCTTCTGCGACTGCGGTCATGGTCGAGTCTGCCCTTCTCTGTAGGGAGTGGCCGCGATCGGTTGCGCGGGCCGGGCTGGCCCAAGGTGGAGGCGTGGGCCCGCGCGCCGGCTTGGCCATGGCCACCGGATGACCTGCTCCGCCTGTGCGTCGGCCGACGCCTGGATCCCCACACGGTCCGGTCGTCGCGGGCCCGTCACGACGTGCCGTCCGATCCACCGAAGCGCTCGAGCCTGATCCGCGACGGGTCGTGACCGAGGTCCACGAGCGTCGTGGCGACGCTCTCCACGAAGGCCGTCGGGCCGCAGGCGAAGACCCTCGGCCGCGTCGTGGGCGGGAATGCGTGCTCTTCGAGCATGCGGCCGTCGATGCGCCCGGTCGGTCCCCGCCAGTCGGGCGGTGACTCCCGCGTCAGCGTGACCGTGGTCAGCGGGCCGAGGGTCTCGCGGCCCAGGAGGTCGTCGCGCGTGCGGGCCGAGTACAGCAGCCGTACCGCCGTGGAGCTGCCGGTACGCCGGTGGTGGTCCAGCATGGCGAGGAAGGGCGAGACGCCGACACCTCCCGCCACGAGCTGCACCGGTCGCCGAGCGTCGTCCGCATGCCCGCTCCGGTCGCGGTCGGCCGACCAGACGAAGTACCCGCCGATGGGGCCGCGCAGCTCCAGCAGGTCCCCGGGGCGCAGTTCGTCGGTGAGGTAGGGCGAGACCTCGCCGTCCGCGAGCCGCTCGACCAGCAGGTGCAGCCAGGGGTCCTCGGGGGCGGAGGCCACCGAGTAGCTGCGCTGGGCCGTGTAGCCGTCCTCGGCGGTCAGTCTCAGGTCGATGTGCTGACCGGGCAGGTGGCCGGGCCACTCCGGGACGTCGAAGAGCAGCCGGTGGACGCGTGCGGACTCGCGCCGGTTCTCCAGGACCGTCGCCCGCAGCCAGGTCAGTCGCCGCTGTACCGCTGCTCGCGCCATGGGTCCCCGCGATCGTGGTAACCGAACGTCTCCCAGAAGCCCGGCTCGTTGACCGGGGTCAACGCGAACCCGCGGAGCCACTTGGCGCTCTTCCAGAAGTAGAGGTGCGGGACCAGCAGCCGCACCGGCCCTCCGTGCTCGGGAGCCAGCGGCCGGCCGTCGTAGGTGTCGACGACCCACGCGCGCCCGTCGGTCACGTCGGCGAGCGGCAGGTTCGTGGTGTAGCCACCGTCGCAGAACGCCAGGAGGTGTGCGGCCTCGGTCTGGACCTCGGCCAGCAGCGTGTCGACCGAGACACCTTCCCACCGGGTGTCGAACTTCGACCACTTGGTCACGCAGTGGACGTCCACCGACACCGCCTCGCGCGGCAGGCTCCGGAACTCCTCCCAGGTCCAGCGCCGGACCCCGTCGACCGCGCCCTGGATCGTCAGGTCCCATCCGCTCAGGGGCGTTCGCGGGGTCGGACCGGCCGACAGCACGGGGAAGTGGTCACCGACGTCGTACTGGCCAGGTGGTAGTCGCTGGTCCGTGCGCGGCTCCCGCCGGCCGAACCCTCGAGAGACCACTGACATGGCGGCTCCTCCCCGACGTCACCTCGAGCTGTGCCGACCCTGTCGGGACGGCCGGGGCGAGGCATCAGTCAAAGGACGGTCAACGGGCGCCGGCGCTCCGCGGCATCTCGACGATCTCGGGCGCCGTGCCGTTCAACGCATCGCGCAGTGCAGCCCGCGAGCTGATGCCCAGCTTCGGGAAGACGCGGTAGAGGTGGGCGCCGACCGTCCGTGGGGACAGGTACAGCCGGCTGCCGATCTGCTTGTTGGACAACCCGGAGGCCGCGAGCATGGCGATCTGGTACTCCTGCGACGTCAGGGCGCCCGTTCCCCGCTCGACGGTGGCGGACCGGTGGGTCAGCCCGGTCGCTCGCAGCTCGTTCCAGGCCCGCTCAGCCCACGGTCGGGATCCGAGGTCGCGGAAGGTCTCCAGCGCCGCGGCCAGCTGCACGCGCGAGGCGTTGGTCGCCCGCGTCCGCCGCAGGTGCTCGCCGAAGGCGAGCTGGACCCGCGCGCGCTCGAAGGGGTACCGGTCCGCCCCGGGGACGGCCAGGGCCCGCTCGAACCGCCCCGCCGCCTCCTCCCCGGACGCGACGAGAGCCGCGGAGCCGGCCAGGAGGAGGCCGAGCCTCGGTCGACCGGCGAAGACCCTGGCCCGGCCCACGGCCGCCACGTGCGCCGCGGCCTCGGCGGAACGCCCCGTCCGGACCGCCGCCTCGACCAGGTCCATCACGACGCGCAGCGCGACCGGGCCGCACGGGGCGGGGCCACCGACCGGGCTGACGGCCGTGAGCTGCCGATACGCCTCCTGGAAATCACCTCGCCCCAGAGCGGCCAGTCCGCGGACGTGGTGCGCGAAGTCCTCGAACAGGTGGATCCCTCGCGGCAGCGACCACGCGACAAGGTCGTCGGACACGACCTGCGCGGTCTCGCCGTCCCCCCGCGCGGCGGCCACCAGGGCCGAGCAGTAGACGCCGTACCGCGTGATGAGCCGGTACCCCAGCCGGTCCCCCCAGGCGATGCCCTCCTCGGCCGTGCCCACGGCCTCGTCCCAGCGCCCAGCGTCGAGTGCGTCGTGGCACAACAGCACCAGGCCCTTGACGGCGGCAGCCGCCGCGCCGCCCTGCCTGCCGTCCCTGACCACCCTCCTGAGCGCTCTGCGGCAGTCACCGAGGCGATCGGCGTACCAGGCGGCCATCCCGACCCGGACCACGAAGGTGGGATCGACGGCGGCGTCTACCGAGGCGAGCAGCTCGTCCAGCCACTCGAGCGCAGCAGCTGTCGCCCGGACCGGGTCGGCGAACAGGCTGCTGGACACCGACAGGACCGGCGGGACGTCGGGTCCCAGAGCCGTCAGTGCCCACTCCACGGGCCGCCAGAGCTCCTCGCGACCGCCGAAGTGACACACCGTCATGAGGCTGTACAGCGCGTCCTCGACCACGTCGGCAGGAGACCCGTCCTCCACGGCGTGCTCGACAGCCCTGGCCAGGACCAGGTGGGCGGTTCCGACGTCACCATCCCCGTTGAGCAGGTGGTGGGCAGAAGCGACCGCGACTTCGAGGGATGCCGCCGTCCCGGGATCGGCCGTGCGTGCCTCGCGCAGCAGTCGGGGGACGGTCCGGAGCTCCCCGGTGGTGTCGGCGGCCACGGACGCCGCCGCGGCCAACCGGCGCGCTCGGTCCGGACCGTTGGGTGTCAGTCCGGCCGCCTGGAGCAGGGTCTGGACGGCACGGACCGGATCCCCCCTCCGTCGTGCCCGCTGCGCAGCGGTCTCGAGGAGGTCGGCGGCCCGGGCGTCGGAGCCCACGACGGCCTCGGCGAGGTGCCAGGCGCACTCCTCCGGCCGGTCGACCAGCACGGAGGCCAGGGCCCCGTGCGCGCGCCGGATCTCTCCGCTGGACGAGATCTCGACCGCTGCAGAGCCGATGAGCGGGTGCCCCAGCACCACGCGCTGACCGCTCAGGTCGATGCGCACCAGCCGCGCCCGCTCGGCCGGCGCCAGGTCGTCGAGCCACCGGTCGTCGGCAGCGGCCGCGCGCAGTGTCCGGAGATCACCCGTCCCCTCGAGGGAGGCCAGCAGCAGCAGCCATCGGGTCGTGGCGGGCAGGCCGGCGAGCTGCTGGACGAAGACCCGCCGGAGCTGACCGCTCAGCGTCAGAGCCGGGGGGAGGGGGGCGGAACCGGTGCGCTGGGCCTCGGTCATCACGGCAGGCAGTTCCAGCAGGGCCAGCGGATTGCCCGCGGATGCCGACAGGACACGCTCGCGGATCCGTGGGTCCAGGAGGGGGAACCGGGCCTGCAACAGGTCCGCGGCGGCGTCCGCGTCCAGTGGTGGCACCTCGAGCTGGGGGAGACCAACCTGGAGCAGGGCGCTGTCACTCCCTGTCCTGGCCGCCGCCAGGAAACCGATACGACTGCGGTGCACCCGGCGAGCGACGAAGCCGAGGACCCGGACGCTCGACCGGTCCAGCCACGGCAGGTCGTCCACGACGATGAGAACCGGCCGGGACTGCGCGCCTCTCCTCACGAGGGCGAGGACGGCGGCCGACACCAGGAGCGGGGACGGCGAGCTGCCGCAGCCCAGCCCGAGGGCCACGTCGAGCGCCCGGCGGTGCGGTCCGGCGAGCGCGTCGACGTCGTCGAGGAGGGGGAGCAGGAGCTGGTGCAGCCCCGCGAAGCCCACCTCGGCCTCGAACTCGACCCCCGCCGCCCGCAGGACCGTGGCACCCGACGCCTCGGCATGCCGCGCGGCGGTCTCCAGCAGGACGGACTTACCGACACCCGGTTCACCCGTCATCAGCAGCACGTCGTCCCGGGTGAGAGCACGCTCGACGAAGGATCGGAGCACCGCGGACTCGGCCGACCGCCCGAACAGCTCGGCCCCTTCCGTCCGGTCGGAGGGCGAGACGTCGGGCATGGAGTCCCCTCTCCTGCGTCCCCGGGTGAGCCGGGGTGTCGAGCCCTCACGGGGAGGACGCCGTCGAGCTGGATCCGTACCGGGGCTGCTGGGTGAGAGACTCTCTCACCCCGTCGCGGGTCACCAGGGACTTCGGACTCGGTGGGTCCCCGTGCGACAGTCGGATGACGGATGCGCAGGCCACGACCGCGCTGCCACGGTCAGCTGACCGTGATCCGCCCTGGCCGCCGACGCGCAGGCGCGTACGGGCGGCGGGACGACCGAGGCGGGACCGGGATGGCGACGTGCCGGATGGTCCACCTGGGACGGACGAGGGGTCACCAGGCTGGACCGAACGGCCACGAGCCGGCGAGGTGGGTCGGATGGGAGGTGTGACCCGTGACGGATGTCCCCGGGTCGTCTGATCGGCGTCTGGACGGCAACGCGGCGGCTGGGGTGCTCGGCGAGGTCCTCGCTGTGGACCCGACCACGGCCGTCTCGACCTGCGTGCACTGCGGGGCCACGGCGCCCCTGGGGCAGCACCTCGTCTACGCCGATGCCCCTGCGCTGGTGCTCCGGTGCCCGAGCTGCATGCAGGTGGTGCTCCGGTGCGGATCGGACACGGCTGGAATGCGCCTGGAGATGACCGGGGTGCGGCTGCTCAGGATGGCCCGTGAGGGCGGCGTCTCCCTCTGAACCGGGGGACCGGCGGTGGGCGACGACCCCAGCGACGGTCCGCGCCGCCGGGCCGCGAGCCGAGATGACGACGGTCGGGGGGGGGGGGGGGGGGGGGGGGGGGGGGGGGGGGGGGGGGGGGGGGGGGGGGGGGGGGGGGGGGGGGGGGGGGGGGGGGGGGGGGGGGGGG
>NZ_JBJGYU010000063.1:0-7051 GCF_054050155.1 Geodermatophilus sp. SYSU D00703 | reverse complement strand
GGGGGGGGGGGGGGGGGGGGGGGGGGGGGGGTGGGGGGGGGGGGGGGGGGGGGGGGGGGGGGGGGGGGGCGGCCGGGGGGGGGGCCGCGCCCCCCCCCCCCCCCCCCCCCCCCCCCCACGTCACAACGGGGAGTCCGACGAGCCGCCCGGCGGGAGGATGCGCAGCACCTTGTCGTCGTCGGCGGCCGGGGTGCCGATCCCGTCGCGGTTGGACGTGGTGATCCAGAGCGCGCCCTCGGCGTCGAGGACGACGGTCCGCAGCCGCCCGTAGCGGTCGGTGAGGAAGGCGGTCGGCTGGTCGGCGGCGGTGCCGGTGGGGTCGAGCACCACGGCGTGCACCCGCTCGCCGTCGAGCGCGCCGAGGAAGACGGTGCGCCCGGAGACCGCGCAGCCGCCGAGGCCGCCCTCGGCCGCCGGGAAGTCGACGACGGGGCCGGTGCTGCCCGGCCGGGCCTCCGGCCAGCCGTAGTCGCCGTCCGCGACGAGCGCGTTCAGCTCGTCGGGCCCCTCGGCCGCGTCGTCGGCGGCGAAGATCGTCTCGTCCCCGCCGAGGCACAGCGCGGTCACGTCCCGGTGACCCTGGCTGTGGACGGGGCCGGCGTCGCCGACCGGCTGGCCGAACACGTCGACGTGCAGCACCTTGCCCGCCAGCGAGGCGGGGTCCTGGGCCAGGGCGGCGTTGCCGGTGTCGCCGGTGCCCACGTACAGCGTGCCGTCGAGACCGAAGAGCAGCCCGCCGCCGTTGTGCGTCTCGCCGCGCGGGATCCTGGTGAGCACCGGGTTCGGCGTCCCGCCGAGCGGGAACCGGACCACCCGGTTGTCGGTCGCCGTGGAGACGTAGGCGTAGAGCAGGCCGTCCTCGGTGAAGGTGGGGGAGAGCGCCAGCCCGAGCAGCCCGCCGTCGCCGGCGGTGTCGATGCCGCCGATGGTCATGAGCTCCTCGGCGGGCGAACGGTCCGGGAAGACGTGCAGCAGCCGGCCGGTCTCGCGCTCCCCGACGACCGCGCTGCCGTCGGGCAGCACGACCAGGCCGGTGGGCACGTTCAGCCCCGAGGCCACGACGTTGGGGTCGCCGCCCTCCTCACCGGAGTTCGGCTCGGCGGGGTCGCCGGGGGAGGGCGGCTGCGTCGACTCGGTCGGCGGCCCCACCTGCGGCGGCGGGCCCTCGGGCAGCGGCCGGAACGGGCCCGACGGCTCGTAGCCGCCGCTGCCGCACCCGACGAGGACGGCGGTCAGCAGGGCGGTGCCGACGAGACCGCCCACCCGTCTGCTGCGCTGCCGGCCCACACCAGCACAGTACGTGCGCCGGGTGGCCCCGTCCCGGGTCCCGGCCCCCTGCAGGCCCCCGCGTGGCCCCGTCCGGAGGCTCGCCGCGAGCCTGCGAGCGGGGAGGGGGACGGGGTCCTCTTAGGGTCGGGGTCCGTGACCTCCGACATCACCGGGACCCGGGTCGTGGGCCCGGACGAGACCCTGCACGTGATCGTCCCGTCCTCGGCCCTCGCCACCGCCGTGGAGGCGGTGTCGCCGCGGGTGCGCGCCCACCGGGTGCCGCCGTCCGACGGCCCGCCAGCAGGGGAGGCGACGCAGGCGCAGGTGTGGGTCCCCGGGGGCGGGACCGGCATCCCCGACGGCTTCCTCGCCGCGCTGCCGCACCTGCGGCTGGTCCAGCTGCTCAGCGCCGGCGCGGAGCGGTTCGTGGACCGGCTGCCCGAGGGCGTCGTCCTCTGCAACGCGCGCGGCGCGCACACGCCGTCCACCGCCGAGTGGGTGGTGGCCGCGGTCCTGGCCGCCCAGCGCGGGATCCCGGAGTTCGTCCGCGCGCAGGACGCCGGCCGCTGGGCGCCGCGGACGTGCGGCACCGTGGTCGGCGCGCGGGTCCTGGTGGTCGGCGCCGGGGACATCGGCCGCACCGTCGGCCGGGTGCTCGCCGGGTTCGACGCCGAGGTGACCTACGTGGCCCGCACCGCCCGGGAGGGCGTGCACGGCACCGGCGAGCTGCCGCGGCTGCTGCCGGAGGCCGACGTCGTCGTGGTCCTGGTCCCGGTGACCGAGGAGACGACCGGCCTGGTGGACGCCGCCTTCCTCGCCGCCATGCGGGACGGCGCGCTGCTGGTCAACGCCGCCCGCGGGGTCGTCGTGGACACCGGCGCGCTGCTGGCCGAGCTGCGGTGGGGGCGGCTGCGGGCGGCCCTCGACGTCACCGACCCCGAGCCGCTGCCGGAGGGCCACCCACTGTGGACGGCCCCCGGCCTGCTGCTGACCCCGCACGTCGCGGGCAACGTGCCGCAGAGCAACGAGCGCGCCGCGGCCGCGGTGACCGACCAGCTGGCCCGCGTGCTGGCCGGCGAGCCGCTGGTGAACGTCGTCGGGGTCTACTAGGGCGTCAGTCGGTCCCGGACTCCATCGCGGCGCGGTCGAGCAGCTCGTCGTCGGCGGACACCTGGCCGCGGGAGGCGATCGCCTCGGCGCCGCCCTCGCGCAGCGGGCCGACCAGTGCCGCGTGCGAGCTGTCGACCATGCCGATCGCCGCGTACTGCTCGAGCTTGGCGCGGGAGTCGGCGATGTCGAGGTTGCGCATGGTCAGCTGGCCGATCCGGTCGACCGGCCCGAACGCGGAGTCCTCGGTCCGCTCCATGGAGAGCTTGTCCGGGTGGTAGCTGAACGCCGGACCGGTGGTGTCGAGGACCGAGTAGTCCTCGCCGCGCCGCAGCCGCAGCGTGACCTCGCCGGTGACCGCCGTCCCCACCCAGCGCTGCAGCGACTCCCGGAGCATCAGCGCCTGCGGGTCCAGCCAGCGGCCCTCGTACAGCAGCCGGCCCAGCCGCCGTCCCTCGCTGTGGTAGGTGGCGAGGGTGTCCTCGTTGTGGATGGCGTTGACCAGCCGCTCGTAGGCCGCGTGCAGCAGCGCCATGCCCGGCGCCTCGTAGATGCCCCGGCTCTTGGCCTCGATGATGCGGTTCTCGATCTGGTCGGACATGCCCAGGCCGTGCCGGCCGCCGATGGCGTTGGCCTCCAGCACCAGGTCGACGGGGGAGGCGAACTCCTTGCCGTTGATGGTCACCGGCCGGCCCTGCGCGAAGCCGACCGTGACGTCCTCGGGGGCGATCTCGACGTCCGGGTCCCAGAACCGCACACCCATGATCGGCTCGACGATCTCGATGTCTGCGTCGAGGTGCTCCAGGCGCTTGGCCTCGTGGGTGGCGCCCCAGATGTTGGCGTCGGTGGAGTAGGCCTTCTCGGTGCTGTCCCGGTAGGGCAGGCCGTGGGCGACCAGCCACTCCGACATCTCCCTGCGGCCGCCGAGCTCGTTCACGAAGTGGGCGTCCAGCCACGGCTTGTAGATCCGCAGCGACGGGTTGGCCAGCAGGCCGTAGCGGTAGAACCGCTCGATGTCGTTGCCCTTGAAGGTCGAGCCGTCCCCCCAGATCTGGACGTCGTCCTCGAGCATGGCCCGCACCAGCAGCGTGCCGGTGACCGCCCGGCCGAGCGGGGTGGTGTTGAAGTAGGCACGGCCGCCGGACCGGATGTGGAACGCCCCGCAGGTGAGCGCCGCCAGGCCCTCCTCCACCAGGGCGGCCCGGCAGTCGACCAGCCGGGCGACCTCCGCGCCGTAGGCGGTGGCGCGACCGGGCACGGAGGCGATGTCGGGCTCGTCGTACTGGCCGATGTCGGCGGTGTAGGTGCACGGCACCGCACCCTTGTCGCGCATCCACGCGACGGCCACGGAGGTGTCGAGGCCGCCGGAGAAGGCGATCCCGACGCGCTCGCCGACGGGCAGGGACGTGAGCACCTTGGACACGGGTAAGAGTATGCACGACCGTGAATGGTCATGCAAAGCGGCCGTTGAGCCGGCCGGACGGTGTCAGGCGGGGTCGGGGATCCGCCCGTCGGAGAGGGCGGCCAGGCGGGGCAGGTCGCGGGCCCGCAGCACCGGCAGCCGCACCTGCGTGCCGCGGGTGGTGACCAGCCACAGGTCCCCGCGCTCGCCGACCCGGATGCCGGCCAGCTCGTCCCAGGGCACCCGACGCCGACCGGCCAGGGAGCGCACCGTGACGCCGTCGTCCCCGACGTCCACGCCGACGCGGAGCACCCACACGGCGACGAGCACGGGCACGAGCAGGAACACCGGCGTCCAGGGCGCGGCGAAGGCGAGCGGGACGGCGCAGACGAAGAGGAAGGCGACCGGGAGCATCGCCGTCCGGCTCATCCGCAACCGGGCGGGAGCGACCACGGCTGCTCATCCTCCCAGACGGTCGGGGCCCGCCGGCCGGGTGAGCTTGGCCGCGGCGTCGCTGCCCTCGGCGGCGGTGTAGACGACCAACTGCAGGCCGGGTGCGTCCGCGGGCGTCAGCTGGTGGTGCTCGAGCAGCAGCGTGCCGACCAGGGGGTGCTCGAAGCGCCGCTCCGAGGAGCTGAACCGGTCGACGTCGTGACTGGCCCAGCCGGCCCGGAAGTGCGGGCTGGCCGCCTCCAGCCGGGCGACGAGGTCGACGACCTCGCGGTCGGCCAGCCGCGGCCCCACCTCTGCGCGGAACTGGGTGAGGAAGCGGCGGCTGTCGGTCGTCCAGTCGCCGAGCAGATCGCGCACGGCCGGGTCGGTGAAGACCAGCCACAGCAGGTTGCGGTCGGCGGACGGGACGGCGGCGACACCCGGGTAGAACCGCTCGTAGGCGTGGTTCCAGCCGACGATCGACCAGCTCGGGGTGATCACGTACGCGGGGGAGGGGCCCAGGGCGTCCAGCAGCCGCTGCACGTGGGCGGGCACCCCGTCGGGCTCGCTCGGCGGCGGGGCGCCGCCGTGCCCGGTCAGGCGGCGGACGTACTCGTGCTCGGCCGGCGACATCCGCAGCGTGCGGGCGAGGGCGTCGACGACCTGCCGGGAGGGCCGGATGTCGCGGCCCTGCTCCAGCCACGTGTACCAGGTGTGGCTCACCCCGGACAGCAGCGCGACCTCCTCCCGCCGCAGCCCCGGGGTGCGGCGGGCGCCGCCGGCCGGCAGTCCCGCCTCGCGCGGGTCGAGCTGGCGGCGGCGGGAGCGGAGGAACTCGGCCAGCTCCCGGCGCGCGGACGGCGGCACGGCGGCTCCCGGGCTCGGTGGTGGTGTCGGTACCAGTATCGGCGCTCCCTCGGCGGCGACCGCGGACCGGCCTACGATCCCGGGACGTGACCACCGTCGAGGAACCCCGCGCCACCGCAGACGTCAAGCCCCGCAGCCGTGAGGTGACCGACGGCATCACCAGGGCCCCGGCCCGCGCGATGCTCCGCGCCGTCGGCATGGGCGACGACGACTGGGACAAGCCGCAGATCGGCGTCGCGTCGTCCTGGAACGAGATCACCCCCTGCAACCTCTCGCTGGACCGGCTGGCCAAGCGGGCCAAGGAGGGCGTGCACGCCGCCGGCGGCTACCCGCTGGAGTTCGGCACCATCTCGGTCTCCGACGGCATCTCCATGGGCCACGAGGGGATGCGCGCCTCGCTGGTGTCCCGCGAGGTCATCGCCGACTCGGTCGAGACGGTCGTGTTCGCGGAGCGGCTCGACGGCTCGGTGCTGCTGGCCGGCTGCGACAAGTCGCTGCCCGGCATGCTCATGGCCGCCGCGCGCCTCGACCTGGCCAGCGTCTTCCTCTACTCGGGGTCGACGCTGCCCGGGCGCCTCGGCGACCGCGACGACCTCACGATCATCGACGTCTTCGAGGGCGTCGGCGCCTGCGCCCGCGGGCTGATCACGCGCGAGGACCTCGACGCCATCGAGAAGGCCGCCTGCCCGGGGATGGGCTCCTGCGGTGGCATGTACACGGCCAACACCATGGCCAGCGTCGCCGAGGCGCTGGGCATGGCCCTGCCCGGCAGCGCCGCCCCGCCGGCCCCCGACAGCCGCCGCGACGCGTTCGCCGTCGCCTCCGGCGAGGCCGTGGTCAACCTGCTGCGCCAGGGCATCACCGCCCGCCAGATCATGACCAGGAAGGCGTTCGAGAACGCGATCACCGTGGTCATGGCGCTCGGCGGCTCGACCAACGCCGTCCTGCACCTGCTGGCGATCGCGCACGAGGCGCAGGTCGACCTGACCCTCGACGACTTCAACCGGATCGGCGACCGCACGCCGCACCTGGCCGACGTCAAGCCGTTCGGCCGTTACGTGATGACCGACATCGACCGCGTCGGCGGCGTCCCGGTCGTGCTGCGCGCGCTGCTCGACGCCGGCCTGCTGCACGGCGACACCCTCACCGTCACCGGCCGGACCATGGCCGAGAACCTCGAGGAGATCGCCCCGCCCGACCTCGACGGCACGATCGTCCACGCGATGAGCGACCCGATCCACAAGACCGGCGGGCTGACCATCCTCCGTGGCTCGCTGTCCCCGGAGGGGGCGGTCGTGAAGTCCGCGGGCTTCGACGCCGACGTCTTCGAGGGCACCGCGCGCGTCTTCGACGGCGAGCAGGGTGCGATGGACGCCGTCACCGAGGGCACGCTCAAGGCCGGCGACGTCGTCGTCATCCGCTACGAGGGGCCCCGGGGCGGCCCGGGCATGCGGGAGATGCTCGCCGTCACCGGCGCGATCAAGGGCGCGGGCCTCGGCAAGGACGTCCTGCTGCTCACCGACGGCCGGTTCTCCGGCGGGACGACCGGCCTGTGCGTCGGCCACGTCGCGCCCGAGGCCACCGACGGCGGCCCGATCGCGCTGGTGCAGGACGGCGACCCGATCCGGCTGGACCTCACCACCCGCACCCTCGACCTGCTCGTGGACGACGCCGAGCTGGCCCGCCGCCGCGCCGCGTGGACCCCGCTGCCCCCGCGCTACACCACCGGGGTCCTCGGCAAGTACGCCAAGCTGGTCGGGTCGGCCGCGCAGGGCGCCATCTGCGGCTGAGGAAGGACCCCGTCCTCCTCACCGCTCGCAGGCTCGCGGCGAGCCTCTGGACGGGGCCAGGTGCCATGGGGGACCTCGTCCTCCTCACCGCTCGCAGGCTCGCGGCGAGCCTCTGGACGGGGGCAGGTGCCATGGGGGACCTCGTCCTCCTCACCGCTCGCAGGCTCGCGGCGAGCCTCTGGAC
>NZ_JBJGYU010000062.1:0-8377 GCF_054050155.1 Geodermatophilus sp. SYSU D00703 | reverse complement strand
CGCCGCCCCGCCCCCGCCGCCCCCCCCCCCCCCCCCCGCCGCCCCCCCCCCCCCCCCCGCCCCCCCCCCGCCCCCCCCCCCCCCCGCGACGTCGTCAGACGCTCACGGTGCTCGCGACGCCGCGCAGCTTGTGCCGGGCCAGCGCGAGGTTCGCGGTCATGCGGTTGAGCACGAGGTAGATGAACAGGCCCGCGTTGCCCTGGCCCTTGAGCACGTTGATCAGGTGGTACTGGTTTTGCAGCGTGATCAGGATGTCCTCGACCTCGTCCTTGAGCTCGAGGTCGTTGATGGTGCGCAGCTTCGCGCGCACCACGTTCGAGTTCCCGGCTGCGGCGACGTTGAGGTCGAACCCCGGGGTGCCGCCGGCCGCGAGGGCCATGCCGCTGTCGATGTCGACGATCGCGGCGCCGTTGGCGCCCTCGATCGCGAGCAGGTCGGCGATGACGTTGTCGAGCTGTGCCACGGATGGGGCTCCTGTCGTCTCGAGGGGAGGACGCAGCGGGGTGCTGCGGACCGGGTCGGGAGGCGACCCGGTTCGACCGGACGGACCGGACGTCTGTCGGCGTGCGGTGTGCCGGGGCGGCGTCGGTGCCGCGGCGGCGCGTGTCGCACCGGCCGGAGCACGGTGCGGAGCCTCCTCGTCGACGGCGGGTGGCAGGCCCGGCAGCGGCGTCCGCGGGGTCCGGGGACCCTCGCCGAGTGCCCGGTCCGGGCCCCGTGGCTCCTCCACGGGGAGCTCGCGCGGTGCGGTGCGTCCCCACTGCCGCAGGGACGCCCACCACCCGCTTGCCATGCCTTGTTCCGCCTTCGCCGAGGGGGCTCAGGAACTCCAGACAACACGCCCCCGGCGGGCCCGGCAAACCGGCTCACGTATCTGCAGGTGAGCGCGCCGACACCCTGGGCGATCAGATGTCGGGGCTCGTCCGGCGAGTGGAGCGGTGTGGTTGCGGCCCCGAGGCGGGCAGGAATCCGGAGGGCGGCCGGGGGTCGGCGCTCAGGTACGTTCCGCGGGGACCCCAGCGGGCCGGCACCGCCCCCGCCGTCAGGAGGAGAGCGCCGTGAAGACCAGGGACCTCGCCTACGTCGCGCTGTTCGCGGCGATCACGGCCGTGCTGGGGCTGCTCCCGCCGGTGCCGGTCCCGGGCATCCCGGTGCCGATCACCGCGCAGACCCTCGGCGTGATGCTGGCCGGCTCGGTGCTGGGCGCCAAGCGGGGCGGGCTGGCGCTGCTGGTCTTCCTGGCCGTGGTCGCGGTCGGCGCGCCGGTGCTGTCCGGCGGCCGCGGGGGCCTGAGCGTCTTCGTCGGGCCGACCGCCGGCTACCTGTACAGCTGGCCGATCGCCGCGTTCGTCATCGGCTGGCTGACCCAGCTGTTCTGGCGGCGGTTCAACCTGGCCTGGGCACTGGTCGCCAACCTCGTCGGCGGGGTGCTGGTCATCTACGCGATCGGCATCCCGTTCACCAGCCTCTACGGCGACGTCCCGCTGGCAGTGTCGGCGACCGGCGCGCTGGCATTCGTCCCCGGTGACGTGGTCAAGGCCGTCGTCGCCGCGGTGGTGGCGGTGGCGGTCCGCCGCGCCTACCCGGTGATCGAGGTGCCGGCCCGGCGCGCGGCCGCCGGCTGACGCGTGCGCTGGGGACGGCGGGGCGCGGCGGCGGCGCCTGGGGCGACCCTCCCGCGCACCGCGATCGAGCTGCGCGAGGTCGGCCACGCCTACGGCGAGCGGACCGTGCTCGCCGACGTCTCGCTGGCCCTGACCGAGTCGCGGATCGGCGTGATCGGGGCCAACGGCTCGGGCAAGAGCACCTTCGCGCGGCTGCTCAACGGGCTGGTCGTGCCGACGAGCGGGACCGTGCTCGTCGACGGGCTGGACACCCGCACCCGGGTGCGCGAGGTGCGTCGCCGGGTCGGCTTCGTCTTCCAGGACCCCGACGCGCAGATCGTGCACCCGACCGTCGCCGAGGACGTCGCGTTCGGGCCGACCAACCAGGGCCTGCCGGCCGAGGAGATCGCCCGCCGGGTGGACGACGTCCTCGTGCGCTACGGGCTCGACGGCCACCGCGACCACCCGGCGCACCTGCTCTCGGGCGGGCAGAAGCAGCTGCTGGCGATCGCCGGCGTGCTGGTGATGCGGCCGGAGCGGATCGTGTTCGACGAGCCCACCACGCTGCTGGACCTGGCCAACACCCGGCGGGTGGCGCAGGTGATCGCCGAGCTCGAGCAGGACGTCGTCGTCGTCAGCCACCACCTGGACCTGCTCGACGGGTTCGACCGCGTGCTGGTGTTCGACGAGGGCCGCGTCGTCGCCGACGGCACACCGGCCGAGACGGTGCCCTGGTACGTGGCCAGGATGGCGTGATGCTGTCGCTGTACCTCCCGGGCCCCAGCGTCGTGCACCGCGCGCCGGCGGGGTTGAAGCTGGGGCTGCTCGCGGCGCTCGGCGTCGGACTGTTCCTCACCGACCGCCTCGCCGTGGTGGCCGCGGCTCTGGCCGGGGTGCTGGTCGTGGGCCTGCTGGGAGCCCGACTGCCGGCCGGCGCGCTGTGGGCGCAGGTGCGGCCGGTGTGGATCTGGCTGGCCGCGCTGCTCGCCTTCCACCTGCTGGTCACCGACGCCGTCACCGGGACCGTGGCCGTGCTGCGCCTGCTGACACTGGTGCTGGCGGCCGCCGTGGTCACCGCGACCACCCGGGTCACCGCGCTCGTGGCCGTGGTCGAGTGGCTGGCGGGGCCGCTGCGCGTGGTCGGCGTGCGGCCGGCCCGGGTCGGCCTGGTCATCGCGATGACGCTGCGGTTCATCCCGCTCGTGGCCGAGCAGGCCGCGCGGATCCGCGAGGCACAGGCCGCCCGCGGGGCCCCACGCCTGCGCGCCGGGATGCTCGTGCCGCTGCTGATCTCGGTGCTGCGACTCGCGCACACGCTCAGCGAGGCCCTCGACGCGCGCGGGGCGGACGACGTGCCGGTGCGGGGTGCGGCGTGACCGGCGAGCTCACCGAGATCTGGCTGACCGAGGCGGCCGCGGCCCCGATGCGGCAGGTGCCCTCGGCGCGGCTGCTCCCTGGACGGGGGCTCGAGGGCGACCGCTACGCCCTGGGCGGCGGTACGTGGGCGCGCTATCCCGACCTGGAGAAGCAGGTCACCCTCATCGACGCCGGCGACGTCGCGGCCGTCGCGGCGGAGGTGGGTGCCGACCTCACGCCGGGCGACACCCGCCGCAACCTGGTGACGACGGGGGTCGACCTCCCGTCACTGGTGGGCCGCTGGTTCACCGTCGGAGAGGCGCTGCTGTTCGGGGTGAAGCGCTGCCCGCCGTGCACCCACCTGGAGCGGCTGACCGGCACGCGGCTGGTCAAGGCCATGGTGCACCGCGGCGGGATCAACGCCGCCGTGTTGGCGGGCGCCGTGATCGCTCCCGGCGCGCCGGTGCGAGCCCTCTCCGAGGAGGAGGCGGCCCGGCGCGGCGCCCCGACGGGCGCGGACCGCCCCGTGCCCCGGATCGTCGAGGGCTGAGACCCCGACACCTCGCGGTGGTCCCACGGTCACCGTGCGCACGGCCCGGCGGCGCGCGGGAACCGGGCGCCGACCCGGCCCGTGAGACTGGCGTGGACACCATGCGGACGCTGCTCAACCTGGTCTGGCTGGTCTTCCAGGGCTGGATCCTGGCCCTCGCCTACGCCCTGGCGGGCCTGATCGCCTGCCTGCTGATCGTGACGATCCCCTTCGGCATCGCCGCCTTCCGGTTGGCCGGCTTCGTGGTCTGGCCGTTCGGCCGGACGACGGTGCGGGTGCCCGGTGCCGGCGTCGCCTCCGCCATCGGCAACCTCCTGTGGTTCGTGGTCGCCGGGTGGTGGCTGGCGCTGGTGCACATCGTCAGCGGCATCGCGTTCTGCGTGACGATCATCGGCATCCCGTTCGGGATCGCGTCGTTCAAGCTCGCCGCCGTCGGTCTGTTCCCGCTCGGCAAGCGGGTGGTCGACACCGCTCCCCCGCGCGACTGGCTGCACGCCGGCAGCGGCGTGGTCCAGGCGCCGGCCGTCCGCTGAGCGACCGGACAAGACCCGGCACCAGCCCTACGGACGCGGCATCAGCCCTACGGACGCGGCATCAGCCCTGCGGACGCGGGCGTCAGGCCTGCGGACGCGGGCGTCAGGCCTGCGGTTCCTCGTCGGTCCAGCGTGCGAGGTAGTCCTTCTCGTCGGGCGTGAGCCGGCGGGGCCGGTTGATCGAGAAGTCGAAGGGCACCAGCAGGGTGCTGCCGGTGACCGCCAGGTTGTCGTGGTCGAAGGCCTCGTAGTGGCAGGTGAAGGCCGCGGCCCGGATGCCCGACACCCAGATCTGGACGTCGAGCGGCCGGGGCGAGTACACGACCGGGCGCTTGTACTGGATGTCGTGGGCGGCGACGACGGTGCCGCGGCGCAGCCCGGTCCGCTCCTCCAGCGAGGCCCGGTCGAAGAACAGGTCGACACGGGCCATCTCGAAGTACTGCAGGAAGACGACGTTGTTGACGTGGCCGTAGGCGTCCATGTCCGACCAGCGCATGGGGACCTGCACCGTGTACCGCACGGCCGACACCCTGCCGTACGGCCGCCCGGCGCACCCACGCGACCCGGCACGCGGACGCCGACGGCCGGCCGGAGCGGGTGCTCCGACCGGCCGTCCGGAAGGTGCTGCAACGGCCCACGGCGGGCCCGTCGGGAGGCTCGCCGCGGCCCGTCCCGGGTCCCGCCCGACCTCGCGGAGGGCGGGGGGACGGGTCCTCGGTCAGTCGCGGGCGAGCTTGCGGTAGGTCGCGCGGTGCGGACGTGCCGCCTCCGGACCGAGCCGCTCGACCTTGTTCTTCTCGTAGTCCTCGAAGTTGCCCTCGAACCAGAACCACTTCGACTCGCCCTCGTAGGCGAGGATGTGCGTCGCCACGCGGTCGAGGAACCACCGGTCGTGGCTGACGACCACGGCGCAGCCGGGGAACTCCAGCAGCGCGGACTCCAGACTGGTCAGCGTCTCGGTGTCGAGGTCGTTGGTCGGCTCGTCGAGCAGCAGCAGGTTGCCGCCCTGCTTGAGGGTCAGAGCGAGGTTGAGGCGGTTGCGCTCACCGCCGGACAGCACGCCGGCCGGCTTCTGCTGGTCCGGGCCCTTGAACCCGAACGCGGCGACGTAGGCCCGCGAGGGCATCTCGACGTTGCCCACCTGGATGTGGTCCAGGCCGTCGGAGACGACCTCCCACAGCGTCTTCTTGGGGTCGATGCCGCTGCGGTTCTGCTCGACATAGGAGAGCTTGACCGTCTCGCCGACCTTGATCTCGCCGTCGTCCGGCTTCTCCTCGCCGACGAGCATCTTGAACAGCGTGGTCTTGCCGACGCCGTTCGGGCCGACGACCCCGACGATGCCGTTGCGCGGGAGCGTGAACGACAGGTCGTCGATGAGGACGCGGTCGCCGAAGCCCTTGGTGAGGTCCTTGGTCTCGACGACGACGTTGCCCAGCCGCGGGCCCGGCGGGATCTGGATCTCCTCGAAGTCCAGCTTGCGGTACTTGTCGGCCTCAGCCGCCATCTCCTCGTACCGCTGCAGCCGGGCCTTGCTCTTGGCCTGGCGGGCCTTGGCGCCGGAGCGCACCCACTCCAGCTCCTCCTTGAGGCGCTTCTGCCGCTTGGCGTCCTTGGCGCCCTCGACCTTGAGCCGGGCGGCCTTGGTCTCGAGGTAGGTGGAGTAGTTGCCCTCGTAGGGGAAGGCGCGGCCGCGGTCGAGCTCGAGGATCCACTGGGCCACGTTGTCGAGGAAGTACCGGTCGTGGGTGACCGCGACGACGGTGCCGGCGTACTTCTCCAGGTGCTGCTCCAGCCAGGCCACGCTCTCGGCGTCGAGGTGGTTGGTGGGCTCGTCGAGCAGCAGCAGGTCCGGCGCCTCGAGCAGCAGCTTGCACAGCGCGACGCGGCGGCGCTCACCACCGGAGAGGACGGTCACATCGGCGTCCCCAGGCGGACAGCGCAACGCGTCCATGGCCTGCTCGATGCGGGCGTCGAGCTCCCACCCGTCGTGGTTCTCGATGAACTCCATGAGCTCGCCCTGCTCGGCGAGGAGGGAGTCGAAGTCGGCGTCGGGCTCCCCCATCGCCGCGCTGACCTCCTCGAAGCGGGTCAGCGCGTCGCGGAGGGGCTTGACCGCCTCCTCGACGTTGCCGCGCACGTCGAGCTCCTCGTTGAGCGGCGGCTCCTGCAGGAGGATGCCGACCGTGGCCCCCGGTGCCAGCATCACGTCGCCGTTGGAGGGCTGCTCCAGTCCGGCCATGATCTTGAGGACCGTCGACTTGCCGGCACCGTTCGGCCCGAGCACGCCGATCTTGGCGCCGGGCAGGAACGACAGGGTGACGTCGTCCAGGATCACCTTGTCGCCGTGCGCCTTGCGCGCACGGACCATCGTGTAGATGTACTGAGCCACTGGGCTTCGAGGCCTTCCGTCGGTTCGCGAGTGGAGGGCGGGCCGGCCGTGTACCGGCCCGCCCCCTTGCGTGCTCCCGTCCGATCCTCCCAGCCCTGACGGCTAGGCGTGCGCGGGCTCCGCAGCGCGATCGGCGAGGTTCCTCTCGTACAACGCCTCGGGGGCGTCGACGTAGTCCCGCCCCGGCACCACGTCGCTCTCCCCGGCGTACGTCTCGTCGGCCGCGGACGGCGACGGGACCCCTACCTCCTCGGCCGTGCGCGCCGGCCGGCTCCGCTTGAACAGGGCCGTGCCGCGGTTGAGGTTCGGCCCCACGGCGGTGGCCCGGATACGGGGCACGTTCCTCCGGCCGTTCTCGCTCTCCCAGCTGTGCGTGCTCAGCGTGCCGTAGACGATGACGGGGTCGCCCTTGCTGACGCTGCCGGAGACGTTCCCGGACAGCTCGTTCCAGCACTCGACGTCGACCCAGAAGGTGGTGCCGTCGACGAACTGCTGGGTGCTGCTGTCGAAGCGGCGCTGCGTCGACGCCATGCGGAAGTTGGTCACGGGGTTGCCGCCGTCGGGGCTGAAGCGACGGGGCGAGTCGACGACGTTGCCGACCACGGTGACGTGGGTCTCGTTCACGGTGCTCCTCGGGTCCGTGCGCCGCCGGACGGCGCAGCCGGCGCGGTGCCGGTCTGCGGTCGACCCTCTGCCGCGGGCACGTCGGAGGACAGCGAACCGGTGGACCTGTGGACGAACCCGGGACCTGTGGACGACGCAGCCGGCCCTCCCGCGGCCGGGTGCTGGACTGCCCGGGTGACCGCCTCAGCCCCTGCGCCCCCGCACCGCCCACGCGCGGGCGGAGAGCCGGATCGCACCGTCGTCCCCGATCGGCAGCCGGCGCCGGACCTCCTCCCGCAGCGCGACCCGGTCGGCGTCGGCCAGGGAGGCCACGTACGCCGGCGCCGGCCCCGTTCCGCCGAGGAAGGGCCGCCAGTAGTCGTCGACGTCCTGGAACACCGTCGGGACGACGATCTCCTCGACCGCCACCTCGGCCAGGCCGGCCGCGTCGAAGAGCGCGCGCAGCGGGTCAGGGGCGCAGCCAGGGAAGCGCACGCCCTCGTGCAGCGCCCGGGCAGCCGGGTCGCGCGCCCCCGCAGCGTCCCAGAACAGCCGGATCATCTGCATGCCCTCGGCGTAGTCCCACACGTACGCCGCCACGACTCCCCCCGGCCGGGCCGCACGTGCCATATCGGCCAGGGCGGCAGCCTGGTCGGGGACGAAGTTGAGGACCAGCCCCGAGATCACCACGTCGACCGACGCGTCGGCCACCGGGAGGGCTCGCGCGTCGCCCACCCGGAACGACGCCCGGCGGTCGCGGACGTGTGCGGTCGCGTGGCCGAGGAAGGCCGCGGACGGGTCGACACCGAGGACGCTGTCCGGCGCGCAGGCCTGCAGCACCGCCTCGGTCAGCGCGCCGGTGCCGCAGCCGACGTCGAGCCACCGCAGCCCGCCGGGCGGGGCCACCCAGGCGAGGAACCGCCGCGCCACCGGCCTGCTCCACCGGCCCACGTAGGCCTCGTACTGGGCCGCGCCGGTCCACGGTCCTGCAGCAGTACCGAGTTGCTCCACGGCGGCCTCCCGACGACGGGCGGCGCTTGTGCAGCAGATCGTCGTCCGGGCCGGCGGTCGGCACCAGAGGACCGTGGACCATGGCCCGTCGGCGGATCGGAGCGGCGCCGGGGGTGCGATGATCGCCCCCGAGCGCCCGTAGCTCAGCGGATAGAGCAGGTGCCTTCTAAGCACTTGGTCGCAGGTTCGATCCCTGCCGGGCGCGCTGGCCGGCGCCCACCCTCCCCGAAAAGAGGAGCGGGGGCCGGGGGGGGCCCCCCGGGCCCCCGGGGCGGGGGCCCCCGCGAAGGCCGCGCGCACGCCGGCGGGGCCGGGGTGGAGCACCTCGGCG
>NZ_JBJGYU010000061.1:0-10030 GCF_054050155.1 Geodermatophilus sp. SYSU D00703 | reverse complement strand
TTCACCCCCCCGGGGGCGCCCGGGCGTGGGGGGGCCCCCCCCGCGCGCCCCACCCCGCGCGGGGGGCGCCGGGGCCCCCCCCCCCCCGGGGCCCCCCCCCCCCCCCCCCCCCAGGACAGCAGTCGTGCGGCGCACCCTCGTGGGCGAGGACCTCGAGGCGCTCGCGGAGCGCCGCGGCGGCGTCAGCGGTGGCCGGTGCCGCCCGGCCCGTGGTCGGCCGGCACCGTCTCCTCCTCCGACGGCGGCCCGGGCGGGGTGCCGTCGCCGAACGGCGACCCGCCGAGCTCCTCGCGGCCGTGCGGGGTCAGCCAGTTCGCGGTGTCCGGCCCCTGCGGGATGACCCGGGTCGGGTTGATGTCGGCGTGTACGACGTAGTAGTGCTCCTTGATCTGCGGGAAGTCGATCGTGTCGCCGAACCCCGGGGTCTGGAACAGGTCGCGCGCGTAGGCCCACAGCGCCGGCAGCTCGGTCAGCTTCTGCCGGTTGGCCTTGAAGTGGCCGTGGTAGACGGCGTCGAAGCGGGCCAGCGTGGTGAACAGCCGGACGTCGGCCTCGGTGACGTGCTCGCCCACCAGGTACCGCCGGGTCGACAGCCGCTCCTCCAGCCAGTCCAGCGCCGTCCAGAGCCGGTCGTAGGCCTCGTCGTAGGCCTCCTGCGACCCGGCGAAGCCGCAGCGGTACACCCCGTTGTTGACCTCGGTGTAGACCCGCTTCATCACCGCGTCCATCTCGTCGCGCAGGTGCTCGGGGTAGAGGTCGGGCGCGCCCTGGCGGTGGTACTTGGTCCACTCCGTGGAGAGATCGAGCGTCAGCTGGGCGAAGTCGTTGGTGACGACCTGCCCGCTGGGGACGTCGACGATCGTGGGCACCGTGATGCCGCGGTCGTAGTCGGGGAAGCGGGCGAGGAACGCCTCCTGCAGCCGCTCGTAGCCCAGCACCGGGTCGCGGCCGCCCGGGTAGAGGTCGAAGGTCCACGACCGCTCGTCGTGGGTCGGCCCGCACAGCGCCAGGGAGATCGTGTCCTCCAGGCCGAGCAGGCGGCGCACGATGACCGCGCGGTTGGCCCACGGGCAGGCCCGGGCCGCGACGAGCCGGTAGCGGTCGGGCTCGACCGGCCAGCCGCCGGAGCCGTCGGCGGTGATCCGGTCGGGGATGTAGGTCGAGTCCCGGTTGTACTCGCCGCCCGTGACGTAGCCCGACCCGCTCTGCTCCTCGCTCACGCCCTCCAGCTTCCTCGACCGGACGGGACCGCGCCCGTCAGAGCCGGGCGAGCGTGGCCTCGTCCCGCTCGCCGCCGAAGAACCGGTCGAGCACCCGGCCGAAGACGGCGGCCTCGGGCTCGGCACGCTCGAACAGCGTCATCGAGGAGCGCAGCTTGACCGCGTCGACCGGGCCGAACACCGAGACGGCGTCGGCGGTGTCCAGCTCCAGCAGCACCTGGGCGCACTCGACCAGGCGCGGGCCGAGCACCGGGTGGTCGAGGTAGGCCTGGGCCTCGGGCAGCCCGGAGATCGCGTAGTGCTGGGCGGTCGCGCTGCGGCCGAGGCCGGCGACCTGCGGGAAGACGAACCACATCCAGTGGCTGCGCTTCGCGCCCGCCCGCAGCTCGGCCAGCGCCTGCTCGTGGGTCCCGCGGTCCTGCGCCTGCACGAACCGCTCGAGGTCGAAGGGGTCGCTCACACCGTCTCCGGTGTCCGCGGCGGGCCCGCGCCAACCACGAGGTCCAGCCGTCGTGCCGGCCTGCCGATGACCTACGGGTGAACACCGAACGCAGCCGTGCCCGGCGCGCACGGGATCGGGGACGGCGCCGGCTCGGGACGGCCCTGCTGGTCGGCGCCGTCCTCGGGACGACGGTCGCCTGCGGCGCGCAGGCCCCCGCCGAGCCGGCCGCCTCGAGCTCGCCGGCCGCGACCACGCCCCCGCCGCCGCCCCCGGCCGTGCTGTGGCCCCTGACCGGGGTGGACAGCGCCGGTGCCGACGTCGACCGCCCCGCCCTCGCGGTCAAGGTCGAGAACTCGGTCGACGCCCGTCCGCAGACCGGCCTCAACGCCGCCGACATGGTGTGGGAGGAGGTCGTCGAGGGCGGGATCAGCCGCTACGTCGCCGTCTACCACTCGACCCTGCCACCGGCGATCGGCCCGGTGCGCTCGGTGCGGCCGATGGACCCGGACATCGCCGCACCCCTGCACGGGCTGCTGGCCTTCTCCGGTGGGCAGAAGCCCTTCGTCCAGGCCACCCGGGACGCCGGCCTGCAGGTGGTGGACCCCGGGACCGGACCCGGCTTCTCCCGGGTCAGCGAGCGCGTCGCGCCGCACAACACCTACGTCGACCCGGCCGCGCTGCTCGGCCAGGCCGACGCCGGCCACCAGGCCCCGCCGCCGCCCCAGTTCGAGGTCGCCACCGGCGACGAGCAGCCCACGGCGCTGACCGCCGGGACCCCGGCGGCCGTCCTGGACCTCGCCCTGTCCCGGATCAGCACGCCGCGCTGGACCTGGAGCCAGCCCGACGGCACCTGGCTGCGGGCCGAGGACGGCACGCCCGCGGTCGAGGCCGACGGCACCCCGCTGCGCGCGACCAACGTCGTCGTCCTGCGGGTGGACGTCGTCGACACGGAGTACCGGGACAGCGCCCGCAACCCCGTGCCGGAGACGGTCATGATCGGCGGGGGAGAGGCGCTGGTCGCCACCGGCGGGCGCTCCGTGCCGGTGACCTGGTCGAAGGGGTCCGCGGACGAGCCGGTGCGGCTCACCGGCCCCGACGGCCAGCCGGTCCGGCTCGCGCCCGGCAGCACCTGGGTCGAGCTGGTGCCCAACGCGACGGGCTCGGTCACCCTCGGCTGAGGGTCCTCCCCGGGTGCTCGTGCTCTGCGTGCCCGGCGCACGCAGAGCACGAGCACGCGCGGGGCACGGGCTCCCGCCCCGGGCGCTACGACGCCGCCGCCTCCGCGGTCGCCCCGGCGACCGGGCGGGCCTCCTGGAGCGCGCCGACCAGGAAGCCCAGCGTCGTCCGGGTCAGCAGCTTGCGGGAGTCCGCGTGCCGGAAGACGTGCCCTTCGCCCTTGAGCTCCAGGTACTCCACCGGCCGGTCCAGCGCGCGCAGCGCCGCCACGATCTGGAGCGCCTCACCCAGCGGCACGTTGGTGTCGTGCTCGCCGTGGACGACGAGCAGCGGGACGTCGATCCGGTGCGCCGAGGCCAGCGGCGAGATGTCCTCCAGCAGGGCGCGGTCGCGCTCGGGGTGGCCGTACTTGGTCACCGCGGCGGCGGCGATCCACGGCTCGCTGTCCCGGTAGAAGGACACCAGGTCGGACATGCCGCAGACGTCGACGCCCGCGGCGAACACCCCGGGCGAGAAGGCCAGCGAGGCGAGGGTGAGGTAGCCGCCGTAGGAGCGGCCGGTCACCGCGATCCGGCCGGGGTCGGCGATGCCGGCGTCCACGAGGTGAGCGGCGGCGGCGAGCACGTCGGCGAACGCGTCGTACCGCAGGTGCACGTCGTCGGCGTGCACGAACTCCCGGCCGAACCCCGACGAGCCGCGGATGTTGGGCGCGAACACGGTCACCCCGGCGGCGGCCAGGGCCTGGTGCCCGGGCGAGAAGGTGGGCCGCTCCTGGTCCTCGGGGCCGCCGTGCAGGTACAGCGCGACCGGCCCGGGGGACTTCAGCCGGCTCGGGGCCCGGTACAGCCAGCCGGTGAGCGGCAGCCCGTCCCGTCCGGCGAACGTCTCCAGCGTCGGGACGACCAGCCGCCGCTTGGGCAGGGGCGGCGCGGAGGTGACCCGGGTCCAGGCGTGCGTGGTGGTGTCCAGGTGCCACAGCTCGCGCGGGCGGGTGGGCCCCTGGACGCCGAGCACCACGCTGGAGCCGTCGCGGCTGAGCACCGGGTCGGCGGCGACCAGGCCGGGCAGGCCGGTGATCGGGGTGCGCCCGCCCGTGGCGGTGTCCATCAGCTCGAGCTCGCTGCGGCCGGCGACGTTCCACACCAGCAGGAGCAGCGTCCCGGCGTCGTCGGCGTCGAGGTCCTCGAGCTCGGCATCGTCGCGGGCGGCCAGCGTGCGCGGTTCGCCGCGCCAGCCGTTGGGCCCGAACGGCAGCCCGATCAGCTGCCGGCGGGGGAGGCCGACGTCGGAGGCGAGGTACACGTAGACCGGGCCGCGGTGGTCCTCCGGCGCGGGGCGGATCAGGGCCTCCTCGGTGGACCCGGTGGCGCCGTGCGGCAGCGCGCTGAAGTCCTCGTCGGTCAGCCGGTCGACGACGGCGACGTACTGCTGCCCGCGCTCGCCGTCGCGGATGACGATGAACCGCTCCTCGAGCGACACGTCCAGCACGTGGATCAGCTCGCCCTCGGCCAGGGGGTCCAGCCGGCCGGTCGCCGGGTCGGCCAGGTACGAGCGGGTGGGCACGCCGGGGCCGGCCCCCGGGAAGGTGACGACGAACCGGTGCCCGCTGCGGGTCCAGGGGCCCAGCTCGGCGTGCGTCTCGGCGTCCCCGGCCACGCGCCGCGCGTCGGTGCCGTCGGGCCGCACCACCCACACCGCCGTCCGGACGCCGCCGTCGGTGGCCACCTCGCAGGTGAGCCAGCCGCTGTCGGCCGCCCACCGGACCTTGACCACCGGGTCGTCGGAGAGCCGGATGTGCCGGGCCGGCGGGATGGAGCCGTCGAGGACGACGTCCTGGATCCACACCTGCGGGGTGCCCGAGCGGTCGCTGATGAAGGCGACCTGCCGGGCGTCCGGGGTCATGTTGGGGCCCCAGCTGCCCCAGGCGTCGACGAGGTCGTCGGCCAGTGCGGCCGCGGACTCGACGGTCGCCCGGTCTGCGTCGCCGTGGGTCGTCACCGTGCGATGTCCTCCACCTTCTGCAGCCACATCTCCAGCAGCGCCAGCTGCCACAGCGCGTTGGAGCCGAGGGTCGTCCGGGTGACGTTCGGCTCGCGCAGCATGCGCTCCACAGTGTCCGGCCGGAACAGGCCACGCCGCTTGGCGGCCGGGTCGGTCAGCGCGTCGCGGACCCGCTCCAGGTAGGGGCCGTCGAGCTGGCGGATCGCCGGCACGGGGAAGTACCCCTTGGTCCGGTCGATGACCTCGTCCGGGACGATCCCGCGGGCCGCCCGCTTGAGCACGCCCTTGCCGCCGTCGGCGAGCTTGAGCTCCGGCGGGATCCGGCCGGCCAACTCGACCAGCTCGTGGTCGAGGAAGGGCACCCGCGCCTCCAGGCCCCAGGCCATCGTCATGTTGTCGACCCGCTTCACCGGGTCGTCGACCAGCATGACGGTGGTGTCGTTGCGCAGCGCGGCGTCCACCGCGGTCTCCGCGCCGGGCTGCGCGAACTGCTCGGTGGTGTACGCGGTGGGGGCGTCGGCGTCGACCAGCCACTCCGGCTCGAGCACCTCGCCCATCGCCGCCCAGCGCCGGTCGAAGAACACCCGGGAGTAGGCCTCGACGGCGTGCGCGCGGGGGACGTCGGCCAGTGGCGGGTACCAGTCGTAGCCGCCGAGCACCTCGTCGGCGCCCTGCCCGGACTGGACGACCTTCACGTGCCGCGACACGTCCTGGCTGAGCAGGTAGAAGGCGACGCAGTCGTGGCTGACCATCGGCTCGCTCATCGCGGCGACGGCGGCGTCGATGCCCGGCAGCAGCCGGGAGTTGTCGATCGCGATGCGGTGGTGGTCGGTGGCGAACCGCTGCGCGACCAGCGACGAGTACTCGAACTCGTCGCCGGACTCACCGCCGGCGGACTCGAAGCCGATGCTGAACGTGGCCAGCCCGGTCTGCCCCTGCTCGGCGAGCAGCGCGACGACGAGGCTGGAGTCGATGCCGCCCGAGAGCAGCACGCCGACCGGCACGTCGGACACCATCCGCCGCTCGACGGCGGTGCGCAGCGCGGCGAGCAGCGCCTCCTCCCAGTCGCGGGAGGTCCAGCCGGCTCGATCGGGGTCGCGGGTGAACGGCGGCCGCCAGTAGACGGTGTCGCGGCTGGTGCCGTCGGGCTCGACGACCCGCACCGTCGCCGGCGGCAGCTTGCGGACGCCGGCCAGGATCGTCCGCGGCGCCGGCACCACGGAGTGGAAGGTCATGTAGTGGGCCAGCGCCGTGCGGTCGATCGAGGTGTCGACGCCGCCCCCGGCCAGCAGCGCCTGCACGGTCGAGGCGAACCGGACGCGGTCGGGCCGGGCGTCGAGGTAGAGCGGCTTGATGCCCAGCCGGTCGCGGCCCAGCACCAGCCGGCCGGTCGCGTGCTCGACGACGGCGAAGGCGAACATGCCGAGGAACCGGTCGACGCAGGCGGTGCCCCACTCGGCGTAGGCCTTGAGCACCACCTCGGTGTCCGACGTCGAGAAGAAGCGGTGACCGTGCTGCTCGAGTTCGGCGCGCAGCTGCCGGTGGTTGTAGACGATCCCGTTGAAGACGACGGTCAGCCCCAGGTGCGGGTCGACCATCGGCTGGGCACCGCGCTCGGAGAGGTCGATGATCGACAGCCGGCGGTGGCCGAGCGCGACCGGGCCGCGGGCCCACAGGCCGTTGCCGTCCGGCCCGCGGCGTGCCTGGCAGGCGGTCATCCGGTCGAGGACGGCGACGTCGGCCCGTCCTCCGTCGAGACGCAGCTCACCGGCGAGTCCGCACATCAGGGTCCCCCTCCGTCCGGGTCCGACGACGGTCGGTCCGAGTGATCAGCCAGGTGTCCTTCGCGCCGCCGCCCCGCGAGCTGTTGACCACGAGGCTGCCCTCGGCGGCGACCCGGGTCAGCGCGAGCGGGGGGACCGTGGCGTCCTCCGGCCCGGTGCCGGTGACGTGCACGAACGCGCGCAGGTCGATGTGCCGCGGGTGCAGGCCGTCGCGGTCCAGCGCGGGCGCCGAGGAGAGGGCGACGACCTCCTGGGCCACCCAGCCGCCGGGCCGCTCGGCGATCTCGGCCCGCCGCCGGACGACGTCGGCCGCGGGCGCCGCCGGGCCGATCATCACGCCGGAGCCGCCGTAGCCGTCGACCGGCTTGGTGACCAGCTCGCCCACCCGCTCCAGGACGGCGCGCCGCTCGGTCTCGTCGCCCGGCCGGTACGTCGGCACCGACTCCAGCAGCGGGTGCTCGTCGAGGTAGTAGCCGATCAGCTCGGGCACCCAGCAGTACGTGGCCTTGTCGTCGGCGACGCCGTTGCCCGGGGCGTTGGCCAGCACCACCGCGCCGTCGGCCGCGACGTCGAGCACCGCGGCGCCGACCGGGCAGCCCCCGCGGCCGGTCAGGTCGGCCAGCTCGCCGTCCAGACGGACGTACAGGGCGCCCACCGACGAACCGCTGCCGCGGTGCACCACGCGGCCGCCGGCCACCTCGAGGTCGTCCGCGGAGACCAGCAGCAGCCCGGCGCCCTCGGCCAGCCGCCGGTGCTCGTACCAGGCCGAGCTGTCCGGGCCGCTGCTGAGCAGCGCCGCCGAGGTGCCGGGTTCGGCGTGCCGGAGCAGGGTCGCCCGCAGCGACTCGTGGACGGTGGCCGGGTGGGCCAGGCCGGCGGGCCGGGGGAGGTCGGGCATGACGGCGTCCAGCAGCCGGCGGGCGGCCACGGCGTAGGCCGCACCGCTGGGGTCGCGGAGGTTGTCCTCCAGCACCCGCCAGCCGCCGTACTCGGTGCGGACGACGTCGAAGCCCATGACCGGGGCCCGGACGGCGTCGGCGGGCAGCCGGCTGGCCTCGGGCCGCCAGCCGGGGCAGCCGAGGACGGCCTCGCGCGGCAGCACCCCGTCGGCGAGCACCCGCTGCGGGCCGTAGACGTCGCGGAGGAACAGCTCGAGGGCGCGGGCCCGCTGCACCAGCCCGGCGGCCAGCTCCTCCCACTCGTGGCGGTTGACGATCCGGGGCACGAGGTCGACACCGAAGACCCGCTCCTCGCCACCCACGCGGAAGGTCACGCCGTGCGCGGCGAGCCAGTCGTCGCGGGCGGCCTCGCGCCGGGCGACCTCCTCGGGCGGCAACGCGGCGACGACCTCCAGCACCTCGCGGTAGGCCGGCCGGGGGACCGCGCCCGCGCCGATCGCCTCGTCCCCGGCGCGGGAGCGGTACCGCCGCAGCGCCGCGCCGGCCGGTGCGGGCCCGCCGGCCGGGCCGTGGGACTCCGCCACGACCAGCCGCATGACGTCGGCGAGGTCGCCGGACTCGGCGAAGGCCGCCCGCTGCCGGTCGGCGGAGTTGCCGCGCGCGAGGGTGGTCTCGGCCAGCTCGGTGACCGCCTCCCGGTCACCGAGCTCCTCCAGCTGCGGCCGCAGCCGGGCCACCAGGCTCCGCACCACGTCGGCGGCCGGGCGCGGCCGGGGGTGCAGGGCGCCGTCGAGCAGCTCGCGGGTCAGGCCGCCGCGCGCCGCCTGCCACATCGCGGCCCGGTGGAGCGGCGCCGGGGCGGGGACGTGCGGGCGACCGGCCTCCACGTCGAGCTCGGCGGCGCGGACCATCGCCCGGAACAGCCCGGCGATGAGGACGGCGTCGTCGATCAGCGGGCAGGCGTCGCAGACGCGCAGCTCCAGGGTCGGCGCGTGGGACGACGGCCGGACGTCGAAGTAGGCCATCTTGGCGTCGGCGATGACCCCGGAGCCGATGAGGTCGGCCAGCAGGGCGTCGTACTCGGCGGCGCTGGCCAGCGGGCCGGTCGCCCCGGCGGTGGGCCAGCGCTGCCAGATGATCGTGCGGATGCTGCTGTAGCCGGTGTCGGAGCCGTTCCAGAACGGCGAGCTGGCGGACAGCGCCAGCAGCACCGGCAGGTCGCGGGCCACGCGCTGGGCGATCTCCACGGCGAGGTCGCGGTCGGAGACGCCGACGTGCACCTGGGTGCCGCAGATCAGCTGCTCGTCGACGAGCAGCCGGTACTGCTCGTGCATCCGGCCGTAGCGGCCGGTGGCGGTCAGCTCGAAGTCGGCGAAGGTGGAGCGGGGCGCCGTCCCGACTGCGGCGACGCCGAGGCCATCGCGCCCGGCGACGGCGACCAGTTCCTTGCGCAGCCGGAGCAGCTCCTCGCGCAGGTCCGACAGCGTGGTGACGACGGCGGTGTTGGTCTCGACGGTGGTCCGCTGGATCTCCGCGGCGTAGGACGAGCTCGGCAGCCGGCTGAGCAGCTGCGGCGCCCGCGCCGACAACTCCCACCGGTCGAGGTCGATGAGGTGGAGTTCCTCCTCGGCGCCGAGCGTCAGCTCTGCGGCCATCCCGGGACGCTATCGGCCGGGGTGTGCCCTCGGGCGGGTCGCGGCCGTTCCCGTTCGGGAAACCCCGGGCGTGTCCACCGGGACCGCGCCGCCCCGGGACCGGGCTCGCCGTCTCCGCCGCGGACCTGACCGCCGCTCTCGACGAGCCGCTCGACACCGGCAACGCGATGACCCGCACTCTGCTCGGGGCCGGCCGCGCCGTGTGACGGCCCTCGAAGAGGGACGCACGACCCTGTTGGCCCGGGCGTGTCGCGGGACGAGAATGTTCCGTCTCGTTATTCCTTCGAGCCGTGGGGAGGAGTCCCGTGCCGGACTGGATCACCGGCGTCGCTGCCATCGCCGCCCTGGTGGTCAGCGCGATCACGGCGCTGACGCAGTACCGCCTCGGTCTGGAGCAGAAGATGCTCGAGTCCCGCCAGATCGAGCTCGACGCGCACCTGGCGGCAGGGGCGGCCGGAGGTGCCCGCGGGGTCGACTCCGCGATCCGCTGGCGGGAGCAGGTGCTCGCGCTGCACGACCGCGGGCTCAGCCCGGGAGATCCGCTGGATCCTCTGCTGCGCGGACGGCGGCGCCGGCGACGAGGAGCGCCACGGGATCGTCGACGAGGTCGTCGGCAACGTGCCCCGGGTGCCGCCGCCGGGCATGGTGCGACCGCCGTCCTGCAGCGAGCACCGCCGCCTGCCCCGGCCGGAGGGGCGGATGCGGGCCACGGGCTACCAGCCCTACTCCTTCGACGTCGGGCCCTCGCAGTGGCGGACGCCGGACGTCCGGAGCGTCTGACCCGCGGAACGCCGCCGGGGGACAGGTCGGTCCCGGAGGGGTCGTGCTCTGCCCACCCTCGTGGGCAGAGCAC
>NZ_JBJGYU010000060.1:0-10391 GCF_054050155.1 Geodermatophilus sp. SYSU D00703 | reverse complement strand
GCCGAGGAGCGCCCACCCACCACCCCCCCGCACCCCCCCCCCCCCCCCCCCCCCCCCCCCCCCCCCCCCCCCCCCCCCGCCCCCCCCGCCGCCGAGCAGTCCCGCGAGCGGCTGGCCGAGGCCCTGGGGGCCCGGCCGTCGGAGGTGCTCTTCACCAGCGGCGGCACCGAGAGCGACAACCTCGCCGTCAAGGGCCTGTTCTGGGCCCGTCGCGACGCCGACTCCCGTCGCCGCCGGATCGTGGTGAGCCCCGCCGAGCACCACGCCGTCCTCGACAGCGTCGAGTGGCTGGCCAAACACGACGGCGCCGACGTCACCTGGCTGCCGGTCGAGCCCAGCGGCCGGGTGACCACCGAGGCGCTGGCCGCGGCGCTCGGCGACGGGACCGACGTGGCGCTGACCAGCGTCATGTGGGCGAACAACGAGATCGGCACGGTGAGCGACCTGGCCGCGCTGGCCGAGGTCGCGCACGCGGTCGGGGTGCCGATGCACACCGACGCGGTGCAGGCCGTCGGACAGGTGCCGGTCGACTTCGGGGCCAGCGGCGTCGACGCGCTGACCATGACCGGGCACAAGCTGGGCGGCCCGATGGGCGCCGGCGTGCTCCTGCTGCGCCGCGACGCCGAGTGCACCCCGCTGCTGCACGGCGGCGGCCAGGAGCGCGACGTGCGGTCGGGGACCCTCGACGTGGCCGCCATCGTCGGGCTGCAGGTGGCCACCACGCGCGCCGTCGGTACGCGCGAGGAGCGGGTCGGGCGGCTGGCCGCGCTGCGCGACCGGCTCGTGGCCGGGGTGATGGCGCAGGTGCCCGACGTGCAGCTCAACGGCGCCCCGCTGGACGACGCGGTCGCGGGCGGGCCGGGGCGGCTGCCGGGCAACGCCCACCTGTCCTTCCCCGGCGCGGAGGGCGACGCGCTGCTCATGCTGCTCGACGCCCGCGGGGTGGAGTGCTCCACCGGGTCGGCCTGCAGCGCCGGCGTCGCCCGGCCCAGCCACGTGCTGCTCGCCGTGGGCGCCGACACCGACCGGGCGCGCAGCTCGCTGAGGTTCTCGTTCGGGCACACGTCGACCGAAGCCGACGTCGACGCGGTGCTCGACGTGATCGGGCCGGTGGTGGAGCGGGCGCGGCGGGCCGGCCTGGGGCGAGGGGACCGCTAGTGCGCCTGCTCGCCGCGATGAGCGGCGGCGTGGACTCGGCGGTCGCCGCGGCCCTGGCCGTGGACGCCGGCCACGATGTCACCGGCGTCCACCTCGCGCTCTCGCCGGACCGGCAGACCCTGCGCAGCGGCGCCCGCGGCTGCTGCAGCGTCGAGGACGCGCACGACGCCCGACGGGTCGCCGACGAGCTCGGCATCCCGTTCTACGTCTGGGACCTCGCCGAGCGGTTCACCGAGGACGTCGTCGAGGACTTCGTCGCCGAGTACGCGGCCGGCCGCACCCCCAACCCGTGCCTGCGCTGCAACGAGAAGATCAAGTTCGCCGCGGTGCTCGACCGGGCGCGGGCGCTGGGCTTCGACGCCGTCGTCACCGGCCACCACGCGCGGCTGGCCGGCGGGGAGCTGCGGCGGTCGGTGGACGCCGGCAAGGACCAGTCCTACGTCCTCGCCGTCCTCACGGCGGAGCAACTGGCCGGTGCGGTCTTCCCGCTCGGGTCGATGACCAAGCAGCGGGTCCGGGAGATCGCCGCCGAGCGGGGCTTCGCCGTCGCCACGAAGGCGGACTCGCACGACATCTGCTTCATCCCGGACGGCGACACCCGTGGATTCCTCGCCCGGCGGCTGGGGGAGCAGCCCGGACCGGTCGTGGACGCGGCCACCGGCGCCACCGTGGGGCAGCACGCGGGCACGCATGGCTTCACCGTCGGCCAGCGGCGGGGGCTGGGCGTGGCCGTGGGCGACTCCCGGCCGCGGTACGTGCTGGGCATCGAGCCGGTGACCCGCACGGTCACGATCGGCACCGCCGACCTCACGGGGGTGACCGCGGTGCACACGGCGGCGCCGACGTGGACCGGCCCGGCCCCGCAGCTGCCGTTCCGCGCCGAGGTGCAGCTGCGGGCGCACGGCACGCCGGTGCCGTGCGAGGTGACGGCGGGGGAGGACGGCGGCCTGCGGTTGCGGCTGGACGGCGAGCAGCGGGGCGTCGCGCCGGGGCAGTCCGCGGTGCTGTACCTGCCCGACGCCGCGCGGGGCGACCTGGTGCTTGGCCAGGGCACCGTCGTGGCGACCGGTCGTCCGGTCCCCGCCTGAGCCGGGGGCCGTGGCCGGGCGCGCCGCGGACTACCGTCGCCGTCGTGGCCTCGCCGTTCGACCCCGTCTCGCCCAGCGAACCCACCCCCGACGATCCTCCCGCGACCCCGACCACCTGGGGACCGGCCACCGGCGTCGGCTCCCTGCCCCTCCCCGACCCGGCCGAGGCGGTGCGGGTGGTCCTCGGTGAGCTGCCGGAGTTCCCGCACCTGCCGGAGCTGCCCGGCCGCGGCGCCGGGGCCGACCTCGTCGGGCGCACCGCCGGGCTGCTGGTCGACCTCGCCGTCGAGCTGACCCCGGCGGGGTGGCGGCTGGTCCCGCGCCCGGGGGTCGACCTGCGCCGGGCGCAGGAGTACCTGGCGCGCGACCTCGACGCCCTCTACGACGTCGCGGAGAGCTACGGCGGCCCGTTCAAGGTGCAGGCCGCCGGGCCGTGGACGCTCGCCGCGGGGCTGGAGCGCACCCGCGGCGACCGGGCCGTCGTCGACCCGGGCGCGCGCCGCGACCTCGCGCAGTCGCTCACCGAGGGCCTGGCCGCCCACGTGGCCGCCGTCGCCGCCCGGGTGCCGCGGGCCCGCCTCGTGGTGCAGCTCGACGAGCCCTCGGTGCCCGCCGTGCTGCAGGGCGCGCTGCCCACCGTCAGCGGCTTCGGCAAGCTCCCCGCCGTCCCGGCGCCGGTGGTCGAGCAGGAGCTGGCCGCCGTCGTCGCTGCCCTGCCGGTGCCCGTGGTGGTGCACTGCTGCGCCGACCGCGCGCCGCTGGAGCTGTTCCGGGCCGCCGGCGCCGCGGGGGTGTCGTTCGACCTCGGGCTGGTCCAGGACCTCGACGCCATCGGCACCGCCGTCGACGCGGGCACCCACCTGCTGCCCGGCGTCGTGCCGGGCACCGACACGACCCTGCCGGCGCCGAAGGCGACCTCCTCCCGGGTGCAGGCCTGGTGGCGCGAGCTCGGCTTCCCGGCCGAGCAGCTGCACACCGCCGTCACCCTCACGCCCGCGTGCGGCCTGGCCGGCGCGACGCCCTCCTACGCGCGGGAAGTCATGACCCACGTGCGCGAGGCGGCCAGGTACCTGCTGCCCGAGTAGAGGGACCCCTCGAAGGACCCCGTCCCCTCACGCCTCGCAGGCTCGGCGTGAGCCTCCGGACGGGGCCATCCGGGGAACGAGCGGTCGGCTGTCGCAGGCGCCGGATACCGTTTCGCCGTGACCACGGAAGCCGAGCTGGACGAGTCGTCGGTCGATGCGCCCGAGGTGGCCGCTGCCACCGAGCGGGAGGACCTCACCGAGGTCCCCGACGAGGCGCGCACCCGCCACCGCGACCTCTCCGAGGAGCTCGACCGCTACGCGTTCGCGTACTACGTGCAGGACGCGCCGCTGGTCAGCGACGCCCAGTACGACGAGCTGATGACCCAGCTCAAGGGCATCGAGGCCGAGCACCCGGCCCTGGTCACCCCCGAGTCGCCGAGCCAGAAGGTCAACGGCGGGTTCGGTGCCACGTTCTCTCCCGTCCAGCACCTGGAGCGGATGCAGAGCCTGGACAACGCGTTCAGCAGCGACGAGCTGTCGGCCTGGGCCGGCCGCGTCGAGCGGGAGGTGGGCAGTGCCGCCACCTACCTGTGCGAGCTCAAGGTGGACGGCGTGGCGGTCGCGCTGGTCTACGAGGGCGGGCGGCTGGTGCGCGCGGCGACCCGCGGGGACGGCGTCACCGGGGAGGACGTCACGGCCAACGTGCGCACCATGGACGACGTCCCGCTGCAGCTGACCGGGGACACCGTCCCGCCGCTGCTCGAGGTGCGCGGGGAGATCTACTTCCCGGTCGCCGCGTTCGCCGACGTCAACGCCGGGATGGTCGAGTCCGGGAAGGCGCCGTTCGCCAACCCGCGCAACGCCGCCGCGGGCTCGCTGCGGCAGAAGGACCCGCGGGTGACCGCCTCCCGGCCGCTGCGCCTGGTCGTGCACGGTCTCGGTGCGAGCGACGGCTTCACCCCTGAGCGGCAGTCCGACGCGTACGCGCAGCTGCGCGCGCTCGGCCTCCCGGTGAGCGACCGGTTCGAGGTGGTCGACGACCTCGAGGGCGTGTGGGCCTACATCGAGCGCTACCGCGAGCAGCGGCACTCGGTGGAGCACGAGATCGACGGCGTCGTCGTCAAGGTCGACCAGGTCCCGCTGCAGCGGCGGCTCGGGTCGACCTCGCGCGCGCCCCGCTGGGCCATCGCCTTCAAGTACCCGCCGGAGGAGGCCACCACCAAGCTGCTCGACATCCGGGTCAACGTCGGCCGGACCGGACGGGTGACGCCCTTCGCGTTCATGGAGCCGGTGAAGGTCGCCGGGTCGACCGTGCAGCTGGCCACCCTGCACAACGCCAGCGAGGTGGCGCGCAAGGGTGTCCTCATCGGGGACACCGTCGTCATCCGCAAGGCCGGTGACGTCATCCCCGAGGTGCTGGGGCCGGTGGCGGCGGCACGCACCGGCGAGGAGCGCGAGTTCGTGATGCCGACGCACTGCCCGGAGTGCGGCACCGAGCTGCGGCCGGAGAAGGAGGGCGACGCCGACATCCGCTGCCCGAACGCCCGGTCGTGCCCGGCGCAGCTGCGGGAGCGCGTGTTCCACGTCGCCGGGCGGGGTGCCTTCGACATCGAGGTGCTCGGCTACGAGGCGGCGATCGCGCTGCTGGAGAGCCGGCTCCTGCAGGACGAGGGCGACGTCTTCACCCTGGACGAGGAGAAGCTGGAGAAGACGGCGTTCTTCACGAAGAAGGACGGCACGCTGTCGGCCAACGGGCGCAAGCTGCTGACCAACCTGCAGACCCGCAAGGACGTCCCGCTGTGGCGGGTGCTGGTCGCGCTGTCGATCCGGCACGTCGGCCCGACCGCGGCGCAGGCGCTGGCCCGGGACTTCCGCTCGCTGGACCGGATCGCCGAGGCCTCCGAGGAGGAGCTCGCGGCCGCGGACGGGGTGGGCCCGACGATCGCGAAGTCGGTGCGCGACTGGTTCGCCGTCGACTGGCACCGCGAGGTCGTGGAGAAGTGGCGGGCGGCCGGGGTCCGCACGGCCGACGACGGGGAGGACGCCGGCCCCGGCCCGCTGACCGGGGTCACCGTCGTCGTCACCGGCTCGCTGCGCGACTACAGCCGCGACCAGGCGATCGCGGCGATCCAGGAGCGCGGTGGCAAGGTCACCGGATCGGTCAGCAAGAAGACCGGCTTCGTCGTCGTCGGTGCCGACCCGGGGAGCAAGTACGACAAGGCGGTGCAGGTCAAGGCGCCGATCCTGGACGACGACGGCTTGCGTGTGCTGCTCGAGCAGGGGCCGGACGCCGCCCGCGGGGTCGCCGTGATCGGCGACGGCAGCGAGCCCGCCGTACCGTGACCGCCGGCCGAGCGGCGGTGTCCTCACCGATGGCCCTCCTGCAGGGGCCCGCCGCGAGCCTGCGAGTGGCGGGGGGCAGGAGGGTCCTTCTTCAGGCAGGTGGCAGGTGCGACACGCTGGCCGCGATGCCGGCGAGGTGCACCAGCCGCAGCAGTTCCGATCGCCGGTAGGCCGGTCCGCCGGACCGCCCCAGCACCACCGCCGTCGCCGGGCTGCTGAAGGGGACGGCCATCATCTCGATGGCCATCTCCTGCCAGCGCTCGGGCAGCCAGTCGTCCTCACTGGGCAGCAGTCGTGGCGCGGTCAGCGGCAGCCAGGGCAGGGGCATCCCGTCGAAGGTGGGCGCGGCGTCGGAGGCGGCGAGCACCTCGCACGGCGTCCCCTCGGCGTCGGCGTGCAGCACCGCGGCCCATCCGCTGTGGAAGACGCGGGGCAGTTCGGCGGCGAGCAGTTTCACCGCGAGGGTGGGTGGGGCGTCCGTGGCGGCGCGGGCCAGCGACTCGAGCAGTTCCAGCTCGCGGTGGGTGTCGAGCGGCCCGGCGAACGGCCGCAGCGACTCCACCTGCACGCCCTGAACCGCCTGGGCCGCGGTGATCAGGCTGTCGGGGAGCCGGTCGGCCGGCAGGTCCACCACGATGTCGTCGACGGCCACGCCGCCGCCCCGTTCCAGCACGTCGACCGACACGATGTCGATCCCGGCCGTGCCGAGCGCGGTGGCGACGGCACCGAGGATGCCGGGACGGTCGGGGACGACCAGCCGCAGGAGATAGGACACGGTTCCTCCGGGACGCGGGGTACGGGCCGATCTCCGTCGATCGCGGGCCGGTCCAGCTTCCCGCATCGCCCGGCCGGCGGTCGAGAGACCCCCGGCCGATCGCCGTCCGACGTCAGCAGACCCCCCGGCCGATCGCCGTCCCGCGCCGGGTGGCGGGTCGGCCCGCACCGGGAGACCCGACTGGCCGCCAGGCGCCCCACGTACAGTGGCGGGGTTGGATCCCGGTCCCCAAGCGGCCCGACGAGACGCCGCCGAAGTGGAGTTCCGCCAGAGCATGAGCACCCCCTCCCCGAAGGAAACCGCCGCCGCGCGGGACGCCGCCGATCCGGCGCCGGACACCGCCGGCCTCGGGCGGGACGACGTCGCCCACCTGGCGCGGCTGTCCCGGCTGGCGCTGAGCGACGAGGAGCTCGACCACTTCGCCGGTCAGCTGAGCGCGGTGCTCGACGCGGTGGCCCAGGTCGGCAAGGCCGACGTCGAGGACGTCCCGCCGATGACCCACGCGGTGCCGCTGACCAACGTCACGCGGCCCGACGTCGTGACGCCGAGCCTGCCGCGGGACGTCGTCCTCGCCGAGGCCCCGGCCGCGGAGGACGACCGCTTCCGCGTGCCGCAGATCCTCGGGGAGGAGGAGTGAGCGAGCTCGCGAGCTCACCGGAGCGACAAGGCACCGGCGGGCACGAGGCCGACGAGCGCCAGCGAGGAGGGCGAGTGACCGTGGAGGTGACGAGCCTGGACGCCGTCGAGCTGGGCCGCCGGCTGGCCGCCGGTGAGGTCAGCTCCGCCGAGCTGACCCGCGCCTACCTCGACCGGATCGCCGCCGAGGACGACGTCCTCGGCGCCTACCTGCACGTCGATGCCGAGGCCGCGCTGGCCCGCGCCGGCGAGATCGACGCCGCGCGCGCCGCGGGGCAGGGGCTCGGCCCGCTGGCCGGCCTGCCCGTGGCGCTCAAGGACGTCTTCGTGACCGAGGGTGTGCCCACGACCAGCGGCTCGAAGATCCTCGAGGGCTGGCGCCCGCCGTACGACGCCACCGTGGCGAGGCGGCTCAAGGACGCCGGCACCGTGCTGCTGGGCAAGACCAACATGGACGAGTTCGCGATGGGCTCGTCCACCGAGAACTCCGCCTACCGGCCCACCCGCAACCCGTGGGACACCGACCGCATCCCCGGCGGCTCCTCCGGCGGGTCGTCGGCGGCGGTGGCCGGCGGCCTGGCTCCGTGGGCGCTCGGCACCGACACCGGCGGCTCGATCCGCCAGCCGGCCGCGGTCACCGGGCTGGTCGGGCACAAGCCCACCTACGGCTCCGTCTCGCGCTACGGGCTGATCGCCTTCTCGTCCAGCCTCGACCAGGCCGGGCCGATGGCGCGCACCGTCCTCGACGCCGCCGTCCTGCACGAGGCGATCGGCGGGCACGACCGGTGTGACTCCACGAGCATCGACGCCCCCGTGCCGGTGCTGGTGAAGGCCGCGCAGGAGGGCGCGCAGGGCGCACTGGCCGGCCTCCGCGTCGGCGTCGTCCGGGAGCTCGGCGGCGACGGGCACGCCGACGGCTACGAGGCCGGCGTGCTCGAGCGGGTCCGGGAGGCCGTCGACCTGCTGGCGGGCATGGGCGCCGAGGTCCGTGAGGTCTCCTGCCCGTCGTTCGACCTGGCGCTGCCGGCGTACTACCTGATCGCGCCGAGCGAGGCGTCGTCCAACCTGGCCCGCTTCGACGGCATGCGCTTCGGGCTGCGGGCCGCCGACGACGGCCGCCGCTCCCTCGAGGAGGTCATGTCGCTGACCCGCGACGAGGGCTTCGGCCCGGAGGTCAAGCGCCGGATCATCCTGGGCACCTACGCGCTCTCGGCCGGCTACTACGACGCCTACTACGGGCAGGCGCAGAAGGTCCGGACGCTGATCACGCGCGACTTCACCGCGGCCTTCGACGACGTCGACGTCCTGGTCAGCCCCACCAGCCCGACGGTCGCGTGGCCGATCGGCGCCCGGGTCGACGACCCGCTGGCGATGTACGCCGCCGACCTGTGCACCCTGCCGGCCAGCCTCGCCGGGCTGCCGGCGATCTCGGTGCCGTGCGGGTTGTCCGACGGGCTGCCGGTGGGCTTCCAGGTGATGGCACCCGCGCTGGCCGACGACCGGTGCTACCGGGTCGCCGCCGCGGTCGAGGCCGCCCTGGACTCCGCCCGCGGGCACCGGCTGCTCGACGAGCTGGGCCGGCGGACGACGGGGGCGCGCGCGTGAACGGACCGCTCAAGGCCGCCTGGGCCCTCACCGCGTTCGTCGTCGTCGTGGGCCTGGTCGGCTGGATCGCGACCGGCGAGGTGTTCTTCGCCGTCTTCATCGTCCTGGGCCTGCTGACCGCCCTCGGCGCGTGGCTGACCGGCCGCAGCACCGGCCCGAAGGAGGGCAACCGGAAGTGACCACCCAGACCGGTGAGCGCCTGGTCGACTACGACGAGGTCCTCACCCGCTACGAGCCGGTCATCGGCCTGGAGACCCACGTCGAGCTGGGCACCGCGTCGAAGATGTTCTGCGGCTGCGCGACCACCTTCGGCGCCGAGCCCAACACCCAGACGTGCCCCGTCTGCCTCGGCCTGCCCGGCTCGCTGCCGGTGGCCAACGCGGCGGCCATCGAGGCGACCATCCGCATCGGGCTGGCCCTGGGTTGCCGGATCGCCGGCTGGTGCCGCTTCGCCCGGAAGAACTACTTCTACCCGGACATCCCGAAGGGCTTCCAGACCAGCCAGTACGACGAGCCGCTGTGCACCGCCGGGCACCTCGACGTCGAGGTGGACGGCGAGATCCACCGCGTGGAGATCGAGCGGGTGCACCTCGAGGAGGACACCGGCAAGAACCTGCACGTGGGCGGCGCCACCGGGCGCATCCACGGGGCGGACTACTCGCTGGTCGACTTCAACCGGGCCGGCATCCCGCTGGTCGAGATCGTCACCCGGCCCATCCCGGGCGCGGGCGCCAAGGCCCCCGAGGTGGCCCGGGCCTACGTCACCGAGCTGCGCGACATCATCCAGACGCTCGGCGCCTCCGACGTCCGCATGGAGCAGGGCAGCCTGCGCTGCGACGTGAACACCTCGCTGGCGCCGATCGGCAGCCTCGAGTGGGGGACCCGCACCGAGACCAAGAACGTCAACTCGCTGCGGTCGGTGGAGCGCGCGGTCCGCTACGAGATGCGCCGCCAGGCCGCCGTCCTCGACGACGGCCGGCGGGTGCTGCAGGAGACCCGGCACTTCCACGAGGACACCAGCAGCACCTCGCCGGGGCGGAGCAAGGAGGAGGCCACCGACTACCGGTACTTCCCCGAGCCCGACCTCGTGCCGGTAGCGCCGGACGCCGAGTGGGTGGAGAAGCTCGCCGCCGAGCTGCCGGAGCTCCCCGCCGCGCGCCGCAAGCGGCTGCAGGAGGAGTGGGGCCTGTCGGCGACCGAGATGGCCTGGATCGCCAACGCCGGCGCGGTCGACCTGGTCGACGCCACCGTCGCCGCCGGTGCCACGCCGGCCGACGCCCGCAAGTGGTGGCTGGGTGAGCTGGCCCGCCGCGCCAACGACGCCGGCGTCGAGCTGGCCGAGCTCGCGGTCACCCCGCGGCAGGTCGCCGAGCTCACCGCGCTGGTCGCCGCCGGCACCGTGAACGACCAGCTGGCCCGCCAGGCGCTGGACGGCGTGCTGGCCGGGGAGGGCGACCCGGAGCAGGTCGTCGAGGCCCGCGGCCTGGCGGTGATGGGGGAGTCCGACGAGCTGGTGGCCGCGGTCGACGCCGCGATCGCCGGGGCGCCGGACGTCGTCGCCAAGGTGCAGGGCGGCAAGGTGCAGGCGCTCGGCGCGCTGGTGGGCGCGGTCATGAAGGCCACCCGCGGCAAGGCCGACGCCGCGACGGTGAAGCGCATGCTCGAGGAGCGGCTGCTCGCCGACTGAGGGAGCTGCCCGACGCTGGGAAGTCCCCGGTGGGGGACAGCACGTGGTGACGCTGCGGTCCGGCGGACCGCAGC
>NZ_JBJGYU010000059.1:0-10731 GCF_054050155.1 Geodermatophilus sp. SYSU D00703 | reverse complement strand
GCCCGCACCCCCTACACCCCGACCCCCCCAACCCCCCCGCCGCCCCCCCCCCCCACCCCCCCCCCCCCCCCCCCCCCCCCCCCCCCCCGCCCCCCCCCCCCCCCCCCCCCCCCCCCCCCCCCCCCCCCCCCCCCCCCCCCCCCCCCCCACGACTCCTCGAGGAGACAGGTGCGCTCCGGGCACGGTCACGGTCCCGCCGCGGTCACGAGGTCGAGGCCGACGACGTCGGAGAGCTCCGCCAGCGCGGCGGCCGGCTCCACGACCTTGATCGTGTGCATCCCCATCGTCCGGGCGGGCTTGAGGTTGATGCCGAGGTCGTCGAGGTAGGCGCAGTCCGCGGGCTCGATCGCGCGGCCGACGGCCTCCGACAGCCGGGCCAGCGCGCGGCGGTAGATCTCCGGCTCGGGCTTGCGCACGCCCTCCAGCGAGGACTCCACCACCGCGTCGAACAGGGCCAGCAGCTCACCGAGCCGCCCGGTGCGCTCCATCGGGGCGACGTTGTTCGACAGCAGCGCCAAGGCCAGCCCGGCGTCCCGGAGCCTCGTCACGGCCGCGACCATCGCCGGGCGCAGCTCCCCGGCCAGGGCGGCGAGCACGCGCCGGGCGTCGAGGCGGTGCCCGGCGGCCAGCGCCTCGGCCTCGAAGGCGTCGATGAAGCCGGCGGCGTCGAGCTCGTTGCGCTCGTACCGGGCCCAGGCGTTGGTGTCGGGGTCGGTGCTGTTCAGCCGCCGGATCAGCCCCTCGGGCAGCCCGGCCTCGGCCTCGTAGGCGGCGAAGACCGGCATGGGGCTCTCGGTGATCACCCCGCCCAGGTCGAAGACGACGGCGGACACGCGGCGCCCGCCCCGTCCGACGGGCTCGCTCACGGGGCCACCGCCGCGGCGAGCTCGTCGGCGAACCCGAGCCGCGCCGCGACGGCGGCGACCATCTCGTCGGCCCAGAGGTCGTCGGCGGTCACGATCGGGCGCAGCTGCTCGGCCGGGAACCCGTCGTCGGCGAACACGTCCAGGTCACCGCCGGGCCAGCCGGTCTCGTCGTCGTCGAAGGCGCCGTCGGCGTCGACGGCGATGCCGTAGCGCTCCACCACCTCGGCGGCGAGCACCCACTCCTGCATGGTCGCGTCGGAGATCAGCGCCCGGACCATCCCGCCCGGCCCGTGCCGGAGGACGACGAAGTACAGCCGCGAGTCGACGACGACCACGAACGGCCCCGGCCACCCCTCCGCGCCCGGCTCGCCCAGCGCCTGCTCCAGCACCGGCAGCTCGTCGGCCGCGTCGGAGGCCAGCAGCTGCACCCGCCAGCGCCCGTCGGGCCGGCTCACCCGCACCGCCCAGCTGGACCGCGGTTCGTCGCTCATCGCTTGCGCAGCATGGTCAGCCCGTCGGAGAGCGGCAGGAGCACGGTCTCCCAGCGCGGGTCGGCGGCCAGCGCGGCGTTGAGCTCGGCGATCGCCCGCTCGTCGTCGGTCTGCGGGTCGAGCACCCGGCCACTGGCGAGGGTGTTGTCGAGCAGCACGACCCCGTTGTCGGTCAGCCGCGGGTACAGGCCGTCGACGTAGGCGGCGTAGCCGGTCTTGTCCGCGTCGACGAAGGCGAGGTCGAAGGCCGGCTCGGCCGGCAGCGCGCGCAGCGACTCGTGCGCGTCGCCGAGTCGCAGCTCGATCCGGTCGGCGAGCCCCGCCCGCGCCCAGTACCGCCGCGCGATCGCCGTCCACTCCTCGCTGCGGTCCAGGCAGAGGAGCGATCCGTCGGCGGGCAGCCCTCGGGCGATGCACAGCGCGGAGAAGCCGGTGAAGGTGCCGATCTCGATCGCCCGGCGGACGCCGAGCGCGCCGGTGAGCAGCTGCATGAACGTGCCCTGCTCGGCGGCGATCTGGAACGTCGGCGGCACCTCGCCCCGGTCGGCCAGGGCGGCGGTCTCGGCCAGGAGATCGGCGGCCACCTCGTCCGGCGGTTCGGAGGTGGCGCGGACGTAGTCGCTGAGCTCCGGGGTGAGGAGGAACGAGCGCGGCGTCATGGCGCGTGGGGAGGGAGGAACGCGTAGGCCATAGCCTCTGATCATGGCCGATCCCGCGCCGGACGACGGCGCCGACGTCGACCCCGCCCTCTTCGCCCGGCTGGCGGCCGACCCGCTGGCCGGGCACCTGGGGATCGAGCTCGAGCAGGTGCGCCCCGGGTACGCCCGCGCCGCCATGACCGTCGGCCCCGAGCTGCTCAACGCCGTCGGCACCGCGCACGGCGGCGCGACGATGGCCCTGCTCGACGTCGTCCACGCGGCGGTGAGCAACAGTCACGGGACGGTCGCCGTCGCGCAGGACGTGCACACCGAGTTCCTGGCGCCGGGCCGGCCGGGTGACCGGCTGGTGGCCGAGGGGATCGAGGTGCACCGCAGCAGCCGCACCGCGGTCTACCGCATCGACGCCCGCGCGCAGGACGGCCGGCTGGTCGCCACCGCGCTGGCGCGGGTGTTCCGGACCGGGCGCCCCTGGGGGACGGCGTGACGACCCCGTTCCCCGTGCCGACGATGCCTGCCCCGCCGGTCGGCGTCGTCGGCCTCGGCCAGCTCGGCGGCTCGCTGGCCGCGGCCCTCGTCGCGGCGGGCCGCCCCGTCACCGGGTGGGACGTCGACCCCGCCGCCCGCGAGGCCGCCGCCGCCCGGGGGGTGCGGATCGGCCGGGAGTTGGCAGGGATCGTCGTCCTCGCCGTCCCGTTGCCGGCCATGACCCGCGCGCTGGAGGGGCTCACCGTGGCGCCCGACGCGACGGTCACCGACCTGGGCTCGGTGAAGGTCCCGGTGCTCGAACAGCTGGGCGCGGCCCTCGGCGGCCGCTACGTCGGCGGCCACCCGATGTGCGGCACGGAGCGGTCCGGGCACGCCGCCACCGACCCCGACCTGTTCGCCGGCGCCCGCTGGGCGGTCTGCCTGGAGCCGGGCACCGAGCTGCCGCGATGGCTGCGGGTGGCGGAGGTGGCCCTCGCGGTGGGGGCCGAGGTGGTCCCGGTGACCGCAGCGGAGCACGACGAGGCGGTGGCCGCGATCAGCCACGTGCCCCACCTGCTCGCCGCGGCACTGGCCGCCGCGGCCGGGGAGGCGGGCCCGCTGGCGCTGGCCCTGGCCGCCGGCAGTTTCCGCGACGGCACCCGGGTGATCGCCAGCGACCCGGCGTTCGTCACGGCGATGGTCGAGGGCAACGCCGGGCCGACGGCGGCCGCGCTGGCCAGGGTGCAGGCCCAGCTGGCCCGCCCCTGGCCGGAGCTGGTCGCCGCCGGGCACGCCGTCCGCGCGGGCGCGCCGGCCGGACGGCGGGACGTCCGCGTGCCGCTGGACCGGACGGCGCTGTTGGCGCTCGGCCGCGCCGGCGGAGCGGTGACCGGACGGCTGGCGGCCTTCCTGGAGGGCTGGACGCCGGAACAGCACTAGTTACGCCCGCTGCCGCAGCGGGCAGGGAGGCGACATGGACGAGAAGGATCTGCTCAGCCGCATCCACGCCCTGGTCGACGAGGAGCACCAGCTGCGCGAGAACGGCGAGCACACCGCCGAGCAGCGGGCCCGGATGGACGAGCTCGAGGCCCAGCTGGACCAGTGCTGGGACCTGCTGCGCCAGCGCCGGGCCAAGCGGCAGTACGGCGAGGACCCCGACGAGGCGCACCCCCGCCCCGAGCAGCAGGTCGAGGGCTACCTGCAGTAGGAGGAGGACCCCCCTGCCCTCCACCGGTCGCAGGCTCGCGGCGGGACCCTGCAGAGAGGCCACCACCGGGCGAACACTTAGACGGTGAAGTGTGTCCCGGCGATCTCCGGGTATGCCGCGCCTCGGCGCGCTCGGGCGCGCCCGAGGCGAGGGGAGCAGACGTGGTGCACGCGGCGAGGACGATCCGGCGGGCGGTGGTCACCGGCGGGGCCGGGTTCCTCGGCTCCCACCTGTGCGAGCAGTTGCTCGAGCGCGACGTCGAGGTCGTCTGCCTGGACAACTTCCTCACCGGCTCCCCGCAGAACGTCGCCCACCTCATGGAGCACCCGGGCTTCCGTCTGGTCCGGTGCGACGTGACCGACTACGTGCACGTCCCCGGCCCCGTCGACCTGGTGCTGCACTTCGCCTCGCCGGCCAGCCCGCTGGACTACCTGAGGATGCCCATCGAGACGCTCAAGGTGGGCAGCCTCGGCACCCTGCACACCCTCGGGCTCGCCCACGAGAAGGGCGCTCGGTACGTCCTCGCGTCGACCTCCGAGGTGTACGGCGACCCGCTGCAGCACCCGCAGGACGAGGACTACTGGGGCAACGTCAACCCGGTCGGCCCGCGCGGGGTCTACGACGAGGCCAAGCGGTTCAGCGAGGCGATGACCACCGCGTACCGGACGTCGAAGGGCACCGACACCGGCATCGTGCGGATCTTCAACACCTACGGTCCGCGGATGCGCCCGGACGACGGCCGCGCCATCCCCGCGTTCGTCGGGCAGGCGCTCTCCGGCCGCCCGCTCACCGTCGCCGGGGACGGCTCGCAGACGCGGTCGATCTGCTACGTCGACGACACGGTGCGCGGCATCCTCGCGATGGCCTTCTCCGCGGAGGCGGGGCCGGTCAACATCGGCAACCCCGACGAGCTGTCGATGCTCCGCCTGGCCGAGTGGATCCGGGAGCTGACCGGGTCGGCTTCCCCCATCGAGTTCATCGACCTGCCGGTGGACGACCCCAAGGTGCGCCGGCCCGACACCACCCGCGCCGAGCGGCTGCTGGGCTGGCGGCCGACGGTGCCGTCGGAGGAGGGGCTGCGGCGCACGGTGGCCTGGTTCGCCGAGCAGCAGACGGCGCCCGTGGCCGCCGCCGGGTGAGCCGGTCGCCCGGCACCCCTCCGTCACCGGACGCATCTAGTCTGTGAGCAGGGGCGGTCGCGGGGGTCGCCGACGCCGAGCCCCTCACCGACCGACGGGGGAGCTGCACGCATGGGCCGCCACGCCGACACGTCTGCCGGCCGCCGCGGCGTCGCCGTCACCCCGCAACTGCTCATCGCCGCCGCCGTGGCGCTCGTCGTGCTCGTCGCGGGCGGCATCACCTGGTGGGTCGTCGGGGCCGGCGAGGCGGACTGCGACCGGTCCGGCGTCGTCCGCGTGGCCGTGGCCCCGGAGGTGGCCTCGGTCGCCGCCCGGGTCCTGGCCGACGCCGAGGGCCTGGGGGACGGCGACTGCGCAGGGGCTGAGGTGACCGCGCAGGAACCGGTGCAGACGCTCGGCGAGCTGAGCGCGCTGGAGGGCGCCGACCTGCCGCACCTCTGGGTGCCCGACTCCTCGCTGTGGCCGGCCCGCGCGGGCGAGGCCCCGCTGGAGGCGGTGGGCTCGATGGCCACCTCGCCGGTCGTGCTGGCGACCAGCCGTGCCGCCGTCGCGGAGCTGGGCTGGGACGAGTCGGCGCCCGGCTGGGGCCAGGCACTGGCCAGTGACCAGGGGGTCGCCGTGCCGGACCTGGCCGGCAGCGCCGAGGGGCTGGCCGCGCTGGGCGCCGTCCGGGCCGCACTCGGCGGCGGGGCGGACGCCGACAACGCCGTGGTCCAGGCAGTGCTGGCCGCGGAGCGCGGGCCGTCGGCCTCGCCGGCCGACGCGCTGGAGGCCGCCGGGGCGGACGATCCAGACGCGCCGCTGGTGCCGGTCAGCGAGCAGGACGTGTACGCCACCAACACCGGCGTCGAGGAGCCGTCGCTGGTCGCGGTCTACCCGAGCGAGGGCTCGCCGTCGCTGGACTACCCGGTCGTGCGGGTGGGCTCGGGCTCCGGCGCCAATGCGGCGGCGGTGGAGGCGGCCGTGTCGGCGCTGACCTCCGACGCGGCGCGCACCGCCGTCCGGGAGGCCGGCTTCCGCGACCCCGACGGCGCGGCTCCGCCGCAGGCCGGCGAGGCGACCGGCACCCGGGAGGAGGCGCCCGAGGCGCTCCTGCTCGACCCCGGCGAGGTGCAGGCGCTGCTGGCGCAGCTGGCCGAGCTGGCGGCGCCGTCGCGGATCCTGACGGTCTTCGACGTGTCGACGTCGATGGAGGCCCCGGCCGGCGACGGCACCCGCGCCACGCTCGCCCGGGACGCCGCCCAGAGCACGCTGGCCCTGGTGCCGGGCAACTTCGCGCTCGGGCTGTGGGTCTTCGCCAACGAGCTGGAGGGCGACCAGGACTGGTCGGAGCTCGTCCCGACCCGCGCCCTGGACAGCGAGGTCGACGGCGAGACCCAGCGCGACCTGCTCGACGAGCAGCTCGACACGATCCCCGACCGGCTCAGCCCCGGCGGCACCGGCCTGTACGACACCACGCTGGACGCGGTCCGCGCGGCGCGGGCGGACTTCGACCCGACCGCGGTGAACAGCGTGCTGATGGTCACCGACGGCACCAACGACGACGACGGGACGGAGCTCGACGCCCTGCTGGAGACGCTGCGCGACGAGGCCGACCCGGAGCGGCCGGTCAAGGTGATCGGCGTGGCCCTCGGCCCGGACGCCGACCTCGACGCCCTGGAGGAGGTCGCTGAGGTCACCGAGGGCGAGGCGTACTCCGCCGTCGACCCGGCCGACCTGCAGACGGTCCTGTTCGACGCCCTGCGCCGGCGGTGACCCTGTGACATCGCGGTCCTCCGGACCGCGCCGCGACACTACTCCCCCAGCGGTGCTCGTGCTCTGCGTGCACCGCGCTCGCAGAGCACGACGGTGCTGAGAGGTGGTCGTGCTCTGCCCACCAGGGTGGGCAGAGCACGAGCTCCCGCGGACCAGGTCAGGGTCGGGCGGGCAGCTCGTCGCAGGCCCGGGCCAGGAGGTCGTCGAGCGCGGCGGTGACCTCGTCGACGGTCACCTGCGCCAGGGCGGGGTCGAGTTCGGTGCCCCACGGGTCGCCGGTGCCGTCCCCGTGCCAGAGGACGACGTGCAGTGCCCCTCCGCCCCGCGCGGCCCGCGGCGGCGGGCCCCACAACGCCGGGGACACCGGCCCGAACAGCACCACCGACGGGCGCCGGTAGGCCGTCCCCAGGTGCGCCATCCCGGTGTCGCCGCTGACCACGACGCTCGCCCCGGCGACGACCGCGGCCAGCTCCAGGGTCGACGTCCGGCCGGCCAGCACGGCGTCGTCCGGGAGCCCGGCCGCCTCGGCGACCGCGCGGGCCAGCGGGACCTCGGCCGGACCGCCGGTGACCCGCACGTCCAGGCCGGCCGCCGCCAGGTGCCGGGCGACCGCGGCGAAGCGGTCCGGCGGCCAGCGCCGTCCGGGGAAGGCTGCGCCGGGGTGCACGAGCGCCACGCCCGCCGGCGCCGGGGCCGGCACCGACGGCACGGCGAGGTCGAGCGCGTCGGGGTCGGCGGCCACGCCCAGGCCCTCGGACACCAGCCGGCACCAGCGGTGGACCTCGTGCTCGTCGGGGTGCCAGGTCGGGCCGGGGTAGCCGGGGCTGGCGAAGGTGAGCAGCCGGTCCGGGTGCAGGTCGGCGACGACGACGTGCGAGGCCGGGCCCTTGCCGTGCAGGTCGACGGCGAGCTCGGGGGGCGGGCCGGGCCAGTCCAGCGGCTCGAGCTCGCGGGCGGGCAGCACCTCGTCGACGGCGTCGACCAGTCCGGCGAGCGGCTCGAGCGCGGTCGTCGTCGCGAGCACCAGGCGGTGCCCGGGCACGGCGGCCCGCACCGCCCGGATCGCCGGGATGCCGGTGAGGAGGTCCCCCAGCCCCAGCGGCCGCAGCACGACCGCGACCGGAGGGCCAAAGTGGCCATCTTGGCCCGTCACGAGGACCGGGACCCTTCCCACCCAGGGGCCGATATGGCCACTTCGGCCGCCGTCACACCCGGGAGCGCTCGACCAGGGCGGTCGTGGAGTGCCCGTCGAGGTAGGGCAGGACGACGGCCTGCCCGCCCCAGCGCCGCAGCACCGCCGCCTCGGGCAGGTCGGCACCGGCGTAGTCGCCCCCCTTGGCCCACACGTCCGGGCGCAGCCGGTCGATGACCTCGGCCGGGGTGTCCTCCTCGAAGACGACGACGGCGTCGACGAACTCCAGCGCCTCGAGCACGCGGGCGCGGTCGGCGGCGGTCACCAGGGGGCGCGACGGGCCCTTCAGCCGGCGCACCGACTCGTCGGAGTTGATGCACACGACGAGGCAGTCGCCCAGGCCACGGGCCGCGCGCAGGGTGGCGACGTGGCCCGGGTGCAGCAGGTCGAAGCACCCGCCGGTGGCCACCACGGTGCCGCCGGCCGCGCGCACGCGGGCGATGACGCCGTCGACGCCGGGCTCGGCGACGGTGTTCGGCGCGGGCTCCGGCGCGGCGTCCCACGCCGAGGCCCCTCCGCCCGCGACGAAGGCCCCGGCGGACGCCACCGCGGTGGCCACCGCCTCGCCGGTCACCGCCCCGTCGGCCAGGGCGAGGGCCGCGGCCGCGGCGAAGGAGTCCCCGGCGCCGCACGGGTCGCCGCCGGTCACCGGCACCGCCGGCACCACCATCGGCGCGCCCTCGCCGTAGGAGAGCAGCGCGCCGCGGGCGCCGAGGGTCACCGCGACCGCGCCGACCCCCCAGTGCCGGATCAGCGCCTCGGCGCGGGCGCCGACGGCCGCCAGCCCCTCGCCGTCGGCCGGCACGCCGACGGCCGCGGCCACGCGGGCCGCCTCGGCGCCGTTCGGCGTCACCAGGCGGACCGAGGGCACCGGGTCGGCGCCGCGCGGGTGCGGGTCCCACACGACCGGCCCCCCGGCCTCGGCCAGGGCGGCCCGGACGTCGGCCGCCGCCGTCGTCCCCCGGCCGTAGTCGGCCACCAGGACCGCGGCGGCCTCCCGGAGGACCTGCGCCGCCTCGGCCGGCAGCGGGCCGAGGCCTGCCACCGGGGAGCCGCTGTCGATCCGCACCACCGAGTGGTCGCCCACGCGGACCCGGCGCTTCACCGCCGTTCCGCCGGTCGCCGGGATCTCGACCAGGCGCACGCGGCCGGCCAGCAGCGCCCGCAGCCGGTCGGCGCCCTCGTCGGACGCCATGGGGGTGACGAGCACGACCTCCCGGGCGGTGGACCGGGCCGCGACGACCGCGGCCAGGGCCGCGCCGCCGGGGCGCTCGCGGGTGTCGACGTCCTCGACGACCGGCACCGGTGCGTCCGGGGTGAGCCGGGACGCCGTCCCGACCAGGTCGACGTCGAGCAGCGCGTCGCCGACGACGACGATCGCTCCCCCACCCACCCGACTCACCGGGCGACCCCGAGCCGGCTCTGCGGCACCCGCGCCGGCTCGGCGAGCACGGCGGCGTCGAAGGACGCGCACACGAGGTGCAGCGCGACCAGGTGGCACTCCTGCACGGTGGCCGTCCACGGGGAGTCGATGCAGACCGCGTCGTCGGCGGCCGCGGCCAGCGGGTTCGGCGCCGGGCCGGTCATCGCCAGCACGGTGATGCCGCACTCGCGCGCGCGGCGGGCGGCGGCGACCGCGTTCGGCGAGCGGCCCGACGTGGACAGCAGCACCAGCACGTCGCCGGCCCGGCCGTGCGCCTCGACCTGGCGGGCGAACAGCTCGTCACCGGGGTAGTCGTTGGCGATGGCCGTGAGCGACGAGGTCTCCGCGGTCAGGCAGATGGCCGAGAACGGCGGCCGGTCGGCCCGGTAGCGGCCCACGAGCTCGGCGGTGAGGTGCTGCGCCTGGGCCGCGCTGCCCCCGTTGCCGGCGGCCAGCAGCCGCCCCCGCGACTCGCCGCACAGCACGTCGGCGATCAGCCGCCCCCAGCGGTCCAGGGCGTCGAGCTGCCCGTTGAGCGACCCCAGCGCGGCGCGCAGCGACGCCACGTGGTCGGCGCCGGTGAGGTGGGTGCAGCCATCCGGGGAGACCACCTCGCTCGCGGAATGGGGAGCAACACTCATCGGGCGACCTCCACGGGGCTCGTCTCGCTCTCCTCGGTCCGACGGGGTCCGTCGAGGACCTGCCGGTACACGTTCTCGGTGTCGGCGACGACGCGGGCCCACCGGTAGCGGGTGCGGGCACGCCGGACCCCGGCCGCGCCGTAGGCGGCCCGTCGCGCGTCGTCGCCCAGCAGCGCGGCGAGCACCGCGCCGAGCCGCTCGGGGTCCCGCGGCGGGACGAGGTCGCCGGTGACGCCGTCGGTGACCGAGTCCTGCAGCCCGCCCACGGCGGTGGCGACCACCGGCCGACCGCAGGCCATGGCCTCCAGGGGCGTGATGCCGAACGGCTCGTACCAGGGCACGGCCAGGACGACGTCGGCCGAGCGGACCCACGCCGGGACGTCGGCCCGCGCCACCGCGCCGGTGAACACCAGCCGGTCGGCGACGCCGGCCTCCGCGGCGACCGCGCGCAGCCGGCGCACCTCCGGGTCGGCGTCCAGCCGGCCGGCGGGCGGCCCGCCGACGACCACGAGCTCGGCGTCCGGTACCGCGGCCAGCGCCCGCACCGCGTCGTCCTGCCCCTTGCGCTCGACGAGCCGGCCGAGCACCAGCAGCCGCTGCCGGCCGGGGGTGCGCGGGGCGACCGAACCCTTCGGGGTGAACACCGCGGTGTCCACCCCGCACGGCACGATCGAGGCGCGGTCGGAGGCCAGGCCCAGCCGGCGCAGCTCGAACACCTCGTCGGTGCAGGTGGCGACGACGTGGGTGACGTTCCGGCACAGCGCGCGCTCGAGCTCGATCCGCTGCGGCGGCGAGGTGTCGGCGGCGCCCTGGTGGCGGCGCTTGACCGAGCCGAGGGCGTGGAAGGTCTGCACGACGGGGATCCCCGCCCGCCCCGCCCCCGCCCCCCCCCC
>NZ_JBJGYU010000058.1:0-11560 GCF_054050155.1 Geodermatophilus sp. SYSU D00703 | reverse complement strand
GAACCCGGAAGCTAAGCCTCTCAGCGCCGATGGTACTGCCCCGGCGACGGGGTGGGAGAGTAGGACGCCGCCGGACAACACCTCCCGACAGGGGCCCCAGCAACCGCCGGGGCCCCTGTCGCATTTCGTCAGCAGAGGAGACGGCCGCCGGCAGCCTCAGCGAGTTGCGTCAGCGGCGGGCCCGGGGCTCCTTGGTCGTGGCCCCCACGTTGTCGGCGAGCCAGGCGTTGAGCGCGCCGAGGTCTCGCCACGCCGTCCGGACCTCGTCGAGCGCGCGGCGGTCGTGGAGCCAGTCCGCTGGCTCCCAGCGGCGCACCGCGTGCAGCGACTTGTGCCGCAGCAGGTCCGCGCGGTCGCCGTCCACGGGGAACCCGGGCGGGACGCGCGTGAGCCGTTCTCCCTCGATGTCCCACCCGGCCGCGGCCAGGCGGTCGACCTCGGCGCGCAACCGCCCGCCCTGGACGTCGTCGGCGACGGCGCGCCGGTAGCGGGCGACCTGGTCCGACTCGAGCCGCCACGCGCCGCCGGCCACCATGAGGCCCTCCGCCGAGACCTGCACGTACCAGGCGTCGGCGCCGCGCCCCTCCGGGTGGACCACGGCCCCCTGGTGGGTCTTGTAGGGCGTCTTGTCGTGGCTGAACCGGACGTCGCGGTACGGGCGGAACAGCTTGGCGGTGCCGAACTCCGCGGCCAGCTCGTCCACCAGGGCCTGCAGCGGCGCCCGCACGCACCCGTCGTAGACGCCGCGGTGGCGGGCCCAGTACGTCTTGCTGTTGTCGGCCTCCAGGCCCTCGTAGAAGACCAGCCCCTCGTCGGGGAGACCCTCGAACGTCATCGGCTCGACTCCGTCTCGTCCAGCAGCGCGTGCCAGCGGCGCTCCCGGAGCGGGACGCCGCCGGTGTCGAGCGTGCGCACCCAGCCGTCCGGCGCCCAGCCGGCCGACTCGAAGAAGTCCGCCGACACCCGGTCCTGTTCCGCCAGCCAGGTCTGCAGGCGCGCTGCGCCGGAGGCCCGGGCGAGGTCGGCCACGGCGGCCAGCAACCGGCTGCCGTGGCCCCGCCGTCCCCACCGTGGCTCGACGAGCAGGGTGGCCACCTCGGTCGTCGGTCCCGTGCCGGCGGCACCTTCGACGTCGACCGCCTCCGGCGGTCCGTAGGCCGCGAAGCCGACGACGACCTGGCGCTCGACGGCGACCAGGACACCGTGGGCCGGCGTCGGTGGGGCCAGCGCCGCCGAGCGCCACGCCGCCGCGGCGGCGTCCTGGTCCCACGTGTCCAGGACGTCGGCCGGCAGCGCGGACCGGTACGCCGTCCGCCAGGTGACCGCCTGGACCCGGGCGATCGCCGCGGCGTCGTCCGGCCGGGCCGGCCGGACCGACACCTCGGCGGTACCGGTCAGGCGCGGGAACGGCGAGGTCGGGTCCACGTCGGGCAGCGTAGGGCCGCCCAGCGACTGTCGGACCCACCAGGCAGGATCGCTCGCTGTGGGCCTCCCCGTCGTCGACCGTCTGCCGGCTCCGCTCGCCCGCCGCACCGCCCTCGCCGCCCAGGGGTTCGCCGACCCACGACCGACCGGGCCCGTCGACGGCCGGCACCTGAGGCGGATGGCCGAGCGGCTGGCCGTCGTGCAGATCGACTCGGTCAACGTGCTGTCGCGGGCGCACTACCTGCCCGCCTTCAGCCGGCTCGGGCCCTACCGCCGTGCCGCTCTCGACGAGCTCGCCGGCCGCCGCCGCGCGTTGTTCGAGTACTGGGCGCACGAGGCGTCCTTCCTGCCCGTGCGGTTGCACCCGTACCTGCGCTGGCGCATGGCGGCCGCCGAGGAGCACGCCTGGGGCTCGATGGTGCGCATCCAGCGGGAGCGCCCCGGTTACGTCGCCGAGGTCCTCGACCGGGTGCGGGAGGGCGGCCCGCTCAAGGCCGGCGACCTCGCCGAACCCCGACCCGACCGGCCGGGGAGCATGTGGAACTGGCACGCGGGCAAGGTGGCGCTCGAGTGGCTCTTCTACAGCGGGGTCCTCACCACCCGCGGCCGGACCACGGCCTTCGAGCGGGTCTACGACCTGGCCGAGCGGGTGCTGCCCGCCGCCGTCCTGCAGGCGCCCACGCCGGAGCCTGCCGAGGCGGTCCGCGAGCTCGTGCGCACCGCCGCCCGCGCGCTCGGCGTGGCCACCGAGCGGGACCTGCGCGACTACTTCCGGCTCAGGCCCGCACCCACGCGGGCGGCGATCGCCGAGCTCGTCGACGCCGGTGAGCTCCTCCCGGTCGAGGTGGCCGGGTGGGGGGCGCCGGCGTGGCTGGACCCCGCTGCGCGCCGCCCCCGGTGGATCCGGGCCCGGGCGCTGCTCAGCCCCTTCGACTCGCTGGTCTGGGAGCGGCCGCGGGTCGAGCGCATCTTCGGCTTCCGGTACCGCATCGAGATCTACACGCCCGCCGCCAAGCGGGTGCACGGCTACTACGTCCTGCCGTTCCTGCTCGGCGACCGGCTCGTCGCCCGGGTGGATCTCAAGGCCGACCGCCAGGCGGGGGTGCTGCGGGTGCAGTCGGCCTTCGCGGAGGACGGGGTGGACCGTGCCGAGGTCGCCGCGGCGCTCGCCGCCGAGCTGGCCCTCATGGCCGGCTGGCTGGAGCTGGACTGCGTGGCCGTCGCCGACCGCGGGGACCTCGCCGCGGACCTCGCCGTCGCCTCGCACCGCGGGACGACGCCGCCGGCAGCGGTCCTTAGGTGACGGATCTGACCCGTGGGGCGGGAGGGTCCCGGGAGCGGGACCCTGTCCGACGTCCGCCGTACCCTCGGCGCGTGGCAAGCGCGACCGACGGCCCGATCGACACCCAGTACGAGGACCTGCTGCGCCGGGTGCTCGAGCAGGGCACCCCCAAGCAGGACCGCACCGGCACCGGCACGGTCAGCCTCTTCGGCGAGCGGCTGCGCTACGACCTGTCCGAGCGCTTCCCCCTGGTCACCACCAAGCGGGTCCACTTCAAGTCGGTCGCCTACGAGCTGCTGTGGTTCCTGCGCGGCGAGTCCAACGTCGGCTGGCTGCGCGACAAGGGCGTGACCATCTGGGACGAGTGGGCCTCGCCGGAGGGCGAGCTCGGCCCGGTCTACGGCGTCCAGTGGCGGTCGTGGCCCACGCCGGACGGCGGGCACGTCGACCAGATCGCCGGCGTCCTGGAGACCCTGCGCACCGACCCTGACTCCCGGCGGATGGTCGTCTCCGCGTGGAACGTGGCCGCGCTCCCGGAGATGGCGCTGGCCCCCTGCCACACGCTGTTCCAGTTCCACGTCGCCGACGGCCGGCTCTCGTGCCAGCTCTACCAGCGCAGCGCCGACCTCTTCCTCGGCGTCCCGTTCAACATCGCCAGCTACGCGCTGCTCACCCGCATGGTCGCCGACCAGGTCGGGCTCGCCCCGGGCGACTTCATCTGGGTGGGCGGGGACTGCCACGTCTACAGCAACCACGTCGAGCAGGTGCGCCAGCAGCTCTCCCGCGACGTGCTGCCCTTCCCGACGCTCGAGCTGGAGCCCGCGTCCTCGCTGTTCGACTACGCCTACGAGGACCTCACGCTGCGCGACTACCGGCACCACCCGGCGATCAAGGCCCCGGTGGCCGTGTGACCGAGCTCGTGAGGTCACCAGGGGAGCAGAGCAGCGTCGCGCTCATCTGGGCGCAGGCGCCCGGCGGCGTCATCGGCGCCGACGGCGCGCTGCCGTGGCACCTCCCCGAGGACCTGGGACTGTTCCGCGCGCTGACCACCGGCTCCACCGTGGTCATGGGCCGGCGCACCTGGGAGTCACTGCCCGGACGGTTCCGCCCGCTGCCGGGGCGCACCAACGTCGTCCTCACCACCGACCCGTCCTGGGCGGCCGACGGCGCGCGCCGCGCCGGGTCGGTCGAGGAGGTGCTCGGGGACGGCGGGGACCTGTGGGTCATCGGCGGCGGCCGCGTCTACGCGGCCTTCCTGCCGCACGCGGACCGCCTGGTCGTCACCGACGTCGACACCCAGGTGGACGGCGACACGTGGGCGCCGGCACCCGGTCCCGAGTGGCGGCAGGTCTCCCGCGACCCCGCCGAGGGCTGGTCGACGTCGGTCACCGGCCTGCGGTACGCGGTGTCGGAGTACCGGCGGAGGACCGATCCCGGTGCGGCGGCACGGAACGCCGCCGTCCTCGATCGGTAGATTCACCCCATGACCAGCGACCCCGCTCGGCCCTTCGGGCGCGTCCTGACGGCGATGGTCACCCCGCTGGCCGAGGACGGCTCGATCGACCTCGCCGGCGCCCAGGAACTGGCTGCCCACCTGGTCGACCGCGGAGCCCACGACGGGCTGGTGATCTGCGGGACGACGGGGGAGTCGCCGACCCTCAGCGACGCCGAGCAGCGCGCCGTGCTGGAGGCGGTCCTGGACGCGGTCGGCCACCGGGCGACCGTCGTCGCCGGCGTGGGGACCAACGACACCGCCCACTCCATCGACAAGGCCCGCGACGCCGAGCGGCTCGGCGCGCACGGCCTGATGGTGGTGACGCCGTACTACAACAAGCCCCCGCAGGCCGGCCTGCTGCGGCACTTCACCGCCGTCGCCGACTCCACCGACCTGCCGGTGATGCTCTACGACATCCCGCCGCGCACCGTCGTCCCCATCGAGGTGGAGACGCTCGTGCGGGCGGCGGAGCACCCGCGGATCGTCGCGGTCAAGGACGCCAAGGGCGACCTCGGCGCGGTGGCCTGGACCCTCGCCCGCACGGACCTCGCCTACTACAGCGGCGAGGACATGCTCAACCTGCCGCTGCTGGCCATCGGCGCGGTCGGCGTGGTCAGCGTCGTCGGGCACCTGGTGGGCCCGCGGCTGGCCGAGCTGATCGCGGCGGTCGAGTCCGGCGACCTGGTCAAGGCGCGCGCGGTCAACGAGAGCCTGCTGCCGGTCTACACCGGCGTCTTCCGCACCCAGGGCGTCATCCTGGTCAAGGCGGCCCTCAACGCGCTCGGCCTGCCCGCCGGCCCGGTGCGCCCGCCGCTCGTCGACGCCACCCCCGAGCAGGTCGAGCGCCTCCGCGCCGACCTGACGGCGGGTGGGGTGGCCTTGTGAGCGCGGCGCCCGACGCCCCGATCACCCAGCCGCACCTGGACCTCAAGGCACCACCCACGCTGCCGTCCGGCGGCCTGCGGGTCATGGCGCTGGGCGGGCTCGGCGAGATCGGCCGCAACATGGCCGTCCTGGAGTACGACGGGGCCCTGCTGGTCATCGACTGCGGCGTCCTGTTCCCGGAGGCCGAGCAGCCCGGGGTCGACCTGATCCTCCCGGACTTCGGGGTCATCGAGCACCGGCTGGGCGACATCGCCGCCGTGGTCCTCACCCACGGGCACGAGGACCACATCGGCGCGATCCCGTACCTGCTGCGGCTGCGCGGCGACATCCCGCTGGTCGGCTCGCGGTTCACCCTCGCCCTGGTCGCCGCCAAGCTGCGCGAGCACCGCATCGACCCGACGCTGGTCGAGGTGGCCGCGGGTGACGACCACGTCGCCGGCCCGTTCCACTGCGAGTTCATCGCGGTCAACCACTCGATCCCCGACGCGCTCGCGGTCGCCGTCCACACGCCGGCCGGGACGCTGGTGCACACCGGGGACTTCAAGATGGACCAGCTGCCGCTCGACGGCGTCCTCACCGACCTGGGCGCGTTCGCGCGGCTCGGGGTCGAGGGCATCGACCTGCTGCTGGCCGACTCGACCAACGCCGAGATCCCCGGCTTCGTCACCTCCGAGCGGTCGATCGGCCCGGTCCTGGACGACGTCTTCGCGCGCGCGACCCAGCGGCTGATCGTCTCCAGCTTCGCCAGCCACGTGCACCGGATCCAGCAGGTCCTCGACTGCGCCGAGACGCACCGGCGGAAGGTCGCCTTCGTCGGCCGGTCGATGGTCCGCAACATGGGCGTGGCCCGCGACCTCGGCCTGCTGCGGGTGGCGCCGGGGCTGATGGTGTCCCTCGACGAGGCCGCCGCGATGCCGCCGGACCAGGTGGTGCTCGTCTGCACCGGCTCGCAGGGGGAGCCGCTGTCCGCGCTGGGCCGCATGGCGCGCGGCGACCACCACCAGGTCACCATCGAGGCCGGGGACACCGTCGTCCTCGCCTCCTCCCTGGTGCCGGGCAACGAGACCGCGGTCTACAAGGTCATCAACGGCCTGGCCCGCCGCGGCGCCACGGTCGTGCACAAGGAGACCGCGCGGGTGCACGTCTCGGGGCACGCGCCGGCCGGGGAGCTGCGGACGCTGCTCAACGTCGCCAAGCCCCGCTTCCTCATGCCGGTGCACGGCGAGTGGCGGCACCTGCGGGCGCACGCCGCGCTCGCGGAGGAGACCGGGATGAGCGCCGACCGCGTGCTCCTGGCCGAGAACGGCGTCGTCGTCGACCTGGTCGACGGCAAGGCCGCGATCGTGGGCAGCGTCCCGGTCGGCGACGTCTACGTCGACGGGCTCAACGTCGGCGACGTGGGGGAGGAGTCGCTGCAGGAGCGGCGCATCCTCGGCGACGAGGGTTTCGTGGCGCTCACCGTCGTCATCGAGCCCTCGACCGGCACGATCGTGCGGCCGGTGCACCTCTCGGCCCGGGGCTTCGCGGACGACCCGACCGTCTTCGACCCGGCGCTGGAGCTGGTCGAGGACGCGCTGCGGCGAACGCTGGCCGACGGCGAGACCGACCCACACCGGCTCTCCCAGGTGATCCGCCGGACGATCGGCAAGTGGGTGTCCGACACCCACCGCCGCCGCCCGATGATCATCCCCACCGTCCTCGAGGTGTGAGTCGGAGGCTGAGAGCGCAGATCTCCTCCCCTCTCAGCCTCCGGTGACCGCGATCGGCTCGATGGCCTCGTCGGCGGGGAGGTCGAAGCCCCACACCTGGCCGTAGAACGACAGCTCGCCGTCCAGCGCCGCCCGGACGTTCTCGGCCCGCCGGAACCCGTGCTGCTCACCGGGGAACAGCAGGTAGGCGTGCGGCACCCCCTTCGCGCGCAGCGCCGCGACGATCGCCTCGGCCTGCTCCGGCGGGACGACGCGGTCCTCCTCGCCCTGGAAGACCGCCAGCGGGGTGTCGAAGGCGGCGACGTGGCTGATCGGCGACCGCTGCGCGTAGACCTCGGTGCCCTCCGGCCACGGGGCGACCAGACCGTCGAGGTAACGGGACTCGAACTTGTGGGTGTCCGCCGCGAGCGCGGCGAGGTCGGCGACGCCGAAGTGGCTGGCCCCCGCGGAGAAGACGCCGGGCCGCAGGCACAGCGCCGCCAGCGTCGTGTACCCGCCCGCCGACCCGCCGCGGATCGCCATCCGCGCCGGGTCGACCCGGCCGCCGTCGGCGAGGAACCGGGCGCAGGCGACGACGTCGTCGAGGTCGACCACGCCCCAGGCGCCGCGCAGGGCCTCGCGGTAGCGGCGCCCGTAGCCGGCCGACCCGCGGTAGTCCACGTCGGCGACGCAGAACCCCCGGGAGGTCCAGTACTGCACCCCCAGGTCGAGCACCGGCGTCGCCGCGGCCGTCGGCCCGCCGTGGACGACGACCAGCAGCGGCGTCAGCGACCCCTCCGGTGCGGACACCTCCGGGTTGGTCGGCGGGTAGACCAGCGCGTGCGCGACGTCGATGCCGGTGCCGTCGTCCGGGGTCGGGAAGGACACGTGCTCGGGCCGGGCGAACCACGCGGGGTCCAGGCCGAGGTCCCGGGCGGGCCGCAGCACGTCGGCGGCGCCGCCGTCCGCCGGCACCCGCAGCACGACGGGCTCGCTCGCCGGACCCCCGGCCAGGCAGACCACCGCGCCGTCCACCGCCGTCACGTACCGGAACAGCGAGTACGGCAGGTCGATCTCCTGCAGGGTCCCGTCGGTCTTCCGGACGGCGAGCCGGTCGGCCCCCTCCCGGGCGAAGGCGAGCACGACGCGGCCGTCGGGCAGCAGGGCGAAGCGGCGGGCGCCGAACACCCACTGCGGCCCCGCGATGTCCGCGTCCACGTCGAGGACCAGGTCGACGTCCCCGCCCGGCCGCCAGCGGTACAGCGCCCACACGTCCGTGCGGTCCAGGCAGAACCACAGGCTGCCGTCGGCGGCCCACGTCGGCTGGACGGCGGACTCGGCGGCCCCGCCGGCCGGACGCCCGCCCGCGACCACGGTCGGGCTGCCGTCGTCGGTGCGGACGACGAGCTGGGCGGCGTCCCAGGGCATGTCCGGGTGGTCCCACTGCAGCCAGGCCAGGGACCGGCCGTCGGGGGAGGGGCGCGGGTCTGAGACGAAGTCCGGCCCGCTGACGAGGACGTCTTCGGTCCCCTCGGGCCCGAGCCGGACGATCTGGTTCACCACGTCGGCCGCCGCACCACCGGCCGCGTGCGTCTCCCGGACGGCGAGCAGCGCGCCGCCCCGCGCCGGCGTGAGGTCGGCGTAGCGGACCCCCGCGGGCAGCGCGGGCTCCGGCGTGACCGCCACGGGGTCGTCCGCGCCCGGGTCGAGCCGGTACAGCCGCTGGTCGGCGAAGTCGGTGAACCACAGGGTGCCGCCGGCGACGGCCCATGCGCCGCCGCCGTACTCGTGCACCCGCGTGCGGGCGTTCCACGGAGCGGGCAGCGCGTCGTCGACGACGCCGTCCGCGGACCGCCGGACCAGGGCCGACCGGCCGCCCTCCTGAGGCCGTGACTCCGACCACCACACATCGGTGCCGTCGACGGCCACCTCCCCCAGACGGGCGGCCGCGCGGACCACGAGTTCGGAGGTGATCGGGGTGGGCCAGCTGCCGTGGGGGACCGGGGGAGGGGTCGGCATGCCCTGACCGTAGGTGGCGGACACGAGGCGTCGCCTGCCGTCGGCGCGCACCTGCGGCGATTACGGTCTGACGCATGCCTGCTCGCACGACGACGACCCGCGCGTCGGGTAAGTCGCCGGCGCGCGGACGCTCCGGCTCCGGCTCGACCGCGTCCCGGAAGCGCCCGCCCGCGAAGCGGCCCGCCTCCGGCGGCCGCAAGCCCGCCGCACGGAAGCCCGCGCCCGAGAACTCCGGCCCCGGTCTGTGGGGCGTCATCAGCGGTGGCTGGTCCCTGCTGGCCCGCGGGGCCGGCGGGCTGGCCCGCTCGGTGGCCCGGCCCGAGGAGGCCGAGCCGCTCGCGCCCGAACACCGCCGCGACGGTGTCGGCCTGGCCGTGCTCGGTCTGGCCGTCGTCCTCGGCGCCGCGGCCTGGACCAACGGCATCGGCCCGGTCGGTGCCGCGCTGGCCGACGGCGTGCGGTGGGTCGTCGGCTCGCTGGTCCTGGTCCTGCCGGTGCTGCTGTTCTTCGTCGCCCTCCGGCTGCTCCGCCGCGCGCCGCGCCCGGAGACGCGCGGCCGCCTGGCGATCGGCTGGCTGTGCCTCGTCGCGTCGGTCCTGGGCATCGCGCAGGTCGTCGGCGACGGCGCCGTCCCCGTCCAGGGCCGGCCGGGCACCGGGGGCCTGACCGGCTGGGCCGTCGGCACGCCCCTGGTGGCCGGCGTCGGCAGCGTCGTCACCGTCGTGCTGCTGGTCCTGCTGGCGTTCTTCGGCCTGCTCGTGCTCACCGCGACGCCGGTGCACCAGATCCCCGAGCGGCTGCGCGAGCTCGGTGACCGGCTGCTCGGCCAGGGCACCCACGAGGACGACTACGACGAGGCCTGGGACGACGAGGACGACGAGGAGCCCGCGCCGGCTCCCCGCACCCGCCGCCGGTCCCTCGCGGACGACCTGATGGACACCGGGCCGGTGGACACCCTCCCGGCCATCGACCACGCCGCCTTCGACGAGGCGCCGGAGGCCGTGCACGTCGAGCCCGCGCCCGACCCGGAGCCGGGCCGCCGCGCCCCGGTGGTCGACCGCACGGCCCCGCCGGAGGTGCTCGAGCCGATCACCGAGCCCGAGCAGCTGCGCATCGAGCCGGTCGAGGGTGAGTACACGCTGCCGTCGGTGACCCTGCTGCGCCCGGGGACCCCGCCGAAGAAGGAGTCGTCCGCGAACGACGCCGTGGTCGAGGCGATCCGCGGCGTGCTCGAGCAGTTCAACATCGACGCCGACGTCACCGGTTTCACGCGGGGGCCGACCGTCACGCGCTACGAGGTCGAGCTCGGCCCCGCGGTCAAGGTCGAGAAGATCACCGCGCTCACCCGCAACCTCGCCTACGCCGTCGCCAACGACAACATCCGCATCCTGGCGCCGATCCCCGGCAAGTCCGCCGTCGGCATCGAGGTGCCCAACGCCGACCGCGAGACGGTCAGCCTCGGCGACGTCATGCGCTCGCAGGTGGCCAAGCAGGACCCTCACCCGATGGTCGTCGGGCTCGGCAAGGACATCGAGGGCGGCTTCGTCACGGCGAACCTGGCGAAGATGCCGCACCTGCTGGTCGCCGGTGCCACCGGTGCCGGTAAGTCCAGCTGCATCAACTCGCTGCTGACCTCGCTGCTGCTGCGGGCCACCCCGGAGCAGCTGCGGATGATCCTCGTCGACCCGAAGATGGTCGAGCTGACGCCGTACGACGGCATCCCGCACCTGATCACGCCCATCATCACCGACCCCAAGAAGGCCGCGACCGCGCTGGCCTGGCTGGTCGAGGAGATGGAGCAGCGCTACCAGGACATGCGGGCCTCCGGTGTCCGGCACGTCGACGACTTCAACCGCAAGGTCGAGAAGGGCGAGATCGTCGCCCCGCCCGGCAGCGAGCGCGTGTACCGGCCCTACCCGTACATCCTCGCGATCGTCGACGAGCTCGCCGACCTCATGATGGTCGCCCCGCGCGACGTCGAGGACTGCATCGTCCGGATCACCCAGAAGGCGCGTGCGGCCGGCATCCACCTGGTGCTGGCCACCCAGCGCCCGTCGGTGGACGTCGTCACCGGTCTGATCAAGGCCAACGTGCCCTCGCGGCTGGCGTTCTCCACCTCGAGCCTCACCGACAGCCGGGTCATCCTCGACCAGCCCGGCGCGGAGAAGCTCATCGGCATGGGCGACGCCCTGTTCATGCCGATCGGCCAGGGCAAGCCCATGCGCGTCCAGGGCGCCTACGTCTCCGACGCCGAGATCGAGGCGGTCGTCGAGTTCACCAAGCGGCAGGCCGAGCCCGAGTACCGGGAAGAGGTCTTCTCCGCCGGCGGCGGCGAGAAGAAGGAGATCGACGAGGACATCGGCGGCGACCTCGAGCTGCTCGTCCAGGCAGTCGAGCTCGTGGTCACCAGCCAGTTCGGGTCGACGTCGATGCTGCAGCGCAAGCTGCGGGTCGGGTTCGCCAAGGCCGGCCGGCTCATGGACCTCATGGAGAGCCGGGGCATCGTCGGCCCGTCGGAGGGCTCCAAGGCGCGCGACGTGCTCATCAAGCCCGACGAGCTCGAGTCGGTCGTGTTCCTGCTGCGCGGCGGCGAGTAGGAGGACCCCGTCCCCTCCGCCCCTGGCGAGCCGGGGGCGGTGTCCTGGACGGGGCCGGGGGGGGGGGGGGGGGGGGGGGGGGGGGGGGGGGGGGGGGGGGGGGGGGGGGGGGGGGGGGCCGCGCCCTAGCTCTGGTCTCAGCCCCCCCCCCCCCACACCCCCAGCCCTG
>NZ_JBJGYU010000057.1:0-14008 GCF_054050155.1 Geodermatophilus sp. SYSU D00703 | reverse complement strand
GGGGGGGGGGGGGGGGGGGGGGGGGGGGGGGGGGGGGGGGGGGGGGGGGGGGGGGGGGGGGGGGGGGGGGGGGGGGGGGGGGTGGGGGGGGGGGGGGGGCGGGGGGGGGGGGGGGGGGGGGGCCCCCCCCCCCCCCCCCCACTCCGCTCACTCCACGACGACGTCGGCGCCGCGGCGCAGCGCCTTCCGCACGCGCAGCCGCAGCACCCGGCCGTAGGCCCGCACGAACTGCGTGTAGCCCGGCGTGGGGCCGTGGTAGCCGAGGAAGCCGCGCGGGCCCTGCACCATCTCCCCGGTGCGGACGTCGTAGCGGCTCTGGTGCCAGGGGCAGACCAGGCACCCGTCGGCGTCGAGGGACCCCTTCGACAGGTCGGCGAGCTGGTGCCGGCAGCGGCGCGAGACGGCGAAGTAGTCCCCGTCGCGGTTGCCCACCGCCCAGTCGCCCACGCGGCGCACGGCTCCGGACGGCAGTTCGGCGGCGGGGATGCGGTCGGGCTCGCTCACGGTGCCTCCACGGGACTCGGGGAACGGGGTGCTACCCGGTCGCGCACCCCCGGACCCCTGCCACGTCGATAGGGTCGCGGGGCTCTCGCTCCGTCGTCCCCAGGAGGTGCCCGTGCGGCGGCTCGTCGTCGTCCTGGGGGTGCTGACGCTGCTGCTGCTCGCCGGCGGTCCCGCCCTCGCCGTCCCCCCGTTCCGGCTCGGCCAGCCGGTCGTCGACCAGGTCGGTGCGCTCACCGGTGAGGAGGCGCGGGTCGAGGACGCGCTCGACCGGCTCCGGGCCGAGGACGGCACCCAGCTGTGGGTGGCCTTCGTCGACTCCTTCGACGGTGCCTCCGGCCAGCAGTGGGCGGACGACGCCGCGACGGCGTCGCAGCTGGGCAGCACCGACGTGCTGTTCGCCGTCGCGGTGGACGACCGCGCCTACGGCCTCTCCGTGGACGAGGGCTTCCGGTTGTCGGACGACGAGATCGACGACCTGCTGGCCACCGACGTCGAGCCGGCGCTCTCCGACGGGGACTGGACCGGCGCGGTGGTCGCGCTCGCCGACGGGCTGGGCGGCTCCGGGGGCGGCGTGTCCACGGGGCTGCTGGTCGCCGGCGGGGTGGTCGTGGTGGGCGGCGGGGCCCTGCTGGTGGCCCGCTCCCGGCGGAAGCGCCGGACGGCGGCGCCGAGTCCGGGCGCGGCGGACCCGCACGCCGGCGTCCCCACCGAGCAGCTGCAGTTCCGCGCGAGCAGTGCGCTGCTGGAGCTCGACGAGCAGGTGCAGGCCTCGCAGCTGGACCTCGACTTCGCCCGCAGCCAGTACGGACCCGAGGCGGTGGGCGGCTTCGACGAGGCGCTGGCGCAGTCCCGGGCGGAGCTGGCGCGCGCGTTCACCCTGCGGCAGCAGCTGGACGACGAGGTGCCCGAGGACGAGCCGGCGAAGCGGCGGCTGCTGACCGAGCTCCTCGCGCTGGTCGAGGCCGCCGACGCCCGGCTCGACGCGCAGGCCGAGGCGTTCGCGCAGCTGCGGGACCTCGAGCGCACCGCGCCGCAGGTGCTGGACGCCCTCGAGCCGCGGATCGCCGAGCTGCGCGGCCGCCTGCCGGGGGAGGAGCAGCGGCTCCGCGACCTGGCGCAGCGCTACGCCGCGACGGCGCTCGCCCCGGTGGCGGAGAACGTGGCGCAGGCCCGGGCCCGGCTCGCCGCCGCACAGGCCGAGGTCGCCGAGGCCCGCGCGGACCTGGCCGCCGGCCAGCCGGGCGCCGCGGTGAGCGACGTCCGCGCCGCCGAGGACGCCGTCGCGCAGACGGCGACCCTGCTGGACGCGATCGGGCGGCTGGCCACCGACCTCGACGCGGCCGCCGCGCGGGTGGTCGCGGCCCGGACGGAGACCGAGGAGGACCTCGCCGAGGCCCGGTCGCTGGTCGCGGGTGGGGACCGCAGCGGCCTGGCGCCGCAGATCGCCCGCGCGGAGGCGGCGCTCGCGGCGGTGGGGACCGCCCTGTCGCCCCCGGACGGCCGACCGGACCCACTGGCGGCCCTCCGCGAGCTGGAGCAGGCCGACGCCGCGCTCGAGGAGGCGCTGCGGACGGCGAGGGACGCGCAGGCGCAGACCCGGCGGGCTGCGGCCGCCCTCGACCAGGCCCTGCTCGCCGCGCGCTCGGGCATCGCCGCGGCGGGCGACTTCATCAGCACCCGGCGCGGTGCCGTCGGCCCGGAGGCGCGCACCCGGCTGGCCGAGGCCCAGCGGCACCTCGACGCCGCCGTCGCCTCGGGGCAGCGCGACCCCGTCGGCGCGCTCCGCGAGGCACAGCAGGCGGGGGCGCTGGCCCAGCAGGCGCTCGCCTCGGCGCAGGGCGACGTCTCCTCGTGGGGCAGCGGGGGCGGGGGCTACGGCGGGTGGTCGCCGGGCGGCTTCGCGGGCGGCCGTCCGGCCGGCGGTGGCGTGGACCTGGGCAGCCTGGTGCTCGGCGGCATCCTCTTCGGCGGCGGTGGCGGCGGGTCGCGCGGCGGCTACCGCAGCAGCGGCTTCGGCGGGGGCGGCCGCCGGTCCGGGGGCGGCACGCGCCGGTCCAGCGGCGGCCGGCGGTCGGGTGGCGGCCGGCGCGGGGGCGGCGGGCGCTTCTGACCGCGGGGCGCGGCCGGGCCGGGAACCGGAGGTGGCCGCCGTCCGTGCCTAGAGTCCGGACGTCCTGACGGGCGCCCCAGTACACCGGAGGTCCCACGTGCGCCGCCTGACGATCGTCATGGCCATCCTCACCGCGCTGCTGCTCGCCGGGTCCCCGGCGCTGGCCTCGCCGCCGACCGGGCTGGCCGACCAGGTGAGCGACGAGGCCGGCGTGCTCGGTGGGGACGCCGACGACGTCCGCGCCGCGATCGACGACCTCGAACAGCAGACCGGCACCCGGCTGTTCGCCGTCTTCGTCGACAGCTTCGACGGCGTCGACCGCTCCGACTGGGCCCGCGAGACCGCGGAGCTCTCCGGTCTCGGCAACGACGACGTGCTGCTGGCCGTGGCCGTCGACGACCGGCTCTACGGCGTGCACGCCGGTCAGTCCGTCGACGCCGCGGAGCTGCAGGCCGTGCTGGACGACGAGGTGCGGCCGCGGCTGTCCCAGGGCGACTGGGCCGGTGCGGTGACGGCGCTCGCGGACGGACTGGCCGGCGGCAGCACCTCGGGCTCGGGGTCACCGGCCGGACCGGGCGGCGGAAGCGGTTCCGGTGCGGGGACGCTCGCCGTCGTCCTCGGCCTGCTGCTCCTCGGCGGCGGGCTGTACCTCTTCTCGCGCCGCCGGCGGCGGGCGCCGCAGCGGGAGCTGCCGTCGGCGCCGGCGCGGCTGCCGCAGCGCGACCCGCACGCTGGCGTCCCGACCGAGCAGCTCAACTACCGCGGGAGCACCGCCCTGCTGGAGCTGGACGAGCAGGTCCGCGGCGCGCAGGTGGACCTCGACTACGCCCGGTCGCACTTCGGCGAGGACGCGGTGCCGGGGCTGGTCGAGGCGCTGGACCGCTCGCGGGCCGAGCTGGCCCGGGCGTTCACCATCCGGCAGGAGCTCGACGACGAGATCCCGGAGGACGAGCCCACCCAGCGCCGCATGCTGACCGAACTGCTGGCGCTCACCGACGCGGCCGGGCAGCGGCTGCGCGAGCAGGCGGCGGCGCTCGAGGAGCTGCGCGAGCGCGAGCGCACCGCCGGGCAGGCCGCCGAGGAGCTCGGCCGGCGGATCGAGCAGCTCCAGCAGCGGCTGCCCGAGGAGGAGCGGCGGCTGGCCGACCTGCAGGGCCGCTACGCCGCCGCGGCCGTGGCGCCGGTGGCGGAGAACGTCGCGGAGGCCGGCGTGCGGCTGGCCGCGGCGACGCGGGAGGTCGAGCTGGCCCGGGAGGACCAGGCCGCCGGCCAGGCGGGGCGCTCGGTGGGCCGGCTGCGCGGCGCGGAGAACGCCGTCGGCCAGAGCGTCACGCTGCTCGACGCGATCGCCCGGCTGGGCGGTGACCTCGCCGCCGCCGAGCAGCGGGTGCCGGCGGCGCGGGCCGACATCGAGGAGGACCTCGCCGAGGCCCGGGCCATGCTCACGGCCGGCACCCGCAGCGACCTGCGTCCGCAGGTCGCCCGCGCCGAGGCGGCGCTGTCGTCGGCCGAGGCCGCGCTCTCCCGGCAGGACGGCGCGCAGCCCGACCCCCTCGCCGCGCTGCGCCGGCTGGAGGAGGCCGACATCGCCCTCGAGCAGGCGCTGCAGACCGCCCGCGACGAGCAGACGCGTGTCCGGCGCGCCGCGGAGGCGCTCGACCAGGCGCTGCTGACCGCGCGCGCGGCGGTGGCCGCGGCCGGGGACTTCATCGGCACCCGCCGCGGTGCGGTGGGCCCGACGGCCCGCACGCGGCTGGCGGAGGCCGAGCGGTACCTGGCGTCCGCGGAGCGGCAGGGCGGCCAGGACCCCGCGTCCGCGCTGCGGTCGGCACAGACGGCCGACCGGCTCGCCCAGCAGGCGCTGGCCGAGGCGGAGGCCGACGTCCGGCGGTGGTCGCAGCAGACCGGGTACGCCGGCTACGGGGGCTACGGCAACACCTGGGGTGGGTACGGCGGGGGCTGGGGCAGCGGCGGCTACCGGCGCGCCGGGGGGATCAGCCCGCTGGGCGCGGGGCTGGGCGGCCTGCTGCTCGGGGGCCTGATCTTCGGCGACCACGACGGCGGCGACATGGGCGGCGGGGACTGGGCGGCCGGGGACTTCGGTGGCACCGACTTCGGCGGGGACTTCGGCGGGGGTGAATTCTGACCCTCGCGTCGGCCGAGGCCTGGGAACTGTCGGACCCGGGTGGAACGGTGTCCTCTCCCACAGACGAGGAGGACACATGCCCACTCGGAACACCCCCTGGCCGGCCGGCACCCCCTGCTGGGTCGACTACGGCGCCTCGGACATCGACGCCGCCAAGGACTTCTACGGCCGGCTGTTCGGCTGGGAGTACGAGGGTGGCGACCCGGAGTTCGGCGGCTACCTGAACGCGCACCGGAACGGGCAGCCGGCGGCCGGCATGGGGCCGCTGATGAACCCCGGGGACTCGCCGAGCTGGACGACGTACTTCGCCACCGACGACTCGCAGGCGACGGCCGCCCGCATCCGCGAGGCCGGCGGCACGGTGGTCGTCGAGCCGATGGAGGTCGGGCCCATGGGCACGATGACCATCGCCGTCGACCCGCAGGGCAACGCGTTCGGCCTGTGGCAGTCCGGCACGCACACCGGCGCCCGCATCGTCAACGAGACCGGTGCCCTGGCGTGGAACGAGGCGATGGCCGACGACGCCGCCCGGGCCCGCGAGTTCTACTCCGCCGTCTTCGGCTTCACCTACGACGAGGTCGAAGAGGGCGGTGACGACTTCGACTACACGACCTTCTCCACCGGCGGGAACCCGCTCGGCGGGCTCGGGGCGTCCTCCCCGGACCTGCCCAAGGGCTGGCTCACCTGCTTCGCGGTCGACTCCGCCGACGAGGCGGCCAGTGCGGTCGAGGCCGCCGGCGGCAAGGTGCTCATGCCGCCGATGGACACCCCGTGGGGCCGGTTCGCCGTCCTGGCCGACCCGTGGGGCGCGCCGTTCGAGGTGATGGGCGGGTCGGCGCAGGGCTGAGCAGCGTGGCCGGCGCGTCGGGGGCGCGCCGGCCACCCGGCCGGTCGTGCTCAGCCGCGCAGCTGCCCGTAGGCGTGCTCGGGGCGGAAGCGGACGACCAGCCGGCGGTCGGCGACCATGGCCGCGCGGTACTCGTCCCAGTCCTCGTGCTCGCCGGAGACGCCCCGGTAGTAGGCGACCAGTTCGTCGACCGTGGCGTCGTGCGGGTCGGCGGCGACCGGCGTGAGCGCCGCGGTCCCCTCCACGGCCGCCCAGGACCAGAAGTCCTTCGACGCGACGTGCAGGGTGACCCGCGGGTCGGCCCGCAGGTTGCGGGTCTTGGCGCGGTCATCGGTCACCGACACCCGAAACAGCCGGGCCTCGGGGTCGTAGGCGTAGCCGACGTTGGACAGCTGCGGCCGGCCGTCGCGCTTGACGGTGGCGAGCACCCCCCACCGGTGCTCGGCGACGAAGTCCAGCAGGCGGGGGTCCACGGTCTCGGCCATGCCCGCAGCAACACCGCCCCGGCGCCGGTTGTGCCCGGCCCCACGGTCGCAGGATGCGGGACCTCAGCGTTGCCGGCCGCGCGCCTTGAGCGGCACCGGGGGCAGCGGCGGGGCCGGCAGCCGGTCGCCGTCGCACCCGACCACCACGCCGAACCGCTCGTCCTCGTCGTTCCACCGCTGCGCGTAGTCGGCGATCTCCTCGCCGGTGCGGCCGACGAAGTTCCACCACATGACGATCCGCTCCTCGAACGGCTCGCCGCCCAGCAGCAGCAGCCGGGCCGCCTCGGCCGCCCGCAGCCGGACCGAGCGACGGCCGGTGCCGAGGTAGAGCATCGCCCCGCGCCCCAGGGGTGCGCCCTCCACCTCGGCGGACCCGGAGTTGGCAAGCAGGGCGTACTCGAAGTCCGGCTCGAGCGGCAGCTCGACATCCGCGCCGGCGGTGAGGTCGAGGTCGGCGCCGGCCAGTGGGGTGTGGGCGGTGCCGGGGGAGGTCGCCCCGCCGACGGAACCCATCAGCACGGTCGCGGTCACGCCGTCGGAGGTGAAGCCGGGCAGCGACGTGTGGTGGTCGAAGGCCGGTGCCACCTCCCGGGCGGCGTCGGGCAACGCCACCCACAGCTGGGCGCCGTGCAGGAACCGCGGGTGCGGGACGGGGGACTGCTCGGAGTGCGCGATGCCGTGGCCGGCGGTCATCAGCGCCAGCTCGCCGGGCCGGATGACCGCGTCGCTGCCCAGCGAGTCGCGGTGGTGGACCTCGCCCTCGAGCAGCCAGGAGACGGTCTGCAGGCCGGTGTGCGGGTGCGGTGCCACCTGCATGCCGGGGGAGGCGGAGACGTCGTCGGGGCCGTAGTGGTCGACGAACGCCCACGCGCCCACCAGCCGCCGGCCCAGCGTGGGCAGCAGCCGGCGGACGCGGGTGCTCTCCCCGAGCTGCACCTCCTTGCCCGGCAGCAGGTCCAGCACCGGGCCGGCGGGTGTCTCGTCCAGCCCGCCCAGCTCACGGGCGGACGGACGGCGGTCGAGGTTGCTCATGGCGCGGACCTCCGGACGGCGAGCGGGGTGGGCGGGGTCACCGTGGTTCGGGCGCGGTCGGGCAGCGGAGGGCGTCGAGGTCCCAGCCGGCCCGGCGCGCACCGGCGAGGTAGGCGCTCTCCAGGAACTCCAGGACGACGGCCCGCGGGTCGGCCGCCGTCCGCACGTCCTCGTAGGGCAGCAGCGCCAGGTGCGCGCCGCGGCTGTCGATCCAGCGCGCCGCGGCCGGTCGCAGGGGCTCCTCGACCAGCCCGACCGGTTCGGGCGCGGTGTAGGAGTAGAAGGCCGGCTCGGGCACCTGGTCGTCGCCGAACCAGAAGCCGGCGCTGATCACCTCGTGCGAGTAGGCCTCGCGGGTGACCGGGTCGACGTCCGTGGGCTGCTCCACCCGCCGGTCGGAGAACCGGGTGACGGCGATGTCGAAGGTGTGCCAGAAGTGGTGCACCGGGCTCGTCTTGGCGTAGCTGCGCCCGGCGAACTCCTCGAGCACCTGCGCCACCTGGCCCAGCACCAGCCAGTAGCGGGTCACCCGCTCGCGGTCGTAGGAGGCGTGGTGCTCGTCCTCGGCGAACGGCGTGCGGTCGGCCAGGTCGTACGGGACGGGGTGGTCGACGGAAGCGGGTAGGCCGAGCCCCGACAGGGTGTCGAGCAGCTGCCGGTAGAACGCCGCGACGCTCGACCCCGGCAGCGGGAACGACGCCCGGCGTCCGTCGGCGACGCTCACCTCCAGCCGGTGGTCGGCCAGGTCCAGGTCGACGGCGAACACCGGGTCGAAGCCCATCGGCCGGGTGGTGAGGCCCCGGCCGGTGAGGTGGAACGGGATGTGCCACCAGTGGTTGCGCCGCGGGGCGTTGGCCAGCCGGAGCTTGCCGATGATCTGCAGGAACCGGTGCACGGTCTCCTTGGTGTCGGCCCACTCGGCGAGCGGCATGGGCGGGAAGACGGACACAGCGGCTCCTCACTCGCGGTTCCGGTGGCGGCCAGCATGCAGCCGTCGGCGGCGGCGCGGTAGCCGCCGCCGACGGTCGGCGTCAGGGCGTCGTCACTGGCCGGTCTCCCCGCGCACGCCCCCGTGCGGGACGCGCTGTGCGGGGATCGTGCCGAGCCGGCCGGCCTGGAAGTCGGCGAAGGCGTCGACGACCTCCTGGCGGGTGTTCATGACGAACGGCCCGTACATGGCGATCGGCTCGCGGATCGGCGCACCGCCGAGGACCACAACGTCGAGGGCGGGCGTGCGCGACTCCTGGTGCACGGCCCCCGACACGGTCACCGTGTCACCGGGACCCAGGACGGCGAGCTGGCCGGTGCGCACCGGAGCCCGGTCGATGCCCACCGAGCCGGCGCCGGAGAGCACGTAGACCAGCGCGTTGAAGTCCGGCCGCCACGGCAGGTCCAGCGTCGCGCCCGGGGCGATCGTCGCGTGCACCATGGCCATGGGCGTGTAGGTCGAGCCGGGGCCGACGTGCCCCCCGACGTCCCCGGCGATGACCCGCAGGAGCGCGCCGGCGTCCGGGCTGGCCAGGAGCACCGACTCGTGGGCCCGCAGGTCCTGGTACCGCGGCTCGACCCACTTCTGCGCGCGGGGCAGGTTGACCCACAGCTGCAGGCCGTGGAAGAGCCCGCCGCTGACCACCAGGTGCTCCGGCGGCCGCTCGATGTGCAGCACGCCGCCGCCGGCGGTCATCCACTGCGTGTCGCCGTTGCTGATCGTGCCGCCGCCCCCGTGGGAGTCGGCGTGCTCGAAGGTGCCGTCGATGATGTAGGTGACGGTCTCGAAGCCGCGGTGCGGGTGCCAGGAGGTGCCCTTGGGCTCACCCGGCGCGTACTCGACCTCGCCCATCTGGTCCATGTGGAGGAACGGGTCCAGGTCGCGCAGGTCGACCCCGGCGAAGGCCCGGCGGACCGGGAAGCCCTCGCCCTCGAAGCCCGACGGCGCGGTCGTCACCGAGCGGACCCGGCGGCGGACGGTCCGGGGCGCGGGTACGGGGACGCGGGGCAGCGTGGTGGTGTCCTCGACGGTCACGGCAGGCATGCCGGCCTCCTTGGTTGAGGGCTCAACTAACGGCGACTGTAGCGCTCGCAGGGGCCGTTGTCTTCCCGCCGTCCCGGGTCGGGTTTGGACGGCGACGGCGACGGTCAGGCTCCGACGGTGGACGACGACGCCCGCCGGCCAGGGTGCCCGAAGCGGATGGTCTTCGGCCCGTGCGGCGGCGTCCGGGACGACGAGCGCTGCGAGGTCGCCGAGCACCGCTGCGTCTTCGTGGACCGCCCGGCCCCCTCGTGGGACCCCCCGCACACGGAGCCGGCGCCGCCCCGGCCCGGGAGCCTCCTCGACCGCGCCCGTACCCGGCCGGTGGTGCTGACCGACCTCACCGTCCCGCCGTTCGACCCGGTCGCGCTGCGTCGCGTCGTCGGCCTGCTCGCCCCGGTCTCCGACGGCCTGCTGGCCGGCGAGCACGCCAACCGCCCCGACCTGCCGCCGACCCTCCTCGCGGCGGAGGTGCGCGACGCCGGCGGCCGGCCGTGGACGACGCTGGCCTGCCGCGACCGCAACCGCGTGGTGCTCGAGCAGGAGCTGGCGGGGCTCGCCGCGGTCGGCGTCGACGCGGTGCTCTGCGTGACCGGTGACGCCCGCGGTCCCGACGTCCGGCCCGGCGTCACCCAGGTCTTCGACCTCGACGGGCCGCGACTGACCGCGCTGGCCGCCGCGACCGGGCTCCCGGTAGCCGTCCCGGAGTCGCCGGCCGCGCCACCGGCGGACGCGCGGCCGGCGCGGGTCGCCGCCAAGCAGCGGGCCGGGGCGCAGGTCTGCGTGCTCAACCACGTCCGCAGCCCGGCGGAGGTGGCGGCGTTCGTCGCCGCCGCCCGCGCCGCCGGCGCGACGCTGCCGTTCGTCGCCGCGGTCGCCGTCTACACCGATGAGCCCTCGGCGCGGGTGCTGCAGCGCTTCCCCGGCCTACACGTGGACGACGCCACGGTCGAGTCCGTCCTCGCCGCCCCGGACCCGCGGGCGGCCGGCATCGCCGCCGCGGTGGCGGAGGCGCGTGCGCTGCTGGCCGTCCCCGGGGTGGTCGGCGTCAACCTCTCCGGGCTGGCCTCCGCGGCCGGGGAGGACGCCGGCGCGCGGGTCAAGGCCGAGGTGGCCGCCGCGATCAGGGAGCAGGCCGCATGAGGGAGCTCGAGAGCGACGCGATGGAGTCGGAGTTCGGCACCGTCGCCGGCTGGACCGAGGAGGCGGTGCGGGCACTGGGCCCGGAGCACGCGGTCCCGGCCGGGTGCCGCGGCAGCGGCAGCGAGGGGGCGCTGCGCTGGCTCGCCGACCGGCTGGCGCTCGGCGAGGGCTGCCGGGTGCTCGACGACGGCGCCGGGGTCGGCGGACCCGCGGGCTGGCTGGCCGCCGAGCACGGGGTGCGCCCGGTCTGCGCCGAGCCGATGTCGGCCGCGGCGCGTGCCGCGCGCCGGCTCTTCGGCCTGCCGTCGGTGGCCGCGCTGGCCCAGGCGCTGCCGTTCCGCGACGCCGCCTTCGACGCGGCCTGGTGCCTCGGGGTGCTGTGCACGACGTCGGACAAGGCCGGCGCGCTGACCGAGCTGCGCCGCGTGCTGCGCCCCGGCGGCCGGCTCGGGCTGCTGGTGTTCGTCGCCGACCGCCCGCTGCCGCCGCCGCTGCCGGAGGGCAACGTGTTCCCGGCGGCCCGCGAGCTGCCACCCCTGCTCGACGCCGCGGGGCTGCGGCTGCTGGAGACCGCCGACGCCGACCTCGGCGACAGCCCGCCGGAGTGGTCCGAGCGCGCCGACGCCGTGGAGGCCGAGGTCGCCCGCCGGCACGGGGAGGACCCGCGCTGGCGGGAGGCGCGGGAGCAGTCCCGCCGGGTGGGCCGGCTGCTGTCCCAGGGGGCGCTGCGCGCCTGGCTGGGGGTGGCGGAGGCCGGCTGACCGTCTCTCAGCGCAGCAGGCGGGCGACGCCGGTGAGCGCGTCGGGGTCGGCCTCGTCGGGCAGCCGCTCGGTGCGCTCGGTCAGCCGCTGCGCCCAGTGCTGCGGAGCGGCGTCCAGCCAGGCGGCGCCGGCGTCGGTGAGCCGGCCGTCGGAGCGCAGCGGCGCCCAGCCGCGCAGCACCCGCAGCGCCTCGGCCACGGTGACCAGCGCCCGTCCCACGCCGCGCCGGCGCACCCCGGGGGCGACCGTGACGGTGTCGACGACGCCGGAGCGGGTCCACCAGCGGACCTCGCCGACGCGGTCGGCCATCCGGAGCCCGCGGGCGGCGACCTCGTGCGGGCCCACCAGCGACCCCGTGCGGAACCCGCCCCCGCGGAAGGCCAGCAGCGAGACCGCGGGTACCCCGCTCGTGGCGTGGTGGACCTCGGCGAACCACAGCGGTGGGCACGGGTCGGCGAGGGACTCGGCCAGCTCCACCCGCACCACCGCGCCGTCGCCGACCCGGTAGCGCAGGTCGACGAGCCAGCCGGCCGGGCGCCGTCCGCGGGAGTGCAGCGCGGTGAGGTCGACCGGCGTGCCGTCGGGGAAACGCTCGGAGTTCACCGCCACCAGGGAGTGCTCGACCGAGGCCGGCCCGCGCTCGGCCAGCCGTGCCCACCAGACCGAGGCCGGGGCGGCCGCCGTGTCCCGGGACGCCCGGCGGACGGCGACCAGCGTCGCCCGGGCCGCCTGCTGCGCACCGCGGACCGGGTGCGCGGTCCCTCCGGCGAGAACAACCGCCGCGGTCATCGTCTACCTCCTGGGAAGTGCTGCGGGATCGATCGGCCCGACTTTCGAACGGGCTGCTTGCGAGGTCCTTGCGGGTCACTTGTGCCGCTCCCGCCGGGACGGGGCGAGCCTCCGGCCGGCGCGGCGTCCCGGGGGCCAGGGGCCGGTGTCCCGGGGCGGCCGGGATCCCTGCCCGGGGCGGGCGGATACTGGGGCTCCCATGAGCGCACCCGTCAACCTGGTCAACCTCGAGCGGGTGCAGAAGGCCCACGGCACCACGGTGCTGCTCGACGACGTCTCGCTCGGGATCGCCGCCGGTGAGCGGATCGGCGTGGTCGGACGCAACGGCAGCGGCAAGTCGACGCTGCTCGGCGTCCTCACCGGCCGCGAGGAACCCGACGCCGGCCGGGTCACCCGCCGCGCGGACCTGGCTCTCGGCGTCCTCGACCAGTCCGGTATCCTGCCGCCGGGCGCCACCGTGCGTGACGTCGTCCTGCCCGCGGACCTGTTCGCCGCCGAGCACGAGTGGGCCGCCGACCCGGCCGTGCGCAACGTGCTCACCGGGCTGGAGCTCGACCGGCTGGGCCTGGACTCGCTCGTGGCGCCGATGTCCGGTGGTGAGCGCCGCCGGGTGGCGCTGGCCGCCCAGCTGATCCGGCCCCTGGACCTGCTGGTCCTCGACGAGCCGACCAACCACCTCGACGTCGAGGGCGTGGCGTGGCTGGCCGAGTACGTGGTGAACCGGGTCGGCGCGCTGGTCGTCGTCACCCACGACCGCTGGTTCCTCGACGAGGTCTGCACCCGGACCTGGGAGGTCGCCGACGGGAAGGTGCACGCCTACGACGGCGGCTACGCGGCCTACACGCTGGCCCGGGCGGAGCGCGCGCGGATCGCGGCGGTCACCGAGGAGCGCCGGCAGAACCTGGTGCGCAAGGAGCTGGCCTGGCTGCGCCGCGGCGCACCGGCACGCACCAGCAAGCCGCGGTTCCGCATCGAGGCGGCCGAGGCGCTGATCGAGGACGTGCCGCCGCCGCGGGAGTCGATGGCGCTCAAGGGGTTCGCGGCCCGCCGGCTCGGCCGGACCGTCTACGACGTGGAGGACGTCGACTACGCGGTCCCCTCGGACGACGGCCCGCGACCGCTGTTCGAGGACCTGACCTGGCACGTCGGCCCGGGCGACCGCATCGGCGTGGTCGGGGTGAACGGCGCGGGCAAGACCTCGCTGCTGCGGCTCCTGGTCGGCGAGACCGAGCCCGACCGCGGGCGGGTGGTGCGCGGGCAGACGGTCGCGCCGGCCTACCTGTCGCAGCACGTCACCGAGCTGGACGGCCGGCTGCGCGTGCTGGAGGCGGTGCAGGAGGTGGCCCGGGTCGCCCGCATCGGCAACCAGGAGATCTCCGCGTCCTCGCTGGCCGAGCGGTTCGGGTTCCCGGCGTCCCGGCAGTGGACGCCGGTGGGCGACCTCTCCGGCGGGGAGCGGCGGCGGCTGCAGCTGCTGCGCCTGCTGATGGGCGAGCCGAACGTGCTGCTGCTCGACGAGCCCACCAACGACCTCGACATCGACACGCTCACCGCGCTCGAGGACCTGCTCGACGGCTTCGCCGGCACCGTGCTGGTGGTCAGCCACGACCGGTACTTCGTCGACCGGGTGTGCGACTCGGTGGTGGCCCTCATGGGCGACGGCTCCCTGGCCGCGCTGCCCGGCGGGGTCGAGGAGTACCTGGCACGCCGGGCGGCGGGGGAGGCGCAGCTGCCCTCGGCGGGCGGCCGGACGGCGGAGCCCGCGCCCGCCGCGCCGACCCGCTCGGCCGGTGAGGTGCGGGCCGCCCGCAAGGAGGCCGCCCGCCTGGAGCGGCGCCTGGAGAAGCTCACCGCCGAGGAGGAGCGGCTGCACGGCGAGCTCGCAGCTGCCGCGACCGACCACGCGCGGGTCCTGGAGCTCGACGAGCGGTTGCGGGCGGTGCTCGCCGAGAAGGAGCAGGTCGAGCTCGACTGGCTGGAGGCCGCCGAGGTCGCCGAGGGCTGAGTCGCGGCGCGCCGGCCCTCGGCTGGACAGGGTCTTCTCCGCACGGTCGTGGGGGGGGGGGGGGGGGGGGGGGGGGGGGGGGGGGGGGGGGGGGGGGGGGGGGGGGGGGGGGGGGGGGGGGGGGGGGGGGGGGGGGGGGGGGGGGGGGGGGGGGGG
>NZ_JBJGYU010000056.1:0-14305 GCF_054050155.1 Geodermatophilus sp. SYSU D00703 | reverse complement strand
GGGCCCCCCCGGCCGGGGGGGGGGCGGGGGGGGGGGGGTGGTTGGGGGGGGGGCGGCCCGGGGGTGGGGGGGGGGGCCCCCGGGGGGGGGGCCGGGGCCCCCCCCCCCGCCCGGTGGCCCGGCTCGTCGGGACGACGGGCCCTCGCGAGCCGTGCCTCGGGGGAGGCGGGAGCGTGAGGACTGCTCCGACCGCGGCCGAGGCGCTGCCTCGGTCAGCGTGGTGGCATCGCGGCCTTTCCGTCTGCGTCGCCTGCCGAAGAGTCCTTGCGCGCCGTCGAGTTCGGCACCGAGCCACCGGCGGTCAGGCGGTAGGCCTCCGCGAGGTCACGCAGGAGTTGGGCCTTCTCCGGCGCCCGCAGCGCGGCCTTCATGTTCGTCTCGGCTTGGTCCCGGATCGCAGTGAAGAGCGCTTCCTGAGCTCCTCGCTTCGCCTCACTCGCCACGTACGCCTCCCTCACTCGTGCGTCGACTCGACGCCGACGCCGCCGCGGAGCCGTACCCAGCCGTCCCTTTTTTGAGACTCCCGCCGGCGTTCGACCGGCGCGAGGGCCGGTCGACGTCCTCGGTGTCGTCGGAGCTCACTGCCCGGCGAGGTGGCCGAAGTGCCGCCGGTGGTCTCCCGGGGTGGTGTCCAGCCGACGACGGAACGCACGGTTCATCGTCTCGGGAGCCCGGAACCCGCAGAGGCGAGCGATGTGGTCGACGGCGTGGCTGGTGGTCTCGAGCAGCTGGCAGGCCGCCTCGAGCCGCAACCGCTCCACGTGCTCGCTCGGCGTCGCCTCGACCTCGGCCTTGAACACCCGGCTGAACTGCCGTTCGGAGAGGTGCACGCGGCGGGCCAGGGCGGGCACCGAGAGGTCTGCGGTGAGGTGGTCGGGCAGCCACGCCAGCAGTTCCCGCACCGGTTCGCTCTCCGCTGCCTGCGCGGCCAGCACCGTGGAGAACTGCGCCTGCCCGCCGGAGCGCCGCAGGTAGACCACCAGGTGCCGGGCGACCGTCGCCGCCGCCCGCGCGCCGTGGTCGTCGGCGACGAGGGCCAGCGCCAGGTCGATGCCCGCCGTCACGCCGGCGGAGGTCCAGACGTCGCCGTCGCGCACGTAGATCGCATCGCCGTCGACCGACACCTCCGGGTGCGCGGTCGCGAGCAGCTGGCACTCCGCCCAGTGCGTGGTGGCCCGCCGCCCGTCCAGCAGCCCGGCCGCCGCGAGGACGAAGGCCCCGGAGCAGACCGAGGTGACCCGTCGGGCGCCGGCCGCCAGCCGACGGACGTGGGCCAGCAGGTCCTCGTCCGCGCATGCCTCCTCCATGTCCCGGCCGCCGGCGACCACCAGCGTGTCCACCGGCTCCGCGACGTCGGCGAGCGCAGTGGTGCTGAACGACAGCCCCGAGCTGGCCAGCACCGGACCGCCCGACGTGCTCGCCACCCGCGTGCGGTACTCCGCCGCGGACAGCAGGCGGGTGGCGCTGGAGAAGACCTCCAGCGGGCCGGTCACGTCGAGGACCTGCGCCGACGGGAACGTGACGACCGCGACGTCGAGGGCAGCCACCTCCGCACTGTACGGCTCGGCATGTCCGGGATCGTCAATCCTGCGTCCTGGCGCCGTGGAGGTGCCTCGCTCATCGTCGTCTCGTGTCCACGACAGCTGCCTCGCCCACGACGACGGGACCCTCCGACCGCCGGACCGCCCCGGGAGGCAGCCGCCGGGCGTCGGCTCGCCGACTGGCCTGGGTGGTGGCCGGCTCGGTCGTGATCGGCCTGTTCACTTCCGTGGCGCTTCCTGTCGGCGTCCTCGGCGGTGCGCCCGAGCACGTGCTCACCGGCTCAGGACTGCTCGGCCTCGCGCTGGGGTGGGCCGCGCTCGCCGTCGGGGCGTCGACGCTGACCGACCTGCCGCAGCGCTGGGCAGCGACACCGGCGGCCGCGCTGGGTGCCGTCGGGGCGGCGCTGCCCGTCCTCGCACCCGGCGACGGGGCGCTGACCGTCGCCGGCTGGTTCTGGCCGCCCGTCCTCCTGGCGCTCGCGGCCTGGACCACCGCCCGTGCCGCTCGGTCGATGCGCGCCCGGGTGCCCTTCTGGCTGCTCTCCCCCGCAGTCGTCCTGCTCGTGCTCGCCGGGGTCGGCGGTGCGTCGGCGACCCTGCAGACGGCACTGGCCGGTGACCCCCCGCCCATGCCGGGGCAGCTGTACGACGTCGGGGACCACCGGCTGCACCTGTCCTGCACCGGCGCGGGCGGCCCGACCGTCGTGCTGCTGGGTGGGATGGGCGAGACGTCCGCCGCCTGGGGTCTCGTGCAGCCCGCGGTCGCCGGCACGACACGGGTGTGCGCGTACGACCGGGCGGGGCAGGCGTGGAGCGACAGCGCTCCGGGACCGAAGGACGGCGTCCAGGTGGCGGCCGACCTGCACGTCCTGCTGAGCCGGGCCGGCGAGCGCGGCCCGTACGTGCTCGCCGGGCACTCGGTGGGCGGCACGTACGCGATGGTCTACGCCGCGCAGTACCCCGACGACGTCGCCGGCCTCGTCCTGCTGGACTCGGCGAGCCCTCAGCAGTTCACCGCGCTGCCCGACTTCCCCGGCGCGTACTCGCTCATGCGGAGGACCACGGCACTGCTCCCCACCCTGGGGCGCCTCGGCGCCGGCCCAGTGCTGAGCTCCGGCGCCCCGGCCGACCTCCCGCCCGCGGCTCGGGCGCAGATGCAGGCGTTCGACTGGAGCACGCGGGGGCTGCGCGGCGAGCGGGACGAGGTGGCCGCCTACCCGGCGGTGTTCGAGCAGGCGCAGGCCCTGACGGGGATCGGCAGCACGCCGCTCGTCGTCGTCACCGCCACCGCCGGCGACACCCAACCCGGCTGGCCCGCCGCCCAGGACGCCCTGGCGGAGCTCTCCTCCACCAGCAGCCACCGGCTCGTGCCGGCCACGCACGCGTCGCTGCTCCTCGATGCCTCCGACTCCGCCGCCAGCGTCACCGCCATCACCGACGTGGTACAGGCGGCGAGGACGGCCACGGCGGTGCAGGGCAGCTGAGCGGACTCGGTGAGCACCGATCTCACCCGGCCGTGCCGACGCCGGGCGCACGGCGACGGGCCGTCCCGGTGGAGGTCGAGAACATCCGGCCCGTGACGATCACCCGCTCGCTGCTGCTGTTCGCCCTCGCCGCCCTGGCCGAGATCGGCGGCGCGTGGCTGGTCGGGCAGGGCGTGCGGGAGCACCGCGGCTGGATCTGGATCGGCGCCGGGGTCGTCGCGCTCGGCCTGTACGGGTTCGTCGCCACGCTGCAGCCCGACGCCCACTTCGGCCGCATCCCTGGCCGCCTACGGCGGCGTGTTCGTCGCCGGCTCGTTGGCCTGGGGCATGGTCGTCGACGGGTTCCGGCCCGATCGCTTCGACGTCGTCGGCGCCCTGATCTGCCTCGCCGGCGTCGCGGTGATCATGTACGCGCCGCGGACGTAGCCCCACACCGCGACGCCGCGCCCGCGGCCCCGCTGCAAACAGCGGGCGGCGCCCGATCGGGTCCGGAGGAGGCCCTCGCTCCCCGCCCGCGGTCCGGCTGTGGTAGCGACACATCAACGACTGTTGGGACGTCGGTTCCGGGGCTCCGAGCCGCGACGGGAGAGGAGACCGATGAGCGGCGACTCCTTCGACCTGCTGTGCCTGGACCTGCCGCACGCCGAGCAGGTCCGTGCGCAACTGGCCGGCCACGACCAGGCCCGGACCCTGGCCGACCGGGCGAAGGCGTTGGGAGACCCCTCGCGGCTCCGCATCGCCGCCGCACTGCACCTGGGCGAGGAGCTCTGCGTCTGCGATCTGGCCTGGATCACCGAGCTGTCGCAGAACCTCGTGTCGCACCACGTCCGCGCGCTGCGCCATGCCGGCCTGGCCACCTCCCGGCGCGACGGCAAGCTGGTGATGTACCGGCTGACCGAGGCCGGCGCGCACCTCCTGGTCGCCGTGACCGGTTCGGCCGCCTCCCTGGCCGTGGACGCCACCCGGACCGAGGCGCCGTCGTGACCGCCCTCGGTGCACCGCGAACGGCGCTGGACCGCCGGGCCCGCCTGGCGCGGCGCATCCGGTTCCTGGTCGCCGCGACCATCACCTACAACGCGGTCGAAGCCGTCGTCGCCATCGCGGCCGGCACGCGGGCGTCGTCGTCCGCCCTCATCGGCTTCGGCCTGGACTCGGTCATCGAGGTCTCGTCGGCCCTGGCGGTGGCCTGGCAGTTCGCCGGCCGCGATCCCGCGGCCCGGGAGAAGGTGGCCCTCCGGGTCATCGCCGTCTCCTTCTTCGCGCTCGCCGCCTTCGTCAGCGTCGACGCCGTGCGCTCCCTGCTCGGCCAGGGTGAGGCCGAGCACTCCCCCGTGGGGCTGGTCCTGGCCGCCGTGAGCCTGGTGGTCATGCCGATCCTGTCCCACGCCCAGCGCCGCGCCGGGCGTGAGCTCGGCTCGGCTTCGGCGGTGGCCGACTCCAAGCAGACGCTGCTGTGCACCCACCTCTCCGGCGTCCTCCTCGTCGGCCTGGCGCTCAACAGCCTGTTCGGCTGGTCGTGGGCCGACCCCGTCGCCGCCCTCGTCATCGCCGCGGTCGCCGTGAAGGAGGGCCGCGCGGCCTGGCGAGGAGACGACTGCTGCTCCCCGGCCGAGGCCCTCTTCGCGAGCACCTCGGACACCGACGACCCCTGCGGCTGCACACCCGGCTGCGACTGCTGCACCGGAGGCAGGAACCGATGACTCGTCCGACCCCGGCCGTCCGCGCCCTCTACGAGCAGGAGACGGCCGCCGCCCGCCGCTCCGACGACCCGGCGCTGCGCTGGCACCACCTCGAGCGGGCGCACATCGTGTCCCAGCCGCACGCCTGGCTGCACACCCGCAACCACGTCGCCATGCTGGCCGTGGCCCTGCGCCGGCACGACCGCCGCGAGGCCCTCGGCCAGGTCGTGCGGATCGTCGTGGCCGCACCCGGCTCGTGGACCGGCCGCTTCCCCGACGGCAACACCGGGCGGGTCTCGGCCGGGCTGATGACGCCCCTGCCCCTGCCCGCCGACCTCGCCCCCGCCCTCGGCCGCTGAGGCGGCCGCGAGTTCCAGAGGCGTCCCGTGTCCGGCCTGCTCCTGCGAGCCGTCGCCCTCACCGTGGCCGTCACCTGCATCGCCGTGGTGAGCGCCGGTGGCCGCGCGGCCGCGCACACGGCGCTGCAGGCCTCGGCGCCGGCCGCCGGAGCAGTGCTGGCCCAGGCGCCCGAGGTCGTCCTCCTGACCTTCTCGGAGGCCGTGCACCCGCAGTCGGTCCAGGTGGCGGTGACCGGGCCGGACGGGCGGTCGATCACCTCGGCGCCGGCCACCGTGGACGGGCCGGTCGTGCGCCAGCCGGTGCGCGTGTCAGCCGACGGCCCCCACGTCGTCGCCTACCGGGTGGTGTCCGGCGACGGCCACCCCGTGACCGGACGGCTCGGTTTCGCCTACGACGCGGGGTCGGTGCCCCGCACCGCCGAGTCCTCCCCCACCGGCCCTCCTCGGTCGACGTGGGAGGCTCCTGCAGCCCGGGACGACGACAGGGACGACGACTCGATCCTGTGGTGGTGGGCCATCGCCCTGGGGGTGGCAGCGGTGGGCGTGCAGGTCGCCTTCCTGGTGTTCATCCGCCACCGGGAGAGGCGGAACGACCGATGACCGGCGCCCGAGCGGGCTCGCTGACCGTCGGTGCGCACCGGCGCTGGCCGCACGGCCGTCGTCCGGGCCCCGCGGTCGCCGGGCCCGGTCGTCTCAGCGGAGCCGGGCGGGGCTCTCGGCGACGTAGGGGTCCTCGACGTCCGCGCGCGGAGCGCCGTGACCGCCGGACGCCTCCCGGTCGAGCAGCTCCGCCGCCGGGCGACTCCACACGCTGCCGCCGCCGGCCACCGTCCTGACGTGGGCCGGCAGGTCGGCCGGGTCGTCCTCCTTGAGCAGGTACCCGGCGACGCCGAGGCCCTCGGCCTCCCGGACGGACGCCTCGGTGAGCGCGCCGGTGAGCACGACGACGCGGACGCCTGGATGGGCGGCGAGGACCTCCCGGGTCGCGGCCAGGCCGTCCAGGCCGGGCATGTTCACGTCCATCAGGACAACGTCGGGCTCCGTGCGGGCCACCGCTGCGGCGACCTCGCCCCCGTCCGCGCACCCGGCGACGACCTCGATGTCGGACGTCTCGGCGAACAGGGCGGCGAGTGCGTCGCGGATGAGCCGGTGGTCGTCCGCCACCAGGACCTTGATCGACATCGACGCCCCCCGTGGCTCGCCCCCTGCTGCCACCGGCGCGGTGCGCCAGCCGAGCGGGCCCAGCCTGACCGGTGTCGACGCACCTCCACAGCCCCGTGGACGGGGGTCGCCCGTCCCCCAATCCAGGCGTGTCGGAGGGAGGACACCCCCCTCTGAGGTCGTTGAGCGGTCGGTGAGGCACTGTCACCGTTGTCGACGGTGGGGGGAACGCGTCGAGCCTCTCGTCGCTGCGGTCCGATCCGGTGGTCTCGGCGTGCACCGGGTGAGGAGATGCCGTGCTGCGGGCTGTCGAGGACTTCTACGAGTTCGCCTCGGACGTCGTGACCGGCCTCGAGCACCCGCGCTTTCCTGCTGACGTCGTGCTGTCGAGCCTCCGCGGGCACCTCGACGCCCACTGGGCCGTGCTGCAGCGGACGACGTCGACGACCGGCGCGACGGAGATCGTCGTCTCCGGCATCGGCGACGACGTCATCCCGGTGATGATCGGCGCGACGCAGGCCATGCGTGATCAGCACCCGCTCATGACGGGTCACGTCCGCGGTGACCTCGCGCCCACAACGGCCCAGGAAGCCGCAGGCGGGTGGATCGCCTGGCGGCGGAACCCGGTCAGCGCGTTCCTGGCCGATCTGGGCGGCGGGGAGCAGATGGTGAGCGTGGGGCTGCGTGGCGGGCCGGACGAGGTCTGCGCTCTGGCGTTCACCCGTCCGCGTCGGGACTTCGACGAGCGGGAAGTGGACCTGCTGCGCACCGTCCAGCCGTTCCTGCAGGCGGTGGACCGGCACGTGGCGCGGATGGACCGCTGGGCGGGCGGATGGCCACGCCGGAGCCGCGGGCCGCCGTGCGGACAGCGGGCCTGACCGCCCGGGAGCTGACCGTCCTCGTGCTCCTCGCCGAGGGCTGCACCGCGGTGGCCATGGCGCACCGGCTCGGGTGCTCACCCCGCACGGTGCACAAGCACACGGGCAGCATCTATCGCAAGCTCGAGGTGCACGACCGGCTGGCGGCGGTGCTCGAGGCCCAGCGACGGGGCCTCCTGGCGCGGCCGACCGGCACCCCGTGACGGTCCCGCCGGGGGGGCACGAGGGACGTCAGCTCGACCAGCGCGGTGGCCGTTTGGCGAGGAAGGCGTCGAGCCCCTCCCGGAAGTCCGCCGTCTCCCCCAGCGCGAGGGCCTCCTCCCGCTCGATGGACAGGCCGCGCTCGAAGGGCTCGTCGATGCCCTCGGTCACGCACCGCCGGATCGCCGCCAGTGGAGCATCTCCCGGTTGAACGCGTTCACCGGCGGCCGGTCGTACTCGAGCCACGCCACTCGACCGTCGACGGTGACGCGCAGGAAGTCCCGCACGTGCCTCGCCCCCTCCTGCCTCGATCGACTTGCCGGCGTGCCACGGGCCAGCGTCGCCGCCCGGGCCACCGGCGGGCCAGGGGTCAGTCGCCGCCGGCGCGGTGGCCGCCGACCCCGATCGACACGGCGAGCAGCCCCAGTAGCACCAGGGTCACCGCCGGTGGGCGGAGGCGGCGACCAGGACGCCGGCGAGCCAGCCGGCGGCCAGGAGGGCCGCGGCGGACGCGAGGCACGCGAACCGGCCGTCGAGGTGGCTCTTCACGACGCCGAGCCTGCCGCCCGCCAGGTCGAGGCCGCGCTGAGGAGCGGCCGAGACCGGCCCCGGACCGGCCAGGATGCGGGCCGTGAAGTACGTGATGACCTACCGCGCGGTCGAGGACTTCCTGCCCCTGGCCCAGCAGCACGGCCCCGAGCACGTGGCCCGGCTGCACGAGTTCCGCGACCGCGGCCTGCTGCTCATGGTCGGCACCTTCGACGAGCCGATGAACGGCGACGCGATGGGGGTGTTCACGACCCGCGACGCGGCCGAGGAGTTCATCGCCGGCGACCCATTCGTGCGCCACGGGGTCGTCGCGAGCTGGACGGTGCGGCCGTGGAACGAGGTCCTGCAGCCGTGAGCCCTCACCCGCGAGGGTGACCGGCGGGCGTCCAGGTGACGTCCGGGTACCGGACCTGCCGTTGAGAGGGGTCCGGTCCGGTGGGGAGGTGCGCGGTGCGGTCGTCCTTCGTGGTGTACGGCGTGCTCTACGTCGTCGTCGAGCTCGTCGGCCACCAGCTCGAGGGCATCGGGTGGCCGCGGCTGACCCCGCTGGACGTCGCCACCGCGGTGACCGACGCGTGCCTGACCGTGGCGGTGGGCATCGCCGTCCTGGTCGCGATGGACGTCGGCGGCCGACGCTGGCGGCGCGCCGTGCAGGACCGGCGCGAGGAGCGGTTGCAGGCCGCCGAGCAGTACTGGGCGGAGCAGCCGCCGATCGAGGTCCACTCCTGGCGGGGCGAGCCCCTGGCGCTGCCGGCGGGCCGGGTGGCGTCGCCCGGCGTGCCGAGCCCGGACTACTCCCGGGCGCCGTCGTCCGGCCGCGCGTTCCCCGAGGAGCCCGGCCGTCTGCTGTGAGACGGCGGCGTCGCGGCGCCGCGGTCAGCCGAGCAGGTCGCGCGCCCGGGCCCCGAGGACGTGCGCGGCGACGGCGGCGGCACCGATCGACCCGGCCAGCTCCGCGGCGTCGGTGCCGACCCACGCGGCCGGCTCCAGCCGCTCGGCCAGCTCGGCGTCGAGGTCGGCGTCGGCGAGGTCCTCCACGTCGCGCAGGGCGAAGGGGGCGGTGGGCAGGGCGGCGGTCATGGCGGGTGTCCGTTCCTCGTGGTCGCACGCCGGGTCCGTCCCGGCACGAGGACTCTCCGGGGTACACCGCAAGCTCCAGACCAGGAGACCGCACGAATTCCGCAGGATCGGCGGGACGGCGACTCGCCCGAGCGGGTCCCCGCTCCGCCCGCCGCCCCGTACGCACTGATCGGCGACTATGGTCGTCCCCGTCGGGAAGGCCCTGCGCTATGGCAGGACCCCGATGCACCACCTCAGCTAGGAGCGAGCAATGCCCGAAGGAACTGTCAAGTGGTTCAACGCGGAGAAGGGGTTCGGCTTCGCCACCCCTGACGGTGGCGGACCGGATGTGTTCGTCCACTACTCGGCCATCCAGACCAGCGGGTACCGCTCGCTCGACGAAGGCCAGCGGATCTCGTTCGACATCGAGCAGGGCCAGAAGGGCCCGCAGGCGGCGAACGTCAACCCGCTCTGATCCCCTGATCAGCGCACAGCGCCCCCGTCCGGTTCTCCGGGCGGGGGCGTTGTCGCGTCCGCGGGTCAGCGCGCCCGCGGGACGTAGCCCCCGATCAGCGCCGACATGAGCAGCGCCCCGTCCTCCGGCCCGACGGCGGCCGCGGCGTCGGCGAGGGCCCGCCAACGGCCGCGCTCGACGTCGGTCGGCGCGTTCTCCGCCCGCGCGGCGAGCTGCTCGAGCAGCCGGTCCCACTCCCCCTGCGGCGTCGGCCACAGCCCGGCCAGCCGGCGGGCCTCCGGCGAGATGCCGGTGAACCGCACGATCTCGCCGGCGTAGTTGGTCAGCGCCTCGACGTAGCCCGCCGACACCAGCGCCCGGGCCGCCGCGGCCACCTCGGGCTTGGGCAGTCCGCTCGCCGGCACCACCTGACCGAGGTACGGGTTGCCGCCGTACCGCGGCTCGTCGACCAGCCGGGCGATGGCCCGCAGCACCGGTAGGTCCCGGGTGAACCAGACGTCGGGCAGCGGTTCGTCGAGCGAGGTCACGACCCCAGTCTCCGCCGGACACGGCGGCGCCCCGCCACCCGGGTCACGGGGTGGCGGGGCGCCTGGTGGAGTGCTGGAGGGGCCCCCTTCCAGGGGCCCACTCTGAGCTTGCGAAGGGTGGGGAGGAAGGGGGCCCTTTCTCAGTCGCGGGCGCCGGTGAGCTCCGGCCGCAGGGCGAGGACCAGGCCGAGGGCGGCGTACCCCACCAGCAGGTGGCCGGCGGCGACGTAGGGCGAGAGGGCGGGCAGCGCGCCGGCGATCGGGATGTTCACCGGCGCCCAGCTCTCGGCGCCCAGCGGCCACCAGCGGGCGGCTCCGGTCCACCGGCCGGCGATGGCGATCCGGATGCCGATCAGGAACATGCCGATCATCGAGATCGGCCAGAACGCGTCGAGGGCGAGGAACCAGGCCTCCTCGCGGTACTCGGGCAGGAACGCGTAGAGCAGCGTCGAGACGATCGCCAGGCCCAGGAGCAGGTGCTCGAGGTGCAGGAAGAAGCGCGCGAGCCGCCCCGTGCCGATGGCGCCGGTCCGCAGCTGCACGCTCACCAGCGCCACGAGGCCGAACTGGAACAGCAGCGAGGACAGGTTGTAGGTGGTGCCCTGCCAGCCCGCAGCGGGGTCGAGGCCGAAGGCCAGGATGCCGCCCGCCCAGGCCGACGAGCCGACGGCGACGGCGACGCCGGCCCGGCGGACCGTGCGGGTGGAGGGCGCCGGGCGGGCGGCGGGGGTGGTGGGCCGCTGCGCCGTCGTGTCGGTGCGGGCCGGCGCAGGGGTGGTGCTGAGGGACATCTCGTCTCCCGGATCGTGGTGGCGGTGCCCTGTGCACCGACTGGGAGAACCGTCTCGGGGCGCCGTCCCGGGCAGCCAGGGCGCGCCGCCCTCGATCCGGTCCCGATCGCTGTCCCGGGCGACACGGGACACCTGCCTCGTGACGCGCGGGACGGCGGTCGGCGAGGATCGCCCGCGTGCAGGCAGGAGTCCCGGTCGCCGGGTCGACCCACCCGGCGCCGGAGCCTCCTCCCGCGCCGGCGCGACCCGACCCCGGCGGACCGCGGCGACCGGTGCGCCTCGTCGCCTGGGCCATCGTCGTCCTCACCGTGGCCGCCGCGCTCGCGGCCGCCGTGCTCGACGCCGTCACCCCGGCGGCGGCCCGGGAGGCGGCGGGAGCCACACCCGGCTGGGTCTTCGGGCTGCCCGGGGCGACGCTGGCGGTCCCCGCCGCCCTGCTCCTGCACCGGGCCCCGCGGAACGCCGTCTCCTGGGTGGTGGGCGGCACCGCGCTGCTGTGGGCCGTCGACGGGGTCGCGCAGTCCTGGCTGACCTTCGCCCTGCAGTACGACCCGCCGCTGCCGGGCGGGACCCTGGCGTTCTGGCTCGTCCAGCGGTTCGGCGCCTGGCTGCTGCTCGGCCTGCCCCTGCTGCTCCTGCTCTACCCGGACGGGCGGCTGCCGGGCGGGCGGTGGCGGCCCGTGGCGCTGCTGAGCCTGGCGTCCACCGCGCTGCTCCCGACGCTGCTGCTCGTGGTGCCGTCGGAGATCGCCGACGCCCGGGCCGGGACGGAGACGCCGGCGATCTACCGGTCGCTGGACCTCGACCCGACCAGCCTCCCGCTGCCCGAGGCCGTGGTGCTCCCGCTGCTGCGGTTCGCCTTCCCGGCCGCCGTCCTGGGCGTGCTGGTGCCGGTCGCCGTCGTCGTCACCCGCTACCGGCGCGCCGGCGTCGAGGGCCGCCGGCGGATGCGCTGGCTGCTGTGGGCCGCCGTCACCGACGCGCTGGTGATGGTGGGCACGCTGCTCGCACCCGGCGACATCAGCTCCTTCACCCTCTCCCTGGCCGTCACGCTGACCGGAACGGCGGTCGCCGTCGGCATCCTGCGCCCGCAGGCGGTCGACATCGACCGGCTGCTCGGCGGCACGCTGGTCTACGGCGGGCTCGCGGTCGCCGTAGTCCTGCTCGACCTGGCGGTGATCGCCGCCGCCGGGGCCCTGCTCGGGGACCGGCTCGGCGACCGGGACGCCACCCTGCTGGCCCTGCTCGTGGTCACCGGGCTCTACGTGCCGCTGCGCGCCCAGGCCTGGCGCCTGGTGCGCCGCTGGGTGCTCGGCGAGCGGGAGGACCCGTACCGCGTCGTCTCCGGGCTGGCCGAGCGGCTGGAGCGCACCGACGGCGCCGAGGAGCAGCTCATGGCGGTCGCAGGCGGGATCGCGGAGGCCTTCCGCTCGCCGTACGTGGGGGTCGAGGTCGACCAGCCCGGCGGCCAGCAGCTGCTCGCCGAGTCCGGCCGGCGCCCGGCCGCGGTGCAGTCGCTGCCGATCGCCTACCGCGGCGAGGAGGTCGGCCGGCTGCTCCTCCCGCGGGACGGCGTCCGCGCGCAGCTGGTCACCCGGGACGAGCGGCTGCTCGCCGACGTCGTCCGGCAGGCGGCCGCGGCGGCGCGGGCCAGCGCCCTGGCCGCCGAGCTGCAGGCCAGCCGCGAGCAGCTGGTCGCCGCGCGCGAGGAGGAGCGCCGCCGGCTGCGCCGCGATCTGCACGACGGGCTGGGCCCCTCCCTGGGCGCGGTCGTCCTGCGCATCGACACCGCGCGCAACCTGGCCGCGTCCCGTCCCGAGGACGCCGACCGCGTGCTCCGCCAGGCCCGGGACGACGTCTCCGCAGCGCTGGCCGACGTCCGCCGGCTGGTGCACGACCTGCGCCCGCCCGCCCTCGACGACCTGGGGCTGGCCGGCGCGGTGCGCCAGCAGGCCGAGCGGCTGCTCGCCCCGCGGGTCCCGGTGACCGTCGACGCCGGCGAGCTCGCCGACCTGCCCGCGGCCGTCGAGGTGGCCGCCTACCGGATCGCGTCGGAGGCGCTGGCCAACGTCGCCAAGCACGCCGCGGCGACCCGGGTGCGGGTGTCCCTGGCCTGCGACGGCGACGGCGCGCTGGTGGTGGACGTCGCCGACGACGGCGTCGGCATCGACCCGGCCGCGCCCGCCGGCGTGGGGCTGGTGTCCTTGCGGGAGCGCGCCGCGGAGCTCGGCGGCCGCTGCTCGGTCAGCTGCCCCCCGGAGGGCGGCACGGTGGTGCGGGCGGTCCTGCCCGCGGACGGGAGGGGGTCGGCGTGAGCGGACAGGGCGTGAGCATCGCAGCGAGGAACGAGCGAGCAACGGAGCGGCCCGCGGGAGCGAACAGGTGACGGCGAGCGAGCCGGAGGAACCGCTGCGCATCGCGGTGGTGGACGACCACCCGGTCTACCGCGACGGGCTGGCGGTGCTGCTCGGGTCGGTGCCCGGGCTGACCGTCGTGGGCACCGCCGCCGACGGCGCCGCGGCGGTGGCACTGGCCCGCGAGGAGCAGCCCGACGTGGTGGTGATGGACGTGCAGATGCCCGTCCTGGACGGGATCGAGGCCACCCGGCGGATCACCGCCGAGTCGCCGTCCGTCGGCGTCGTGGTGCTCACCATGAGCGAGGACGACGGCACCGTGTTCGCCGCCGTCCGCGCCGGGGCCCGCGGCTACCTGCTCAAGGGCGCCGACCAGGAGGAGGTGGTCCGCGCGATCACCACGGTCGCCGGTGGCGGCGCGGTGTTCGGCGCGGCCTTGGCCCGCCGGATCGCCGAGTTCTTCGCCGCCGGCCCGAGCGGCCCCGAGACGGCGTTCCCGCAGCTGACCGCCCGCGAGCGGGAGGTGCTCGACCTGGTCGCGGCTGGCCGGTCCAACGCGCAGATCGCCGCCGCGCTGTACCTGTCGCCGAAGACGGTGCGCAACAACGTCTCCAACGTGCTGACCAAGCTGCAGGTGACCGACCGGGCGCAGGCGATCGTGCGGGCGCGGGAGGCCGGGCTGGGCCGCTGACCGGCCCGTTCGCGGGTCGTACCGTGGAGCGCATGACGACGTCCGCGGAGAACCAGCCGAAGGTCACCAAGAGCGACGAAGAGTGGCGGGCGCAGCTGTCCCCGGAGGAGTACTGGGTGCTCCGCCAGGCCGGCACCGAGCGGCCCTGGACCGGTGAGTACGTCGACACCAAGACGCAGGGCGTCTACACGTGCCGGGCGTGCGGTGCGGAGCTGTTCCGCTCGGAGACGAAGTTCGACTCGCACTGCGGGTGGCCGTCGTTCTACGAGCCGACGTCCGCCGACAACGTGGTCCTCCGCGAGGACCGCAGCCACGGGATGGTCCGCACCGAGGTGGTCTGCGGCACCTGCCACAGCCACCTGGGCCACGTGTTCGAGGACGCGCCGCAGACCCCGACCGGCGACCGCTACTGCATCAACTCGGTGAGCATCAAGCTCGTCGAGGCCTGAACCGGCGTGGGGGGGGGGGGGGGGGGGGGGGGGGGGGCGGGCGGGGGGGGGGGGGGGCGGGGGGGGGGGGGGCCGGGGGGCGGGGCCGGGGGGGCGGGGGGGCCGGG
>NZ_JBJGYU010000055.1:0-14547 GCF_054050155.1 Geodermatophilus sp. SYSU D00703 | reverse complement strand
GTGGCCGGTGCGTCCGGCCACTCCACCCCGAGGGGTCATGCCGCGAGCTTCGACACCGCGTCCTTCCAGCCGGACTGCTGGCGGGCGTCGCCGGGCTGGTTGACCTCGGTGAAGGTGATCTTGCCGTCGGCGTCGACGAGGAAGGTGCCGCGCACGGCCATGCCGGCCTTCTCGTTGAACACGCCGTAGGCCTGCGCGACCGCGCCGTGCGGCCAGAAGTCGGACAGCAGCGGGAAGTCGAGACCCTCCTGGGCCTTGAACGCCTTGAGGCTGAACACCGGGTCGGTGCTGATCGCGAGCACCTTCACGCCGGCGTCGGTGTAGGTGGCCAGCTCGTCGCGCAGCTGGCACAGCTCGCCGGTGCAGATCCCGGAGAACGCGAACGGGTAGAAGACCAGGAGCACCGGGGTGCCGCGCAGGTCGGCCAGGGAGACGACCTGCTTGTCCTGGTCGGGGAGGCTGAACTCGGGCGCGACGTCACCGACGGAGAGGCTCATGGAGCCGATCGTGCCCCACGTGGTGACGGGCGGGAACGGCCCCCTCGCAGGGCCCCGCCGCGAGCCTGCGAGGGGTGGGGAGCGAGGGGGTCCTTCTTCAGCGGCGGGAGCGGGCCGTCTTCGGGGTGACCAGGCGGATCCCCGACCAGTCCTTGGCCGCGGAGACGCTGCTGGTCTGGGTCAGGCCCGCGGTCGGCGCGACCTCGGTGACGTCGCTGGGCTCCACGTGGCCCGGCCGCCCGGACTTGGGGACCAGCAGCCACACCACGCCGTCGTCGGCGAGGGAGGCCAGCGCGTCGGTGAGGGCGTCGAACAGGTCACCGTCGTCCTCACGCCACCAGAGCAGGACGACGTCGGCCACCTCGTCGGTGTCCTCGTCGACCATCTCGCCGCCGGACACCTCGACGATGGAGTCCCGCAGGTCCTCGTCGGCGTCCTCGTCCCAGCCGAGCTCCTGCACGACCATGCCCGGCTTGATGCCCAGCCGGGCCGCCATGCTGGCGCTGCCCGAGTCGACGCTCATCCCTGCTGTTCCTCCATCGGTTCCGGTGCGGACGGCCGGCGCGCACGATCCTGCACGGTCCGGCGGCGGGGTGCTGGGGAAGACCTGGAGCGCGCGGGGAGACGGCGGGCGGCGGACACGACCGGCGGGAGTTGTCCCCGCAGCCTGGTCATGTCACCCCTTCCGTCCGATCCGGTCTCCGGTGCCCCGGTGCTGGGGCGCGCGGCCGTCCGGTGCTACCCGGGCGGTGTTGGCGGGAAGCGTAGGGCATGCCTGGTCAGGTGCAAGCGCTCGAAGGACGGCGTCGCCGCGACCTGCCGTCCCGCCACGTCGCCCGGACGTGACGTGGAGGGGAGCGAGAGAGACGATGTGCTCATGAGCGCACCGCAGCAGCCGGACGGCGACCCCGCCCGCGATGCCAGCCAGGCCCGAGCGGTCATCACCAACGGGCTGCCCAGCCAGCTGGTCGACATCGATCCCGACGAGACCCAGGAGTGGCTGGAGTCGCTGGACGCCGCCATCGACAACGGCGGCCGGGGACGAGCCCGGTACCTGATGCTCCGCATGCTGGAGCGCAGCCGCGAGCAGCAGGTCGGCGTCCCGTCCCTCCGCAGCACGGACTACATCAACACGATCCCGCCCGAGCGCGAGCCGTGGTTCCCCGGTGACGAGCACGTCGAGCGGCGCATCCGGGCGTACATCCGCTGGAACGCGGCGATCATGGTGCACCGCGCCCAGCGGCCGGGGATCGCCGTCGGCGGCCACATCTCCTCCTACGCGTCGTCGGCGTCGCTGTACGAGGTGGGCTTCAACCACTTCTTCCGCGGCAAGGACCACCCCGGCGGCGGCGACCAGATCTGGTTCCAGGGGCACGCCTCCCCCGGCATCTATGCGCGCGCCTTCCTCGAGGGCCGGCTCTCCGAGCAGCAGATGGACGGCTTCCGCCAGGAGGTCAGCCACCCGGGCGGCGGGCTGTCGAGCTACCCCCACCCGCGGCTGATGCCGGACTTCTGGGAGTTCCCCACCGTGTCGATGGGCCTCGGCCCGATCAACGCGATCTACCAGGCGCGCTTCAACCGCTACCTGCACTCGCGGGGCGTCAAGGACACCTCCGACCAGCACGTGTGGGCCTTCCTCGGCGACGGCGAGATGGACGAGCCGGAGTCGCTGGGCGCCATCGGCCTGGCCGCCCGCGAGGAGCTGGACAACCTCACCTTCGTCATCAACTGCAACCTGCAGCGGCTCGACGGCCCGGTGCGCGGCAACGGCAAGGTCATCCAGGAGCTGGAGTCGTTCTTCCGCGGCGCCGGCTGGAACGTCGTCAAGGTGATCTGGGGCCGGGAGTGGGACCCGCTGCTGGCCGCCGACCGCGACGGCGCGCTGGTCAACCTCATGAACGTCACCCCCGACGGGGACTACCAGACGTACAAGGCCGAGGACGGCGCCTTCGTGCGCGAGCACTTCTTCGGCCGTGACCCGCGCACCCGCAAGCTCGTCGAGGCCATGAGCGACAAGGAGATCTGGGCGCTCTCCCGCGGCGGGCACGACTACCGCAAGCTCTACGCCGCCTACAAGGCCGCGGTGGAGCACAAGGGCCAGCCCACGGTCATCCTCGCCAAGACCATCAAGGGCTGGACCCTGGGCAGCCACTTCGAGGGCCGCAACTCCACCCACCAGATGAAGAAGCTGACCGCGGAGGACCTCGCCGCCTTCCGCGACCGGCTCTACCTGCCGATCCCCGACGAGCAGCTCGACAAGACGCTGCCCCCGTACTACAAGCCCGCGCCCGACTCCGACGAGATGCAGTACATGCTCGAGCGGCGCCGGGCCCTGGGCGGGGCGGTCCCGCGCCGGCGGTCGGAGTTCAAGACGCTCAAGGCGCCGGAGGAGAAGGCGTTCGAGGTCCTGCGCCGCGGTTCGGGCAAGCAGGAGGTGGCGACGACGATGGCGTTCGTCCGCCTGCTCAAGGAGCTGCTCAAGGACAAGGAGCTCGGCCCGCGGTTCGTGCCGGTCATCCCCGACGAGGCGCGCACCTTCGGCATGGACTCGCTGTTCCCGACGCAGAAGATCTACTCCCCGCACGGGCAGCGCTACACCGCGGTCGACCGCGAGCTGATGCTGGCGTACAAGGAGTCCGAGCAGGGGCAGATCCTGCACGAGGGCATCAACGAGGCCGGCTCCGCGGCGTCGTTCACCGCCGTCGGGACGTCGTACGCCACCCACGGCGAGCCGATGGTCCCGATCTACATCTTCTACTCGATGTTCGGGTTCCAGCGGACCGGCGACGCCTTCTGGGCCGCCGCCGACCAGATGACCCGCGGGTTCCTGCTCGGCGCCACGGCCGGCCGGACGACGCTCAACGGCGAGGGCCTGCAGCACGAGGACGGTCACTCGATCCTGCTGGCGCACACCAACCCCGCCGTCGTCACCTACGACCCGGCCTTCGGCTACGAGGTCGGGCACATCACCAAGGACGCGCTGGCCCGCATGTACGGCGAGGACCCGGGCGCCCCGCTCGGCGGCTCGCGCAGCCCCGACGTCATCTACTACCTGACCGTCTACAACGAGCCCTACAGCCAGCCGGCCGAGCCGGAGGGCCTGGACCTGCAGGGCCTGCTCGCGGGCATGTACCGCTACGCCCCCGGGCAGGGTGAGGGCCCCAAGGCGCAGGTGCTCGCCTCCGGCGTCGCGGTGCCGTGGGCGCTGCGGGCGCAGGAGCTGCTGGCGAACGACTGGGGCGTCTCGGCCGACGTGTGGTCGGTGACCTCGTGGACCGAGCTGCGCCGGCAGGCCGACGCGGCCGACGAGCACAACCTGCTCCACCCGGAGGAGGAGCCGCAGGTCCCCTACGTCACGCAGCAGCTGCAGGACGCCCCGGGGCCGGTCGTGGCGGTGTCGGACTGGATGCGGGCCGTCCCCGACCTGATCGCGCCGTACGTGCCCGGCGGGATGGCGACGCTGGGCACCGACGGGTTCGGGCTGTCCGACACCCGCCCGGCGCTGCGGCGGCACTTCCACGTGGACGCCGAGTCGATCGTCGTCCGCACCCTCGGCGAGCTGGCCAAGCGCGGTGAGGTCGACCGCGACGTCGTCCGGCAGGCGGTGGAGAAGTACCAGGTCCGGAACGTGCAGGCCGCGCCGGAGGAGGAGCGGTCCGACCCCAGCCCCGCCACCTGAGCGAGGACCCCCTCACCCCCCGCCCCTCGCAGGCTCGCGGCGGCACCCTGCGAGGGGGCCGAGGTCCTGCCTCCGCCGGCGACGGCCCGTCCGTGGCCGTCGTCGGCGGCGGGGTGATCGGCCTGACCTGCGCCCTGGAGCTGGCCCGGGCCGGCGCCCGGGTGCGGGTGCACACCGCCGACCCGCCGGAGGCGACCACCTCGGCGCTCGCGGCGGCCCTCTGGTTCCCCTACCGCGCGGCGCCGGTGGACGCCGTGCTGCGCTGGGGCGCCGCGACGCTGGCCGTGCTCACCCGGCTCGCCGACGACCCGGCGACCGGCGTCGCGCTGCGCCCGGGGACGGTCGTGCACCGCACCCCGGAGCCGGACCCGTGGTGGGCGCCCGGCGTGCCCGGGCACCGGCCGGCCACCCTCGACGAGCTCCCACCGGGCACGCCGGGCGGCACCCGCTGCACCCTGCCGGTGGCCGACGTGGGCCGGTACCTGCCGTGGCTGGCCGGCGCCTGCCGCGCCGCGGGGGTGCAGGTCGTCCCAGGCGGGGTGGCGCGGCTGGCCGACGTCCCCGGGGAGGTCGTCGTCCTGGCCGCCGGCCTCGCCTCTGGGCGGCTGGTCGGTGACGACACCCTGACGCCGGTGCAGGGACAGGTGGTCCGGCTGGCCGACCCCGGGCTGCCCGGCTGGGTGCTGGACGAGGAGAACCCCGCCGGCCTCACCTACGTGATCCCCCGCGGCTCGGACGTCGTGTGCGGCGGCACGGCGGTGGAGGGGGCCACCGGCACCGACCCGGATCCCGACGTCGAGGCGGCCGTGCTGGCGCGGGCCCGGGCGCTGGTGCCCGCGCTGGCCGACGCGCCCGTGCTGTCCCGCGCCGTCGGGCTGCGGCCGGGACGGCCCACCGTGCGCCTCGAGCGCATCGAGGTCGGCGGCCGGCCGGTCGTGACCTGCTACGGCCACGGTGGCTCGGGGGTCACCCTGTCCTGGGGCTGCGCCGCCGACGTGGTCGCCCTGGTCGCAGCGGAGTAGGACGGGCGCGCTCTCCGCGCCGTGGCACCCCGCTCAGCCGGCGAGGGCCTCCAGCGCCATCGCGGCGTGGAGCGCGGCGCCGTCGGGCAGCACGTCCTCGTCGAACACGACCAGGTTGGAGTGGTTGCCGGCCGCCGTGGCCGGGTCCTCCCCCGGCGGGCAGGCACCGAGGAAGGCCATCGCGCCGGGCACCTGCTCCAGCACGTAGGCGAAGTCCTCGGCGCCCATCAGCGGTTCCCGGGCCACCACGCTGCGGTCGGCACCGAGCAGCCCCGCCGCGGTCACCCGCACCCGCTCGGCCACCGCGGCGTCGTTGACCGTCACCGGGTAGCCCCGGCGGTGCTCGAACTCGACGGTCATCTCGTGCGCCGCGGCGACGTGCTCGGCCACCCGGCGCACCGTGGCCACCATGTCGGCCCGCCGCTCCCCCGACAGGGTCCGGATCGTCCCCTCCAGGAACGCCGTGTCGGGGATGACGTTGTCGGTCGACCCGGCCGCGAGGTGCGCCACGGTGAGCACCGCCGGGTCGAAGACGGGCGCCCGCCGGGTCACCGCCGCCTGCAGCGCCAGCACGATCTCGGCCGCCACCGGCACCGGGTCGGCCGCCGTGTGCGGCATCGACGCGTGACCGCCGCGACCGCGGACGTTCACCAGCCAGTGGTCGGCGGCGGCCATCATCGGCCCCGGCCGCACGCTGACCACGCCAGTCGGCTGGTTGGCGAAGACGTGCAGCGCGAACGCCCCGCACACCGGGGCCTCGGGGACCACGCCCAGCAGTCCCTCCTCGAGCATGTACCGCGCCCCGTGGAAGCCCTCCTCCCCCGGCTGCAGCATGAGCACCACCTGGCCGGCCAGCTCGTCGCGCCGCTCGGCGAGCAGCCGGGCCGCGCCCAAGAGCATCGCGACGTGCAGGTCGTGTCCGCAGGCGTGCATCGCCCCGGGCACCTCGGAGGCGAACGGCAGGCCGGTGTCCTCGTGGACCGGGAGGGCGTCCATGTCGGCGCGCAGCAGGTAGGACGGCCCCGGCCGCGCCCCGCGCAGGACGGCGACCGCCGAGGTCGTCGTCTCCCCGACCGTCACCTCGACGGGCAGGTCGGCGAGCTCACCCAGCACGGTGGCCTGCGTGGTCGGCAGGTGCAGGCCGATCTCGGGGTGGCGGTGCAGCCGACGGCGCAGGCCGACGGTGCGGTCGGCGTCGGCGCGCGCCGCGGCGAGCAAGTCCGGAGCGGAGGTCGGCATTGCCCCACTCTGCCCGAGGAGCTGCCGCGGCTCAGTCCGACGCCCAGGCAGGGCGGGACGTGTCCAGCTGCCACACCAGTGCGGTCGCCGGGCCGTCGATCGCCCCGCCGTCCTGCCGGTGCACGCGCACCTCCTCCGGCGTGACCAGGACGAGCAGGCCGGCCGGCACCTCGGCCGGGGCGCGGCCCACCCACAGGCGGGCGTCGGGGCGGTCGAGGTCCACCCAGCCCTCCGCCGCCGGGTGGACGACGTGGGAGGCGCCGGCGGACGGCGCGGCGCTGCGCAGGTAGGTCTGCAGCACCCGGGCCCCGGCCTCCCCGGCGACCTCGTCGTGCTCCAGGCCGGTCCCGGCCCGCAGCACCGCCACGTCGCCGGCGCCCATCCGCGCGCCGTCCCGCCAGCCGTGGCGCAGCGCGCCGTCCAGGACCACGGCCACGACGTCGACCGCCCGGTGCGCGTGCCGGCCGTAGCCCGCCCCGGGGGCCAGCCGGTCGTGCGCCATCCGCAGCAGCGGACCCAGCGAGCCGTCGTCCGGCTCGAGCAGTACCTCCGACTCCAGGCCGTTCACGCCGGGTCCCGGGGCGGCAGGGCGGCGCGGCCGCCGGGGAGGGCGCCGAAGGCCAGCGCCAGCGCGAGCGTCCAGGCCACGCCCAGCGCCCAGCCGCCGACGACGTCGGACAGGAAGTGCACCCCGAGCCACATCCGGGTCAGCCCCACGAGGACGACGAGGGCCGCCCCGCCGGTGACGGCCCACCGGCGCGCGCGAGCCGACAGCCGCGGCCAGGACAGGACGAGGGCGACGGTCACGAGCGTGGCGATGCCCGACGAGTGCCCGCTGGGGAAGCTCAGGCCGCCGTAGCTGAGTCCGCCGTCCTCGAACGCCGGCCGGACCCGGCCGACCAGCTCCTTGAGCAGCACGGTCAGGGGGCCGACGGTCACGTTCGCGGCGACCACGAAGGCCGCCGTCCACCAGGCGCGGCGGGTCCCCAGCCAGAACAGGAGGGGCAGGGAGACCAGCACGCGGAACCAGACCACACCGGGCGTGGTGAGCACCTCGAGCAGCAGGCCGGTGGCCACTGAGCGGTCGTCGCCGGCGTACAGGGCGTGGCTGACCGCCTCGTCGAGACGGACCTGCGGGGCGAACCCGATCAGCACGCCCGCACCGAGCGCGCCGAGCACGGCGAGGCAGCCGCCCACGGCGGCGACCGCCCGCCGGCGGGCGGACGCCGCCCTGTCCGCCCGGAGCACCACCACGTCCCCACTGTCCCCGACGGGGGGCCGGCGGGACCACCGGCCCCGCCGGGGTGTCGGGGATCCGTGACAAGGTGGGGTCGTGCCCGACCGGGACGACCGCCGCCCGCCGTCCGCCGCGACCCTGCGGCGGCTGGAGCGCGCCTCCGGATCGCTGGCCACGCGGGCCGTGGCGCGGATGGACGAGGTCCTCCCCTGGTTCCGCACCATGCCGGCCGACCAGCGCTCCTGGGTGATGCTCGTGGCGCAGGCCGGCATCGCCTCGCTCGTCGAGTGGTGCCGCACCCCGACGCGGCCACCCCGGCTCACCGGCGAGGTCTTCGGCGCCGCGCCGCGCGAGCTGGCCCGCGTCGTCCCGCTCAAGCACACGGTCGACCTGATCAAGGTGACCGTGGAGGTGATGGACGACTTCGTGGAGTCCGTCGCCGAGCCGGGGGACGCCGACGCGCTCCGCCTGGCGGTGCTGCAGTTCAGCCGCGAGGTCGCCTTCGCGACGGCGCACGTCTACGCGAGCTTCGCCGAGAGCCGCGGCGCCTGGGACGCCCGGCTGGAGGCGCTCGTCGTCGACGCGCTGGTCCGCGGGGAGCGGACCGAGGAGCTGTCCGGGCGGGCCTCGGCACTGGGCTGGGCGGCGATGAGCCCGGTCACCGTCGTCGTCGGGGCCGCCCCGACCGACGGGGACGCGCACGCGGCCACCCGCCGGGCCGCGCGGCAGATGCGCAGCGAGGTCCTGGTCGGGGTGCACGCCGACCAGCTGGTCGTCGTCCTCGGCGGCACGGAGGACCTCGAGGCGGTCGCTGAGCGGGTCAGCGACGAGTTCGGCCCCGGCCCGGTGGTCATCGGTCCGGTCGTCGACGGCCTCAGCCGGGCCGGCGACTCGGCCGCCGCCGCCCTGGCCGGTCTGCGAGCCGCCCGCGCCTGGCCCGGGGCGCCCCGCCCCGTCCCCGCCGACGCGCTGCTCCCCGAGCGCGCCCTGGACGGCGATCCCACGGCGCGGGCCACCCTGCGGGAACGAGTCGCGCTCCCGCTGCAGACGGCCGGCGGCGAGGTGCTGGAGACCGTCCGGGCGGTGCTCGCCAGCGGGGGCAACCTGGAGGCGAGCGCCCGCACCCTGTTCGTGCACCCGAACACGGTCCGGTACCGGCTCAAGCGGGCCGGCGAGCTCACCGGGATGTCGGCCACCGACCCCCGCGGGGGCTGGACGCTGCAGGTCGCGCTCGCCCTCGCCGCTCTGGACGAGGACCGTTCCCTCTGGCACTGACCCGCGGGCTTCAGTGTGGTTCCCACCACCGGTACTCGCACAACGCGCCGGAGATCCCCCTTCCGTTGTAGGAACCCTCCAAAGAGCAGCCCCGTGGTTTCGTGCCGTTCACCACCGCGTCACCCGGCGTCGTCTGACACGGTGAGGGACGTGCTGGCCGTCCTCGCCCCCGGACAGGGTGCGCAGAAGCCCGGGATGCTCACCGACTGGCTGGAGCTCCCCGGCGCCGAGTCCTTCTTCCGCTGGGCCGGCGCCATCGCCGACGCCGACCTCCTCGAGCTGGGCACGACCGGCGACGCGGAGGCGATCAAGGACACCGCGGTGACCCAACCGCTCGTGGTGGCGATGAGCCTGTTCATCGCCCGCGAGCTGGGCGGGCTGCCCGGGCCGGTGCCGCACACACCGCAGGCTGGCCGGGACGTCGTCATCACCGGCCACAGCGTCGGCGAGCTGACCGCGGCCGCCCTGGCCGGGGTGCTCAGCGTCGAGGCGGCGATCGCCCTGACCGCCGTTCGCGGCCGGGCCATGGCCGCCGCCTGCGCGCAGACGCCCACCGGGATGTGCGCCGTCCTCGGCGGGGACCCCGACGAGGTCCTCAAGGCGCTCGACGAGCACGGCCTGGTCCCGGCGAACGTGAACGGCGGCGGGCAGGTCGTCGCCGCCGGGCCGCTGGACGGGCTGGCCGCCCTCAAGGCCGACCCGCCGGCCAAGGCGCGGATCGTCCCGCTGTCGGTCGCCGGCGCCTTCCACACCGACTACATGGCCTCGGCCCGCGCGGAGCTCGAGGGCCTGGTCGGTGGGCTGCGGCCGGCCGACCCCAGCCGGCTGCTGCTGTCCAACGCCGACGGCGCCGCGGTGACCTCCGGCGCCGAGGCGCTGTCCCGGCTGGTCAGCCAGGTGACCAGCCCGGTGCGCTTCGACGCCTGCCTGGCGACGCTGCGCGACCTCGGCGTGACAGCCGCGATCGAACTGCCGCCGGCCGGGGCGCTGGCCGGCCTGGCCAAGCGGGAGTGGAAGGGCGCGGGCATCGAGGTGCTCGCGGTCAACGGCCCGGCCGACCTCGATCGCGCGCGTGAGCTGATCGAGGCCGAGCGCGCCCGCGCCGAGGCCGTCCACCTGCCCGACTGGCGGGTCGTCGTCTCGCCGGTGCGGGGCACGGTCAGCCCCGCCGACGTCGCCGAGGGCACGCGCCTGCCGGCCGGCACCGCGCTGGGCCGCATCCGCAGCCGCCGCGAGGACGTCAACGTCTCAGCCGCGTACGACGGGGTACTCGCCGAGTGGCTCGTGCAGGACGGCGACGTGGTCGACGCAGGAGACCCGATCGCCCGGCTCTACCCGGAGGTGTCGGAGTGACCACCAGGATCAAGCTGCGCGAGGGCGCGCCGGGTGCGCGGCTGCTGGGCCTGGGCGCCTACCGGCCGCGGCGCCGGGTGACCAACGACGAGCTCGCGCAGGTGATGGACACCAACGACGAGTGGATCCGCACCCGCGTCGGCATCGCCGAGCGGCGCTGGGCCTCCGAGGACGAGTCGCTCGTCGAGATGGCCGTCGCAGCCGGCGGCAAGGCGCTCGCCGCCAGCGGGCTGGCCCCCGACGAGGTCGACCTGGTGATCGTCGCCAGCGCGAGCCTGCGGGCGCCGATCCCGGGCATCGGTCCGCAGGTCGCCTACCGGCTGGGCATCCCGCGGCCGGGGTCGTTCGACCTCAACGCCGGGTGCGCCGGCTTCTGCTACGCCCTCGGGGTGGCCGCCGACGCGATCCGCACCGGGTCGGCGCGCCACGCGCTGGTCGTCGGCGCGGAGCGGCTGACCGACGTCACCGACCTCACCGACCGGTCGACCGCGGTGATCTTCGCCGACGGCGCGGGCGCCGCGGTGGTCGGCCCGTCGGACGAGCCGGCGATCGGCCCGGTGGTCTGGGGCAGCGACGGCGACCAGCACAACGCCATCGAGATCGCCGCGGGCAGCTCCACGATGACCATGGCCGGCCAGGCGGTGTACCGGTGGGCGACCACCCGCCTCACCGAGACGCTGGTCGAGGCGATGGAGACCGCCGGCGTCGGGCCCGAGGACATCGACGTCTTCGCCCCGCACCAGGCCAACCTGCGCATCGTCGAGTCGATGACCAAGCGGCTCGGCTTCGGCGAGCGGACGGTGGTCGCCCGCGACATCGTCCAGTCCGGCAACACCTCCGCCGCCTCGGTGCCGCTGGCGCTGACCGCCCTGCTGGAGTCCGGCGAGGCCAAGAGCGGCGACCTGACCCTGGTGCTCGGCTACGGCGCCGGGCTCACCTTCGCCGGTCAGGTGTTCCGCCTGCCCTGACGGGCACTACAGACCCTCGGGCCACAAGGGCCCGACGGCGGGCCCCCCCGCCCACCCGAGAGAGAGGACCCACGCGCGTGAGCGAGGACATCCAGAGCGGTCTGGCCGAGATCCTGGAGGAGGTCGCCGGGGTCGCGCCGGCCGACGCCACCCCGGAGAAGTCGTTCACGGAGGACCTCGACGTCGACTCCCTGTCGATGGTCGAGATCGCCACCGCGGTCGAGGACAAGTTCGGCGTCGCGATCCCCGATGACGAGCTCGGCAACATCAAGACCGTCGGCGACGCCATCAGCTACATCCAGAAGAACCGGGGCTAGAGCCTTCCCGGCGCCCCCGACCCCCGGCCGCACGTCCCAGGAGGAACCCGTCATGAGCACGTCCGTCGGCGACGTCGTCGTCACCGGCCTCGGAGCCACCACGCCGCTCGGAGGCGACGTCGCCACCACCTGGGACGCACTGCTGGCCGGGCGGTCGGGGGTCCGCCGGCTCGAGGACGAGTGGGTCAAGCAGTTCCCGGCCCAGCTGGCCGCGACCCTGGCCACCGACCCCGCCGAGCAGATCGACCGCGTCCGCGCCCGCCGGCTCGACCGCAGCCAGCAGGTCGCGGTGGTCGCCGCCGAGGAGGCCTGGCGCGAGTCGGGCGCCGCCGACGCCGGCGTCGCCCCCGAGCGGGTCGCCGTCGTCTTCGGCACCGGCATCGGTGGCGCGCTGACCCTGCTCGGTCAGGACGACGTCCTGGAGCAGAAGGGCCCCAAGCGGGTCTCCCCCTTCACCATCCCGATGCTCATGCCCAACGGTCCGGCGGCGGCGGTCGGCCTGGCCGTGGGCGCCAAGGGCGGCGTGCACGCCCCGGTCAGCGCCTGCGCGTCGGGCGCCGAGGCGATCCGCTGGGGCCTGGACCTCATCCGGTTCGACCGCGCCGACGTCGTCCTGGTCGGTGGCGCCGAGGCCGTCGTCCACCCGCTGCCGATGGCCGGGTTCGCCGCGATGCGGGCGATGAGCACCCGCAACGACGAGCCCGAGCGCGCCTCCCGCCCGTTCGACAAGGCCCGCGACGGCTTCGTCCTCGGCGAGGGCGCGGCCGCGCTCGTGCTCGAGCGGGCCGACGCCGCGAAGGCCCGGGGCGCCCGCGTCCACGCGCGCCTCGCCGGCGCCGGCGCGACGGCCGACGGCTACGACCTGGTCGCCCCGCACCCCGAGGGCGAGGGCGCCGGCCGGGCGATCGCCGCCGCCATCCGCGACGCCGGGCTCACCCCCGCCGACATCGGCCACGTCAACGCGCACGCCACCTCCACGCCGGTGGGCGACACCGCCGAGGCCGCCGCGATCCGCAACACGATCGGCGACCACGTGCTGGTGACCGCCACCAAGAGCCAGACCGGGCACCTGCTCGGCGCGGCCGGGGCGCTGGAGTCGGTGTTCACGATCCTCGCCCTGCGGGAGCAGGTCGTCCCCGCGACGGCCAACCTCGACGACCCGGACGACGACGCCGCCGTCCAGGCCCTCGACATCGTGCGCCGCGAGCCGCGGCGCGCCCAGCTCACCGCCGCCGTCAACGACTCCTTCGGCTTCGGCGGGCACAACATCGCCGTGGTGTTCACCACCGCCTGAGAGAGGACCCCCTGACGGGTCCGGCACCGCCGCGGTGCCGGATCCGCGATGGCGCACGCCCAGGCACGCCCGACCCGGAGAGGCCCGGACACCCCCGTGACGACCCTGATCCCCGCTCCCCTGCCCCCTGCCGTCGACCCGCGGGACCCCGAGGACCGGCTGCAGCGGTTCTTCGACGCCGGCTCGACGACCCTGCTCGTCCCGCGCGACACTTCCGGCGTCGTGGCGGCCCGGGGCACGGTGGCGGGCACCCCGACGATCGCCTACTGCACCGACGCCACCGTCATGGGCGGCGCGATGGGTCTCGACGGCTGCCGGCACATCGTCGACGCCATCGACGCGGCCCTCCGCGAGCGGGTCCCGGTCGTCGGGATCTGGCACTCCGGCGGCGCGCGGCTGGCCGAGGGGGTGACGGCGCTGCACGCGGTCGGTGAGGTGTTCGCGGCGATGGTCCGGGCCTCGGGGCGGGTCCCGCAGATCTCCGTGGTGCTCGGCCCCGCCGCGGGCGGTGCCGCCTACGGGCCGGCGCTGACCGACCTGGTGGTCATGGGCCCGGCCGGCCGGGTGTTCGTGACCGGCCCCGACGTCGTCCGCTCGGTCACCGGGGAGGACGTCGACCAGGAGAAGCTGGGCGGTCCGGACACCCACGGCCGGCGCAGCGGCGTCGTCCACGTCGTCACCGACTCCGAGCAGGCCGCCCTGGACACCGCGCGGACCGCCGTCGACCTGCTCGCCGTGCAGGGCTCGTTCGCCCCGGCCGCCGGGGAGCCGGACGTCGACCTGCGGGCGCTGCTGCCCGAGCAGCCGCAGCGGGCCTACGACGTCAAGCCGCTGGTGGCCGCCGTCCTCGACGGACCCGGGCTGGAGCTGCTCCCCCGCTGGGCACCCAACGTCGTGACCACCCTCGGCCGGCTGGCCGGGCGGACCGTCGGGGTGATCGCCAACAACCCGCTGCGGCTGGGGGGCTGCCTGGACTCGGCGTCGGCCGAGAAGGCGGCGCGCTTCGTGCGGATGTGCGACGCCTTCGGCGTCCCCCTCGTGGTCCTCGTGGACGTCCCGGGCTACCTGCCCGGCGTCGGCCAGGAGTGGGACGGCGTGGTGCGGCGCGGCGCCAAGCTGCTGCACGCCTTCGCGGAGGCGGTGGTGCCCCGGGTGACGCTGGTGACCCGCAAGTCCTACGGCGGGGCCTACATCGCGATGAACGCCCGCGCGCTGGGCGCGACGGCGGTGTTCGCCTGGCCGGGGGCCGAGGTCGCCGTGATGGGCGCCAAGGCCGCCGTGGGCATCCTGCACCGCAAGGAGCTGGCCGCCGTCCCGCCCGCGGAGCGCGAGGCGCTGCACGCGCAGCTGGCCGCCCAGCACGAGCGGATCGCCGGCGGCGTGAACCGGGCGCTGCAGATCGGCGTCGTCGACGAGGTCGTCGAGCCGGCGCGGACCCGGCGCCGGGTGGTCGAGGCGCTCGCGGCGGCGCCGGCCGGGCGCGGTGCGCACGGCAACATCCCGCTGTAGCGGCCGGCAACGGCAACGGGGCCCGGCACCTCCCCAGGTGCCGGGCCCCGTCCGCGGAGCCTGTGGTCCTCCCGCCCCCCCATAACCCACCACCTCCCGAAGACCCGACCCGAGCCAAAGACCAGACGGCCGGAGCCCACAGCCCCTCGTACTACGA
>NZ_JBJGYU010000054.1:0-15487 GCF_054050155.1 Geodermatophilus sp. SYSU D00703 | reverse complement strand
CCCCCCCCCCCGCCCGCGCCGCCCCGCCCCCCCGCCCCCCCGCCGCCCCCGCCCCCCGCCCCCCCCCCCCCCCCCCCCCCCCCCCCCCCCCCCCCCCCCCCCCCCCCCCCCCCCCCCCCCCCCCCCCCCCCCCCCCCGCCGCTGGTGCCTCAGCCCAGCTGCTCCCAGAGCGCTCGACGGCGGGCCTGCTCCTCGGGGTCGGGCACCGGCAGCGAGGCCAGCAGCCGCTGGGTGTAGGCGTGCTGCGGCGCGCCCAGCACCTCCGCGCCCGTGCCCTCCTCGACCAGCCGGCCGCGGTAGAGCACCGCGATCCGGTCGGCGAGCAGGTCGACGACGGCGAGGTCGTGGCTGATGAACAGGCAGGCGAAGCCCAGCTCCCGCTGCAGCTCGGCGAACAGCTCCAGCACCCGGGCCTGCACCGAGACGTCGAGCGCCGACGTCGGCTCGTCGGCGACGAGCAGCTCGGGGTCCAGCGCGAGCGACCGGGCCAGGCTGGCCCGCTGCCGCTGCCCGCCGGAGAGCTCGTGCGGGAAGCGGTCCCCGAAGCTCCTCGGCAGCTGCACCGCCTCCAGCAGCTCGTCGACCCGGCCGCGGGCGGCGCGCGGGTCACCGGCCCGGCCGTTGACGACCAGCGGCTCGGCGACCGCCTCGGCGATGGTGAGCAGCGGGTTGAAGCTGGAGGCCGGGTCCTGGAAGACGAAGCCGATCCGCCGGCGCACCGGCCGGAACGCCTTCTCCTTCACGCCGCGCACCTCGGTGCCGAGCACCTGCAGCGAGCCGTCGGTGACCCTGGTCAGCCCGGCGATGGCCCGCCCGATCGTCGTCTTGCCGCTGCCGCTCTCCCCGACCAGCCCGAGCACCTCACCGGGGCGGATGGCGAAGCTGACGCCGTCCACGGCGACGAAGTCCGGCTGGCGCAGCCGCCCGGGGTAGACGATCCGCAGGTCGCGCGCCTCCACCACCGGGGTCGCGGCGGCCCAGCCGGCCGGGCGGCCGGCCGCGCGCTCCTCGGCCCGCGCCCGCCCCTCCCCGAGGCGGGGCACCGAGCCCAGCAGCTGCCGGGTGTAGGGCTCCCGGGGCGCGGAGAACAGCGTCCGGACGTCGGCCTGCTCGACGATCCGGCCCTGGTACATGACCGCGACCCGGTCGGCGAGGTCGGCGACGACGCCCATGTTGTGCGTGATCAGCACGATCGCGGCGCCGAACTCGTCCCGGCAGCGGCGCAGCAGGTCGAGGATCTCGGCCTGCACCGTCACGTCGAGGGCGGTCGTCGGCTCGTCGGCGATGATCACGCCGGGGTCGAGCACGAGGGCCTGGGCGATGACGATGCGCTGCTTCTGGCCGCCGGAGAACTGGTGCGGGTAGTGGTCCACCCGCTCCTCGGGATCGGGGATGCCGACCCGCCGGAGGACGTCGATCGCCTTCTCGCGGGCCTCCTTGCGGCTGTACCGCCCGTGCGCCCGCAGGCCCTCGGCGATCTGCCAGCCCACCGGGTACACCGGGTTGAGCGCGGTCGAGGGCTCCTGGAACACCATCGCGGCGTCCCGGCCGCGGACGTCCCCGAGCTGCCGCGGCGACAGCGTGACGACGTCGCGCTGTTCGGCGCCGTCCTTGCTGCGCAGCAGCACGGCACCGCGGGTGCGCGCGGTCTCGGGCAGCAGGCCCAGGATGCTGCGCGCGGTCACGGTCTTGCCGCTGCCGCTCTCGCCGACGACCGCCAGGACCTCGCCGGCGGCCACCGACAGGCTGACGCCGTGGACGGCGGTGATCGGACCGGCGTCCGTGGCGAAGGTGACCGACAGGCCGTCGATGGCGACGACGTCGTCGCGAGCGCTGGTCACAGCCCCTTCCCTCCCATCGTCTCGAGCCCGGACAGGCCGCCCGGCCCGGCGCCCAGCGGACCGCCGGGCACGACCGGCGTCTCCGCGGCGTCCCCGGCCTCGACCGCGCGGCGGCTGCGCAGCCGCGGGTCGGCCAGGTCGTTGAGGCTCTCGCCGACCAGCGTCAGCCCGAGGACGACGAGCACGATCGCCAGGCCGGGGAAGATCGACGTCCACCAGATGCCGCTGGTGACGTCGGACAGCGACTTGTTCAGGTCGAAGCCCCACTCCGCCGCGGCGGTGGGCTCGATGCCGAAGCCGAGGAAGCCCAGCCCGGCGAGGGTCAGGATCGCCTCGGAGGCGTTGAGCGTGAGGATCAGCGGCAGCGTGCGGGTGGCGTTGCGCAGCACGTGCCGGCTCATGATCCGCCAGTGGCCGGCGCCGACCACCCGGGCGGACTCGACGAAGGCCTCGCTCTTGATCCGCACCGTCTCGGCGCGCACCACCCGGAAGTACTGCGGGATGAACACCACGGTGATGGAGATGGCCGCGGCCAGGATGCCGCCGATCAGGCTGGACTGACCGCCGCTGATGACGATCGCCATGATGATCGCGAGCAGCAGCGACGGGAACGCGTAGACGGCGTCGCAGACGACGACGAGCACGCGGTCCAGCCAGCCGCCGAAGTAGCCGGACACCAGGCCGAGCAGCACGCCGGCGAACAGCGACAGCACGATCGCGACCACGATGACCATGAGCGCCGTGCGCGACCCGTAGACGACGCGGGAGAGGACGTCGTAGCCGCCGACGGTGGTGCCCAGCCAGTGCTCGGCCGACGGGGGCTGCTGCGCGCCGAACGAGCCGTCGGCGTCCCGCAGCTGGTCGTAGCCGTACGGCGCGAGCAGCGGCGCGAACACCGCGGTCAGCAGGAACACGCCCATCAGGACCAGTCCGGCGACGAGCATGCCGCGCTGCAGCCCGACGCTCTGCCGCAGCTGGTGGACGACGGGCAGCCGGCGCCAGCCGCGGCGGGCAGGGTCGGCGCGGGGGGTCTCCTCGACGGGAGTCGTGGCGGTGGCCATCAGTACCTCACCCGGGGGTCGATGAGCGCGGCGATCACGTCGACGAGGAAGTTGGTGACGGCGACGATCACCGCGAGCAGCGCGACGATGCCCTGCACCGCCACGAAGTCGCGGGCCTGCAGGTACTCGGCGAGCTGGAAGCCCAGGCCCTTCCACTCGAAGGTGGTCTCGGTGAGCACGGCGCCGCCGAGGAGGAGGGCGATCTGCAGGCCGATGACGGTGATGATCGGGATGAGCGCCGGCCGGTAGGCGTGCTTGCGCAGCAGCCGCCGCTCGGCCACGCCGCGGGAGCGGGCCGCCTCGACGTACCCGGAGCCGAGCGTGCCGATGACGTTGGTGCGGACCAGCCGGAGGAAGACCCCGGCGGTCAGCAGGCCCAGCGCGATCGCGGGCAGCACCGCGTGCTCCAGCACGTCGAGCACCACGTCGGGGTCGCCGAGCCGGATCGCGTCGATCAGGTAGATGCCGGTCGGGTTCTCGAGGAACTGCAGCTCGATCTCCGCTCCGGTCGAGGCGCGGCCGGCGACGGGCAGCCAGCCCAGGCCGCTGGCGAAGACCAGCTTGAGGACCAGGCCCGCGAAGAAGACCGGGGTGGCGTAGCAGAGGATCGCGAAGACCCGCAGGACCGCGTCGGGCCACCTGTCCCGGGAGTAGGCCGCCAGCCGGCCGAGCGGGATGCCGACGACGAAGGCGACGAGCAGCGCGTAGCAGGCCAGCTCCAGGGTCGCCGTCCCGAACGTGGTGAGCACCTCGGTGACCGGACGCCGGTCGGACAGCGTCGTGCCGAAGTCGCCGGTGAAGACGTTGCCCAGGTACTCGAGGTACTGGACCAGCAGCGGGCGGTCGTAGCCGGCCTCCTGGACCCGCTGGGCGAGCTCGGCGGCGGTGAGCCGGCCGCCGAGGGCCGCGGTGATGGGGTCACCGGTCGACCGCATGAGGAAGAAGACCGTCGTCACCAGGATGAAGACGGTGGGGAAGATCAGCAGGAAGCGGATCAGGAGGTAGCTGCTCAGGCCGCCTCCGCCGCCTCGGCGCCGGCGCCCCGCGGGCGCCTCCTCCTGGGTCGGGTCGCCGGCTGCCAGCTCGGTCGCTGCAGTGGTCATGGGTGTCACTTCCGTCGGTGCGGGTCCCCCGCACACGGGAGGCCCCGGGGGACCCCGCCGCTGCGGCGGGTCCCCCGGGGCCGGTGTCGCCAGTGTCTCTCCGCTCCGGTCAGCCCTTGCTGAGGGCCCCGTAGCGGAACTTGAAGGACGCGTCGAGCGTGTCCGCCGCGCCCTCCACGCCGGTGCGGACGACGGCCACCTGGGCGCCCTGCAGGTAGGGCACCGTCGAGAGGTCCTGCGCCTCGAGCTGCTGGATCTGCTCGATGAGGGCGGTGCGCTCGGCCGGGTCCGGCGTCGTCACCTGCTGCAGGATCAGGTCGTTGACCTGCTGGTTCTGGTAGTGGTTGCTCAGGAAGTTCTCGGTGAGGAAGAACGGCGTGAGGTAGTTGTCGGCGTCGGAGTAGTCCGGGAACCAGCCGAGCTGGTACGCCGGGTAGACGTCGGCCACGCGGTCCTCGGAGTACTGCACCCACTCGGTGGTCTGCAGGTTCACCTGGAACAGCCCCGTGGACTCCAGCTGGTCCTGGATCAGCGCGTACTCGTCACCCGAGGACGGGCCGTAGTGGTCGTTGGAGTACTGCAGGGACAGCTGCACCGGGGTCTGCACGCCCGCCGCCTGCAGCGTCTGCGCCGCCTTGTCGGCGTCCGGGCCGCCGTTGCCGTCGCCGTAGAGGTCCTTCAGCGGCGTGACGGCGCCGGTCAGGCCCTCGGGGACGAAGGAGTACAGCGGGGTGTAGGTGCCCTTGTAGACCTGGTCGGCGATCTCCTGCCGGTCCAGCAGGTGGGCCACGGCCTGGCGCACCGCCGTGGCCTTGGCCGGGTCGGCGTCGGGCTGGCCGGCGCCGAAGGGCTGGGTGTTGAAGTTGAAGACGATGTAGCGGATCTCGCCGCCGGGGCCGTCCACGACCTCGACCTCGTCGTTGCCGCGCAGGTCGTCGATGTCGGTCGCCGACAGGCTGCGGAAGGCGACGTCGATGTTGCCCTCCTCGATGTCCAGCTTCAGGTTCGAGGAGTCGGCGTAGTACTTGACGTTGACCCGGTCGGTCGCCGGCGCACCGAGCAGGCCCTGGTAGTCGGGGTTGGCCTCGTACGAGATCAGGTTGTTCTGGTCGTAGTTGGTGATCACGTACGGCCCCGCGAAGGCGTTGCCGTCGACGATCTCCTGGTCCGGGGTCAGCGCGGTGGCCGAGAAGACCTCCTCGTCGACGATCGGGCCGGCCGGGCTCGACAGGATCTGCGGGAACGTCTGGTCGTTGCCGTTCTCCAGGTTGAAGACGACGGTCGTGTCGTCGGGGGCGTCGACGCTGGCGAGGTTGGCCAGCAGCGCGGCCGGACCGTTCGGGTCGTTGATGGCGACCATCCGGTCGAAGGTGAACTTCACGTCCGACGAGGTGAGCTCGTTGCCGTTGGCCCACGTCAGACCGGGCTTGAGGGTCACCGTGTACTGCGTGGGCGAGGTGAACTCGGCCGACTCGGCGATGTCGGGGACGACGTCCGGGCTGCCGTAGTCGGTGTTCATGAGGAACGGGAACACCTGGTTCATGACGGCGAAGGAGCCGTTGTCGTACGAACCCGCGGGGTCGATGGTGGTGATCTTGTCGCTGGTGCCGATCGTCAGCGCGTCGCCGCCGCCGCCACCGGAACCACCGCCGTCGCCGTCACCGCCGCCGCACGCCGCCAGGGCCAGCGCGGTCACCGCGAGGCCCGCCGTGGCAGCGCGCACGCGCCGCCGGCCGGTCAGAACGGAACTCATCCGCCTACCTTCGTTCTTCCTGAGAACCCCCGCGGACGCCGGACATGGTCCGGTTCACGGCGGGGTATGGGTGTTGGTTACCCATGCGTAGCACAGCGTTCGCCCAGCCCGATGGCCCGCGCGGCACTGTTACCCGCTCGTGACTGCGGGCCCCGGGCGTCGGCGTCCGCGGACGCCTCCCGCCCCGGCCCCGTCCAGCGGCGCCGCCCCGAGCCCGCGAGGAGCGGGGAGGACGGGGCCCTCTCTCAGGCGCTGCCCATGGCGCGACTCCGCGCCGCAGTCCGCTCCTCGCTCGTTCCTCGCTGCGATGCTCCCGCGGCTGTCGTCACGCGTCGATGCGGCGGCGGCCCTCGAAAGCCCGCCCCAGCGTGACCTCGTCGGCGTACTCCAGGTCCCCGCCCACCGGCAGACCGCTGGCCAGCCGGGACACCGCCAGGCCCATCGGCGCCACCAGCCGCGCGAGGTACGCGGCGGTCGCCTCGCCCTCCAGGTTCGGGTCGGTGGCGATGATCAGCTCGGTCACCGCGCCGCTCATCAGCCGCGTCATCAGCTCCTTGACCCGCAGGTCGTCGGGGCCGACGCCCTCGATCGGGCTGATCGCCCCGCCGAGCACGTGGTAGCGCCCGCGGAACTCGCGGGTGCGCTCGATGGCGACGACGTCCTTGGGCTCCTCGACGACGCAGATGACGTCGTCGCTGCGCCGCGGGTCGCGGCAGATGCGGCACTGCTCGCCCTCGGCGACGTTGTAGCAGGTCACGCAGAAGCGGACCTCGGCCTGGACGCGCTGCAGCGCGGCGACCAGCCGGCCGACGTCGGCGGACTCCGCGGCCAGCAGGTGGAACGCGATGCGCTGCGCACTCTTGGGCCCGACGCCGGGCAGGCGGCCGAGCTCGTCGATGAGGTCCTGGACGGCCCCCTCGTACACGGTGGTCCTCTCGTCGGGAACGAGGGCGCCGCGGCTCAGAGGCCGGGCAGCCCCAGGCCGCCGCCCAGCCCGCCGGCGAGCGGGCCCATGCGACTGGCGGTGAGTTCGTTGACCTGGCGCGAGGCGTCGCGGACGGCGGCGACCACGAGGTCCTGCAGCGTCTCGACGTCGTCGGGGTCGACGGCCTCGGGGGCGATGGTGACCGCGGCGAGCTCGCCCTGGCCGGTCATGGTCGCGGTGACCAGGCCGCCGCCGGCCGAGCCGGTCACCGTCTCCTGGGCCAACTGCTCCTGCGCCGCAGCCAGCTGCTGCTGCATCTGCTGCGCCTGCTCGAGCAGGCGTGCCATGTCGGGCTGGCCTCCGGGGAACATGACCCGAGAGTAGGCCGCGGGTGCGACACCCGCCGGGACGACGAGCCGACCAACTTCTTCAACCAACGGGTTGACAACGCCGTGCGGTGGGACCACTCTTGTACTCAACCGATTGGTTGAGCAAGAGAGAGGAGGGAACGTGGCCGCTGATCCGCTCTCCCGGGTCTTCGCGGCCCTGGCCGACCCCACCCGGCGCGACATGGTCGCCCGTCTCGCGGTGGCCGACGCGACCGTCGGTGAGCTCGCCGAGCCCTACGACGTGAGCGTGCAGGCGGTCTCCAAGCACCTGCGGGTGCTCGAGGAGGCCGGCCTGGTCAGCCGGAGCAGGGATGCCCAACGCCGCCCGGTCCACCTGGAAGCCGAGGTCTTCGACCTCATGACGAAGTGGATCGAGCGCTACCGGCGCCAGGCCGAGGAGCGCTACCGCCGTCTCGACGACGTCCTCCGGAACATGCCGGACGACGTCCCCCCGCCCCACACGCCCGAGGAAGGAACACCGTCATGACCGCCACCACACACGAGACCCAGATCATCGTCGACCCCGACGTCCCGCTGGTCCGGATCGTCCGGGAGTTCGACGCCCCGCCGGCCAAGGTCTTCCGCGCGCACACCGACCCCGACCTCCTGGTCCAGTGGCTCGGGCCGCGCGATCTGGAGATGACGATCGACCAGTACGACTGCCGCACCGGCGGCTCGTACCGCTACGTGCACCGGCAGGACGGCGAGGAGTACGGCTTCCGGGGCTGCTTCCACGAGGTGCGGCCGGACGAGCTGATCGTCCAGACCTTCACCTTCGAGGGCATGCCCGAGGGGGTGGCGCTGGAGAAGCTCGTCCTCGAGGACCTGGGCGACGGCCGCACCCGGCTGACCACGACCTCTCTGGTCGACTCCTTCGCCGACCGGGACGCCATGGTCGCCAGCGGCATGGAGGTCGGCATCCGCGAGGGCTACGAGAAGCTCGACGAGGTCCTCGCCCGCGACTGACCGTGCCGTCCGGGTTCCTGGGATCGGGCCGTCGGCGGGTGCACCCCACGCCGGCGCCCGACCCTCCGGAGCAGGACCGCCCCGACCACGCCGGCCGCGCCGAGGGCGAGGACGCCTCCCGTGCCGTTGCCCTCGGCGGGCATCTGGGTGTCCGCGGGACACGCCGTGCCGGTCCGCCGGGCCTGCAGGTTGCTGGTGCCCAGGTGCCACATCGGGCCCGTCTCCCCGGTGGCGGTGACGGCGAACACCCCGTGCCGGACACCGGGACGGAACCCGGTCGGCTGCAGCCGCCCGGTGGGGGTGGGGGTGACCTGGTTGGCCGGGCCGATCGGGATGGTGACGTTGCTGCCGGTGCGGTTGTCGTAGCCGAAGACCGCCGTCCAGCTGCCGTCGGCGTTCTGGCTGACGCAGTCGATGAAGGGAACGACGTCGGGTGGCTCCGAACGGTCGGTGTCGCCGACGATCTCCGCGTGGGCGGTGCCAGGGGCGGCGACCACCCCGAGCACGCCGATGAGGGCCGCCAGCGCGAGGACGGCGACGGGCGGGTGTCGCCTCGTGGTCATGGGTCGGCTCCTGCCGCCGGGGCGGTGGTTCCACCCGGACTCCCCTGCCAACGGCAGACCGCCGACGTCCACGGAGCGGAAGTGAGCAAGATCACCTGAGCGCTGACCCGGACCGCCTCGAACGCCCTCCCTGATCGCAGGACCGCGGGCGCTCAGCCGTCGACGGGCCGGGCGCCGAGCTGGGTGCGCAGCAGCGCCAGGGCCGCCTGCTCGGGGTCGACCGCCGGCTCGGGCTCCCGCTCGCCGGCCCCCTCGGCCGCCCGCTCGGCCATGAGCTCGCGGGCCTCGGCGGCCTCCGCCGCCCGCGCCGCCTCGCGGGCCACCTCGGGCGACACCGTCGGTGCGCCGCTGCGGGCCGCGCCCTCGACGACGACCTGCACCTTCCAGCGCACGCCGAGCAGTTCCTGCAGCGCCTGCCGGACGACGTCCTTGTTGAGGTCGTCCCCGAGCATCTTGGCCAGCGCCGGTGAGGTCGCCGCGAGGGTGAGCACGCCGCCGCCGAGGTCCTGCACCTGGGCGCTCTTGAGCAGCGCCTCGGTGGTGCGCTTGTGTCCGCGCACGACCTTCAGCAGCTCCGGCCACACCCGGCGGACGTCGCTGGTGGTCAGCTCGCCGTCGCCCGCCGACGTCGCCGGCTCCGGGTCGGCCGAGACCACCGGCGTCGGCTCGGCACCGCGCGGCGCGGGCGAGGACCCCGCAGCCGCCCGGGGTGCCGTGGGAGCGGCCGGGCGCGGCTGCTCGGTGCGCGCCGCCGCCGCGGCGGCCGCCGCGGGACGGGCAGGGTGCGGCCACCCGTCCTCGTCGTCGGTCGGCTCCGGGGGCAGCGGGATGTCGGGCTCGCCGGCGGCGACCCGCGGCCGGCGGGACTCCTCCGCGGGCGCCGGCGGGGCCGGGGGAGCCGGCGGGGCCGCGGGCGCCGGACGGGACGGCGCGCCGGAGCCGGGCGGGGTGGTGGCGGGCCAGTCGCCGGCAGCCGGGGCCGGGCGGGCCGGCGGCGCGGCGGACCCGGGCGGCGTCGTCTCGGGCCAGTCGTCGGCGGCCGGGGTCCGGGCCGGCTCGGCGCGCGGCGGCTCCGGGGCAGCGGCCGGCGCGGGGGCGGCGGGCGCGGGGGCGGGGGCGGCCGGACCAGCAGCGGCGGGGCCCGCAGGTGCTGCCGGCCGGGTCGCCGGCGCCGGGGCAGCCGGGCTGGCCGCGGCCGCCTGGGACTTCCGCACGAACTCGCGACGGGGCCCGGCCGGCTGCTCCGTCACCGGCGGAGTCGCCTCCACCGGATCCCGCCGGGCCTCCGCGGGCTCCCGCCGGGCCTCGCGCACCGGCGCGTCGGCGACCGGCCGCCCGGCGTGCTCACCGGCGATCGACATCCGCCGCTCGAGGCGCTCGAGCCGCTGGAGAGTGGCGGCCGCCGAGTCGTCGGTGGCGGGCAGGAGCATCCGCGCGCACACCAGTTCCAGCAGCAGCCGCGGCGCCGTCGTCCCGCGCATCTCGGTCAGGCCCTCGTGCACGGTGTCGGCCATCCGCGACAGGGTCGCCGAGCCCAGGGCCTGCGCCTGGGAGCTCATGAGGTCCAGCCGGTCGGGCGGGCAGTCGAGCAGGCCGTTGCCCCCGGCGTCCGGGACGGCGTCGAGCACGATGAGGTCGCGCAGCCGGTCGAGCAGGTCGGTGGCGAACCGGCGGGGGTCGTGCCCGGCCTCGACGACCCGGTCGACGGCGCGGAAGACGGCGGGCGCGTCGTGCGCGGCCAGGGCGTCGATCGTCTCGTCGAGCAGCGCGTCGTCGGTGACGCCGAGCAGCCCGACGGCGCTCTTGTAGGTGACGCCCTCGGGCCCCGCGCCGGCCAGCAACTGGTCGAGGATCGACAGCGAGTCGCGCACCGAGCCGCCGCCCGCGCGGACCACCAGCGGGAACACCGTCGGCTCGACCTGCACCCCTTCGGCGGCGCAGGTCTTCTCGAGCAGGCCGCGCAGCGTCGTCGGCGGCACCAGCCGGAACGGGTAGTGGTGCGTGCGCGACCGGATGGTGGGCAGCACCTTGTCCGGCTCGGTGGTCGCGAACACGAAGACGAGGAACTCCGGCGGCTCCTCGACGACCTTGAGCAGGGCGTTGAAGCCCTGCGTGGTCACCATGTGCGCCTCGTCGACGATGTAGACCTTGTAGCGGCTGTGCACCGGTGCGAAGAACGCGCGTTCGCGCAGGTCGCGGGCGTCGTCGACACCACCGTGGCTCGCCGCGTCGATCTCGATGACGTCGATCGAGCCCGGGCCGTCGGGGGCGAGCGCGACGCAGGACGTGCAGACCCCGCACGGCGTGGACGTCGGCCCCTGCTCGCAGTTCAGCGACCGGGCGAGGATCCGCGCCGAGGACGTCTTGCCGCACCCGCGCGGCCCGCTGAACAGGTAGGCGTGGTTGATCCGCCCGCCGTCGACGGCGTTGACCAGCGGGGCGGTCACGTGCTCCTGGCCGACCACCTCGGCGAAGGTCGCCGGGCGGTACTTCCGGTAGAGCGCCAGAGCCACGCGACGAGGTTACGTGGCGGGTCGGACGTCGCCGGGGACCTCCGCCGCGCGCTGCGTCCCGCCCGGCCCGGGAAAAGCAGGGACCCCCCGCGCACCCGCCAGAGCCCGCTTATCCTTGCTGCCTTCCGGCCCTGGGGAGGTTCACAGGTTGACGCCACACGAGGGGTCGTCCCCCACTGTAGAGGAAACCGTTCGGCCGGTGGTGGGTGCCCTGGTTACGCTCTCGCGCCATGGCCTGTGCGCTCGTCCTGCCCCCGCCCCGCTCCTGACCCGGAGCACCGCGGGCTGACCGGCCCGGACGCGCACCGCGTCCGGCCCTGCGCCGTGCTCCGGACCGACTCCCCGATCCGGAACCGACCAGGAGCGTCATGTCCACCCTCCGTCCCCGCTCGTCCACCGCTGCCAGCGGGTCCCCGACCGGCCCCGCGGCCGGCGGGTTCGTGTTCGTCGTCCTCGCCGCCCTGTGCTGGGGCACCGCGGGCGTCAGCGGCCGCGTCGTCGCCGACCGCACCGACCTCGGCCCGCTCGACATCGCCTGGCACCGCATGGCCATCGGCGCCGCGGTCCTGCTCGCCGCGCACCTGCTCACGCGCCGGCGCCGCCCGGCTCGCGGCCCGCTGACCTGGCCGGTCGCCGTCCGGCTGGGGCTGGTCGCGGCGGGGCTGGCCGCCTACCAGCTCGCCTACTTCGCCGCGGTCGCGACGGCGGGGGTGAGCATCGCCACGCTGGTCGCGCTCGGCCTGGCCCCGCTGCTCATCGCCGTCGGGGCGGCGCTGCTCGGCCACGGCCGGCCCGACCGCGCGACGCTGCTCGCGCTGGCCGTCGCGCTGACCGGCCTCGGCCTGCTGGTGGGCCTGACCGCCGGGGCCTCGACCGGGACGGCGGTGCTGCTCGGCGCCCTGATGGCGGTCGGGTCCGCCCTGGGCTACGCGGTGGTCACCCTCGCCAGCGCGCACGTGCCGGCCGGCGTCCCGGTGACCCTGGCCGGGTTCGTCGGCGGGGCGCTGCTGCTCACGCCCGTGGCGCTGGCCGCGGGTCTGCGCCTCACCGCGGAGCCGGTGGCGCTGACCACGCTGCTCTACCTGGGCGCGGTGCCGAGCGCCGCGGCCTACGCGCTGTTCTTCCGCGGGCTGCGCACGGTGCCCGGCGCGGTCGCCGCCATCGTCACCCTGCTCGAGCCGGTGACCGCGACGGTGCTGGCCACCGCGTTCCTGGGCGAGCGGCTGCCGCTCGGGGCGCTCGCGGGCGGCCTGCTGGTGCTCGGCGCGGTCGCGGGGCTCTACCTGCGGCGGCTCGGCGCCCGCACCCGGCCCGACGTCGTCCCGGAACCCGCCGGCTGAGGAGGGACCTGCCTGTCCCCACAGGCAGGCCGTCTCGGCGGAGGATGGGAGATTCGAACTCCCGAGGGGTTGCCCCCAACCCGCTTTCCAAGCGAGCGCCATAGGCCACTAGGCGAATCCTCCAACTGCGCCGACCAGGATACCGGGCCGCCCGGGGGACTTCAGCCGCGGCACCCGGACGGCGCGGGACGGCGGGGGTGTTTCCCGTCGGCACCGTGGGGAAGGCTGGTCCGGAACGCCGCTCCCCCGGCAACGCAGCACCACGAGGAGGCCCCCATGACCGAGACCGACCAGCCCCGGCCCGACGTCGTGGACGCCATCGTCGCGGTGCTCAAGGGGGCCGACCCCTCGGGCCTGCCGCCGTCGGCCACCAAGGCCGAGAAGGACGCCGCCAAGGACCGCTACCTGTCGGAGTTCGCCGCCGAGCGGAGCAAGCGGGACCGGCAGACCCGCGCCTGGGAGCTGCTGCTGACCCGCAGCTACGACGAGCCGCCCACCTGGGAGCGGCTGTTCGACGACCTCTCCCCCGACGCCGCCCGCGAGCTCGGCGAGCTCTACGACGCGCTGCCCGCGGGCGCCCAGGAGGAGTACGCCCGCCGCTACGGCGTCCCCTCCGGGGTCTGACCCGCGCCACCCACCCCCGCGGGACGGGGACCGGCGATGACCACACCCGACCAGCTGGTCGCCGACCGCTACCGGCTGCTGTCGCGGATCGGCGGCGGCGGCATGGGCACGGTCTGGCTGGCCCACGACGACCGGCTGGGACGGCAGGTCGCGCTCAAGCAGGTGCTGCCGCCCACCGGGGCCGACGACGCCGCCGTGGAGCGGCAGCGCCAGCGCGCGCTGCGCGAGGGCCGCATCACCGCCCGGCTGAGCCACCCGCACGCCATCCGCGTCTTCGACGTCGCGGAGGCGGACGGCTCGCCGTGGCTGGTCATGGAGTACCTGCCCTCGCGCAGCCTCGCGGAGGTGCTGCACGAGGACGGCGTCCTGCCGGTGGACGTCGTGGCCCAGGTCGGCGCCCAGATCGCCGACGCGCTGGCCGCCACGCACGCCGCCGGGGTCGTGCACCGCGACGTGAAGCCGGCCAACGTCCTGATCGGCTCCGGACCGGACGTCGACGGGCTGGTGAAGATCACCGACTTCGGCATCTCGCACGCCCGGGGCGACGTCACGCTGACCCAGACCGGCCAGATCACCGGGACGCCCGCGTTCCTCGCCCCGGAGGTCGCCCAGGGCGCGGAGATGACACCGGCCTCGGACGTCTTCTCCCTCGGCGCGACGCTCTACACCTGCCTGGAGGGCCAGCCCCCGTTCGGGATGGACGACAACGCCCTGCGGCTGCTGCACCGCGTCGCCGCAGGGGAGCCCGAGCCCCCACGGCGGGCCGGTTCGATGAGCGGGCTGCTCCGGTGGATGCTCGCGACCGACCCGGCGCAGCGCCCGACGATGGACCACGTGCGCGACGAGCTCGCCCGGCTGGCCGTCGGGCCGGACGGCGACCCGACGACGGTGCTGCTGGCCCGCACGAGGTTGCGCTCGTCCACCAACCGGGCCCGCACCGCCGAGCTCCGTCCGCGGGCACCCGCCACGGCGGCGCCGCCCCCGCTCGGCGCACCGGACTCCGCGGCGGCCCCGTCCCGGCAGCCCCCGAGCACGGTTCCACCGCCCGCCGCACCACCTCCCGCCGCACCACCTCCCGCCGCGCCACCGGAGCACTGGACCCGGGTGCGCCGACGGCGGGCTCCGCTCGTGACCGCCCTCGTGCTCGCCGTCCTCCTCGTCGGGGGCGCCGCCCTCTGGTTCACCACCCGGGACGGCGACGCCGGAGCGGGCGCGCAGCCTCCTCCGGCGTCGTCGTCACCGGCGGACGAGGACTCGGCCGCCGTCGTCGAGGAGACCCTGGGCGAGTACTACGGCCACCTCCCCGACGACCCGGAGGCGGCGTACGCGATGACCGGGCCGACCCTGCGCGACGCGGCCGACCGCGCGTACTACGAGGACTTCTGGTCGCCGTGGTCGGAGGTGGAGCTCGAGGCCGTCCGCGACGCCCGGCCCGGCGAGGACGGCACGGTCACGGCGACCACCGAGGTGCGCTTCACCGGCGCCGACGGGAGCGGGCAGGTCGAGGTGCACGAGGTCCGCCTCGTGCCGGCCGACGACGGCGGGTGGCTGGTCGATCTCGACCGGTACGTCGACACCCTCGGCTGAGGCCCGCAGACGACGAAGCCGCCCCCGGGGATCCCGGAGGCGGCTTCGGACTGGCTGGCTGGCGGTGGCGGTGGGATTTGAACCCACGGAGGCTTGCACCTCACACGCTTTCGAGGCGTGCTCCTTCGGCCGCTCGGACACGCCACCGCCGAAGAGACTACAGGGCCCGCTTCCGGCGGAAGAACGCGCGTAGGAGCGCGGCGGACTCCTCGGCCCGGACCCCGCCGGTGACCTGCGGCCGGTGGTTGAGCCGGCGGTCGCGGACGACGTCCCACAGCGAGCCGACCGCGCCGGCCTTCGGGTCGTCGGCGCCGTACACGACGCGGTCCACCCGGGCCAGCACGCTCGCGCCGGCGCACATGGTGCAGGGCTCCAGGGTCACCACGAGCGTCGTCCCGGTCAGCCGCCAGCCGTCGCCGTGCACCTGCGCGGCCGCACGCAGGGCGAGCACCTCGGCGTGGGCGGTGGGGTCGCCGCGCTTCTCCCGCTCGTTGGCGGCCTCGGCGAGGACGGCGCCGTCCGGGCCGAGGACGACCGCGCCGATCGGCGTGTCGCCCCACTCCTCCGCGGCCGCGGCGAGCTCGAGCGCGCGCTCCATGGCGGCGTCGACGTCGAGGGTCACCGGGTACCCCTCAGCGTGCTCGTGCTCTGCCCACCACCGTGGGCAGAGCACGAAGGGGCGGGGGCCGACCTGACCGCCGGACGCTCGTGCTCTGCCCACCAGGGTTGGCAGAGCACGAATCCTCGAGGTGACAGGTTCGCTACGGGCACGGTCACGGTACCGCCCCGGTCACGAGGTCGAGGGCGACCACGTAGGAGAGG
>NZ_JBJGYU010000053.1:0-17310 GCF_054050155.1 Geodermatophilus sp. SYSU D00703 | reverse complement strand
CTCCCCCGGGAAGACGGAGAAGACCAGCACGTCGTCGACCAAGGGGTCACCGGCGGAGACGTGCCCGAGGACGCCGATGTGTCCGCGGCTCCCGCGGCCGAGCCCGTCGGCGAAGCCGGGGAGCCAGAGCAGGCCCCGGACCTCCTTCGGGAAGACGGGGAAGGCGGAGAAGACCAGCACGTCGATCCGCGCGAACCTGACGTGCTCAACGGCGACGTTCGGCAGCTAGTCGACCAGGGTCGAGGCCTCGTGGGTCCGGCGCTGTCAGCCGGCACCGAGGAACGTGGCGCCGATCGCATCGACCAACCCCCGGTTGACGTGGGAGGCGACCAGCCACACGACGCTGAGCCCGCGGGCGGCCAGATGGCGGAAGAAGGCCGGCCGGCCGCAGTCGTGTTCGCCGCCGGCGACCTTCTGAGCGAGGATCTGTCGGTGGCTGTCGCCCGTTGACACCGGCGACCAGCGGGCCTGTGTGATGACCACGCAACCGCCCTGGCGCACCCTGAGCCCCAGCGTGTCGGCCGGGTACGTGTAGGGCCCGGTCCAGCGAACGGCACGAGCAGGCGGCCACGTGGGCGTTCAGCTCGACGCCCTGCAGGGATCCCTTCGGACAACAGCAGGTCGAACAGGTCCGATGTGGTGCACCCTGCGCGGCCAGTAGCGCAGGAGCGCTGGGATGCCTGGCCGAGCTTCGCCCTCGGCCAGGCATCCCAGCCGATCACGAGCCCCTGGCCGAGGTGTCCCCATGCCGCAACGGGACAGAGGACGGCTACGGGGACAGTTCCGGTCCGCGCCCCTGCCATGAGTCTGGCTCGACCGTGACCGTGAGGCCGTTGGGCCAACTCAGCAGCGAGCTTCGCCGCCGCAGCAGTGGCGGCACGCGTGCTCCGCAGGACTGGCCCTAGAACGGCGGTGGGTCGTCGGCGGGGTCGGGTGCCGGTGGCGGGTGGGGTGCCCGGGCGAGGACGCGGGGGCCGGTGAGGGGCAGGCCGGGCCGCTGGGTGCCCGGGGGGCGGCTGACCCGGGTGACCCCGTTGGGGGTGGTCACCGACAGCACCCCGTCGGGGGTCAGGTCGTGGCACCAGCCGCGGGCGTGGGTCTTGAGCCGGTGGTGCCGCCGGCACAGGCAGCACAGGTTCGCGCAGGACGTCTCGCCGCCGCGGGCGTGCGGGAGGACGTGGTCCAGATCGGCCCAGCCGGCCGGGTTGCCGCGGCCGGGATGGCGGCAGGTGCGGTCGCGGGTCGTGGTCCAGCGCCGCTGGGCGGCGGTGGGCGCGTAGGCGTCGGTCGCCGGCGGCCGGCCCAGCAGCGCACACCCGCAGCCGGCGTCCCCGGGGCCGGTGTCGGGGTGGGTGGGGCAGCCGCGGCGGGCGATCCGCTCGGCCTTCCGGCGGGTGCTGGCCAGCAGCCCGCCGGCCGCGTCGGTGACCGCGATCGTGAGGGTGCCGCCGGCGGGGGCCTGCAGCCCGCCGGGGCAGATCGCGTCCAGCTGGGTGAGCAGTTCGCGCAGGTGGGCGGCGGTGATCGGCTGCTCGTCGACCTCCCCGGTCGGCGCCGGCACCGCCCCGGCGCGGCGGCGAGGACGGCCGAACCCGGCGCGCCGGGCGGGGCGAAGGCCGCCGGGGGCGGGGCGCCCTGGGCGAGGAACCGGGCCGGGGTGAGCGCGTCCAGCGGGGCGGTGAGGGTCAGCTGCGCGGTCACCGGATCGCGGTCGGCGCCCCCGGGGTGCAGCACCGGATCGGCCAGCACCCCGGCGCGCAGCATCCCGATCGGCCGCTCGTCCCCCGCGGTCTGCGCCGCCCGGGCCAGGCCGTCCATGGCGTGCCGGCAGGCGGCGGCCAGCTCGTGCGGCAGCCGCGCGACCAGCTCCGACACGCCCTCCCCGACCGGCCGGACGACGACGGTGGCGCCCCGGGCGGCGTCCCGGCGGCGGTTGGCGGCGGCGGCGCGGGCGGTCAGCTCGGCGGCCACCGCGGCCTTGCGCCGGCGGATGGACAGCTCGCCGGCGCGGGGCAGCACCGCCGCCTCCACCGCGGCCAGGACCGCCGGATCGGTGGCCCCCGCCCTCCACCCCAGCTCCTCGGCGATGGCGCGGGCCCGCGGCCAGTCCAGCCGCCCCTCGGCCGGCGCCGCCCGGGTGCCCGGCAGCGCCTCGGTCAGCGCGGTCGCCCGGTCGATCAGGCACGACGCCGCCGTCCGGGAGGTGTTCAGCACCAGCGCCAGCTCGTCGGCGAGGAACTCACCGCCCCCGGCCGGCTGCCCGGGCCCGCCCGGCCCGCCCGCGGCGGCGCCGGGCCGGCGGTCGTGGGTGTCGGGGCGGTCGGCGGCCAGCCCGGCGATCAGGTCCAGCTCGTAGGCGGCCAGCATCGCCTTGAGCTGCTGCAGCCGCTGCAGCTCGGCCGCCTCCTCCTCCGCCGGGCGGGCCCACGCCGGCAGCGCATCGGCCAGCGGCACCGGATCCACCGGCACGTCGGCGGGCGGCTCGAGTGGGGCGACGGTCAGGCCGACCCCGAACCCGCTGCCACCGAACACGGCCTGAACCCAGGTGAGGGGTACGACACTTCCCGGCCCCTGAGCAGCAGAGATGCGAGGGGATCGCGGTCGGCGGTCGTCACCGGGCAGGTGCGAACCGTCGATCCCAGCGCGGCATGAACGAGACGAGCTGAGGAGACGAACGGCAGGGAGGAAAGCGGCAGAGAGACAAGTCGCCGGGTCGACACGTCGTCCTGGCGACATGCCGACCCGGCCTCACGCGGGGACCCGGAACTCCTCCAACCCCAGCGGCACCCGCCGCGCCCCGCGCAGCACGTGCGCCATCACGCCCGGCGACATCAGGCTCGACGGCGGCGCCTCCATCTGGGCCACCCTCATGAACGCCGTCCCGACCACGGGGTCGAGCGAGGCCGCGCGGTAGACCTTGCCCAGGTAGGCGTTGACCACCCGGGTCCGCCGGTCGACCGGGCCGCGGTAGCCGGGCAGCCGCATGTCCCCGCCGACGGCGATCTGCCACGGGTTGTCGATCGTCGTGGCGGCCGCCTGCCAGAACTCCGCCGCGAGACCGGGCCGGTGCAACCCGCCGGCGAGCAGCCTCCGGAGGGCGATGGCCTCCAGGGCGGCCACGGTCATGCCCTGGCCGTAGACGGGGTCGAAGCTGCAGATCGCGTCGCCGACGACGAGCAGGCCCAGCGGCACGCGTGCCAGCCGCTCGTAGCGCCGACGCACCGAGGCGGGGAACCGGAAGCGCCGCGGGTCGTCCAGCGGCACCGCGGAGCCGATGACCTCGTGCACCAGCGGCGAGAGCAGCGTCGCGGCGTAGGCCTCGAAGCCCTCGGGGTCGACCGGCGGCCGGTCCCCGAAGAAGCCGGCGAGGGTGCAGATCCACCGGTCGCCCTCCTGCGCCAGCAGCACGCCACCCCGCTGGCAGTCCGGCGAGGCCGACACGAGCGCCCCGAGGGCGCCGTCCAGGTGCCCGGGCTCGCGCCGGTAGTGCCGCGTCGAGTACGCGACGTCGACCTCCACCCGCTCCTCCTCGGGCGGCTGGAAGCCGAGCGCGGACAGCCACTCCGGCGTCCGCGACATGCGCCCGGTGGCGTCGACGACGAGCTCGGCGTCCCAGTGCCGGATGCCCTGGCCGGCGCCGTCCCACTCGACCGCCGCGACCCCGAGCACGTTGCCGTCGCCGTCGTGCAGCAGGGTCCGGACGTCGACCCGCTCGTGCAGCTGGATGCGGGGGTCGGCGAGGGTCCGGCGGCGCACCTCGCGCTCCAGCAGCGGCCGGCTGGCCAGGACGCCGGTGAGCCCGGAGGGGCCGGGCGCCATCGTGTAGCCGTCGGTGACCCAGCGGGAGTCGGCCTGCGGGTCACCGGGCACGGCTCCCCGCGCCACCAGCTCGGCGGTCAGGCCGGGGTACAGGTCCTCGAGCGCCGCCCGGCCGCGGGACAGCAGCGCGTGCGGGTGCGCGGACTGCGGCGCCCCACCGCGCGGCACGGCGCCCTCGGGCAGCGTGTCGTGGTCGAGGAGCACCACGCGGTCGACGTGCTCGGACAGGACCCGCGCCGCCAGCAGTCCCGCCATGCCGGCCCCGATGACGACGGCGGTGCTGCGCCGGCCGGGGTGTGGGAGGACGGACATGACCACCTCCGACTGGGCCGCCTCCCCACGGACGGCCGCTGCCCTCCAGCGTCGTGACGGGACCGGCCGGGCAGATGCGTAGGACTACCCGTCCGACTACGCGTCCGGCCCCAGCCCGAGCTCGGCGAGCCGTGCGACGGCCGCCGTCCGCGAGCGGACGCCGAGCTTCCGGTAGGCCGAGCCGAGGTGGCCGCCCACGGTGCGCACGCTGAGGAACAGCGCCTGCGCCACCTCCGCGTCGCTGCGGCCCCGCGCGACCAGCCGGAGCACCTCCAGCTCCCGGGCGGACAGCGGTTCGGCGAGCGCGTCCGGCGCCGGGCGCGGCGCGGCGAACTCGGCGACCTGGTCGGCCAGGCGGGCACCGCCCGACCCGGGGCGCGCCGCGGCCGCGTCGGCGGCCGCCCGCAGCTGGGTGGCCTCGGCGGCGCGGCCCTGCGCGTCGAGGGCGGCGGCGTACAGCCGGGCCACCTCGACGATGCGCAGGCCGTCGCCGAGCTCGGCGAAGCCGGCGGCCGACCGGGCGCACGCGCGGGCCGCCTCCCGGGGGTCGCCGTCCCGCAGGTGCCACTCCGCGTCGTGCAGCGCCCAGCGCGCCAGCCCCCAGTGGTCGCGCACCTCGGTGCTGGTCCGCTCCGCCTCGCGCAGCACCGTGGCGGCGTCCCGGAGCTGCCCGGCCCGGACCAGCGCCAGCGCGCTCATCCCCGTGGTCCGGCCCACCGCCCACTGGTCCCCGGCGACGACGAACGCCCCGCGGGCCTCGGCGAGCAACCGGGCGCCGGTGTCGGCGTCGCCCTCGACCAGGGCGAACAGCCCGTGCCAGTACGTCGCCGCCCCCAGCGCCCAGACGTCGCCGGCTGCCCGGGCCCGGGCCTCGCTGGCCTCGACCAGGGCCGGGCCCTCCGCCAGCGCCTCCGGCCCGGCGAGCACGGCGGCGTCGAGCCGCAGCGCGGCCAGCCGGTGCAGCACGAACGAGGCGCCGGTGTGGTCGCCGAGCTCGTCGTAGAGCCGCAGTGCCTCGGTGAGCGCCGTCCGCGCCTCCTCCGGGGCGTCCTGGTGGCGGGACAGCCACCCCAGGCCGTGCAGCAGCTCGGCGCGCTCGGCCGTCGTGCCGGCGCCGGTGGCCAGCGCCGCCCGGATCCAGGTCAGCCCCTCGGCGAAGCGGCCCAGGCGCCACCACACCCACCACTGCGGCACGACCAGGTCGACCAGCAGGTCCGCCTGGCCGGGGGTGTCCCGCGCCCACGTCAGCGCGGCTCGCAGGTCGGGGCTGCGGGAGTCGAAGTGGTCGAGGACCCGCTGCTGCACCCCCGCGCCGTTGGGCCCCGGCAGCGTCGCGGACAGCCGCCGGACGAGGGTCAGGTGGTGCCGGGCGTGCCGCCAGGCCACCTCCTCGGCCTCGCCCGACTCGGCCAGCCGCGCCGCGGCGAACTGGCGCACCGGCTCGAGCAGCCGGTGGCTGCGCCGTCCCCCCTCGCGGAGCCCGTGGACCAGGTGCCGGCGGCCCAGCCGCTCCAGCACTGCCGGGACGACGTCGCCGGTCCCGGCGCCGAGGTCGCCGGCGACGGCGGTCGCGGCCTCCCGGTCGAAGGGGCCCGCGAAGACGGCCAGCCGCCGGAACAGCGTGCGCTCGGCCGGTCCGAGCAGGTCGTGGCTCCAGGCCAGGGTGGCCTGCAGGGTCCGCTGCCGCGCGGGGACGCCGAGGCGCTCGTCGACGAGCAGCCGGAACGCGTCGTCGAGCTGCTCGTCGAGCTCGTCCGGCGCCATGACCGCGGTCCGGGCCGCCGCCAGCTCCACGGCCAGCGGCATCCCGTCGAGCCGGCGGACCAGCCGGCCGACGACCGGGAGGTCCTCCGCGGACAGCGCCGCTCCGGCCGCGGCCGCCCGCTCCTGGAACAGCTGCACGGCCGGAGCGGCGCCGACGGCGGCGCGGTCGGCGGTCGCCGGCACGCCCAGCGGCGGGACCTCCCACACGTGCTCCCCGGCGACCTCCAGGGCCTGGCGGCTGGTCGCCAGCACCCGCAGCCCGGGGCAGACCGGCAGCAGGGCCAGGACCAGATCGGCGACCCCGGCGGCCAGGTGCTCGCAGTTGTCGGCCACCACCAGGACCTCACGGTCCCCGAGGGCTCCGGCCAGCGCGGCGGTGTCGACCCGGCTGTGCGCCAGGCCGAGCGCCGTGGCCAGGGACGGCGCGACCAGCGCCGGCTCCCGCAGCGGGTCCAGCGGCCACCAGGCGACCGGCGTCCCCCGCTCCCGCTCCCGGTCCGCGGCGGCGATCGCCAGGCGGGTCTTGCCGCACCCGCCGGCCCCGACGAGCGTGACCAGTCGGGCGCGGCGCAGCAGCCCGCCCACCGTCTCCAGGTCGGCGGCGCGGCCGACGAGGGAGGCAAGGGGAACGGGCAGCGCGGCGGTGCCGCCGTGCTCCGCGGCCCTCCCCCGCGCCGCCACGATCGCCGGCGCCTCCCCAGGCACACCGCAAGCCTGCTCTCCTCGGCGGGCGCGGCCAACCCGTTACGGAACGCCGCGGTCGACCGGCACGGCACGCGGTCCCTGGCCGAGCGCCCGTGCGCACCGGTGACCTGGCGGGATGGAAAGCTCGGGAGCCGTGGCGGAGAGGGGGCTGCGGGCGCCGGCCTGGCTCGAGGAGCTGGTCCGCACCACTCCCCCACCGGTCCCCTGGCGGGACGTCGTCCGCTTCGCCGTGACGATCCCCGCGCCGCTGGCGGTGGCCGTGGCCGTCGAGGGCGGGATCGAGCCGGGGCCGGTCCTCGGTGCGGGCGTCTTCGCCACCACCGGCGCCCTGGCGGGCAGCCTCGCGCCCCAGCCGGGCCCGCTGCGCGACCGGCTGCGCCGCATCGCCGCGGCGACCGTCTTCGGCGGCGTCGGGCTGGTCGTCGGCCAGTACGCCTCCGGCGGCGGCTGGCTGCCCGTCCTCGTCATCGCCGTCATGTCCGCGCTGGCCGCGCTGATCAGCGCGGTCAACTCGGCGCTCTCCCTCGGCGCCCTCCAGTTGCTGGTGTACACGGCCCTGGGGTCGGGCCTGACCACGCCGCTGCCGCCGGCCGCGGAGGTCGGCTTCTTCGTCGCCGGCGCGGCCTGGGCGACGCTGACCACGCTGGTCCAGTACGCCACCGAGACCTCCGACCCCGACCGGACGGCGGTCGCGGCCGTCTTCACGCGCATCGGGGAGCTGCTGTCCGCGGTCGGGACGCCGGACACCGAGGAGGCCCGCCGCAAGCTGACCACCGCGCTCAACGACGCCTACGACCGGGTGATCCGCAGCCGCAGCCGCACCGCCGGGCGGAGCAAGGAGCTCTCCGAGCTGGCCGGGGTGCTCAACGCGGCGGCACCGCTGGTGGAGGGGACGGTCGCCACCGTCCGCGCCGGGGTGCCGGCGGACCCTCGCGACATCACCGCGGTGCACGCCCTCGCCGCGGACGTCGGCGGCGGGCGCGAGCTGCCGCCCCAGCGCCCGGAGCCGATGGAGAGCGGCGAGCCGACCCGTCGCGCGGTGCGCCACGGGGTCCGGCTGGTGTGGAACGTCGTCGGCGACCCCGAGGAGCGGGCCGGCGCCGCGGTGCCCCAGCTGCGCCCCGACCTGCGGACCCGGCTGCGCGACCTCGCCGACCGCACCGTGGGCAGCCCCGACAGCCGGGCGTTCGCCGTCCGCCTGGCCCTGTGCATGACGATCGCCGAGATCGCCCGCCAGGCCCTGCCCATCGAGCGCCCCTACTGGGTGCTGCTCACCGTCGCGATCGTGCTCAAGCCGGACTTCGGCTCGGTCTTCACGCGCGCCGTGCAGCGCGGCGCGGGCACCCTGCTCGGCGTCCTCATCGGCTCGCTGCTGCTCGCGGTGCTCCCCCGCGACGCGTGGGTGCTCGTGGCGATGGCCGTCGCGGCGGGGCTGCTGCCCTGGGCGCGCAACGCCAACTTCGGCCTGTTCTCGGTGTTCCAGACGCCGGTGATCATCCTGTTGCTCGACGTCGCCCTGCCCGGGGGACCCGGCCTGGTCGGCGCCCGGCTGCTCGACACCCTCATCGGCTGCGCCATCGTGCTGGTCTTCGGCTACCTGCTGTGGCCGCAGACCTGGCGAGCGCCCCTGGACGAGGCGCTGCGCGACGCCGCCCTCGCCCTCGACGCCTTCGTGGCCGCCGCGTTCACCGGCAGCCCCGCCGAGCGGCGCCGGGCCCGGCGGCGGAGCTACCGCGCGCTCACCGAGCTGCACACCCAGCTGCAGCGGCGGCTGGCCGAGCCGCCGCCGGTCAGCACCCGCGCGGCGGCGTTCTGGCCGGTCATCGTGCAGCTCGAGCGGACGTCGGATGCGGTGACCGAGGCCGTCATCGCCATCCGCTCGGGAGAGCCCGCGCCCGACCTCGCCCAGGTCGCCGTCCTGCGCCGGGCCATCCGCGAGCTGGAGGCCGACATCCGCGCGCACCGGCCGCCCGACGACGCCGAGATCCACGCCGACGGGGTGCTCGCGCCGGTCGCCCGCGAGGTGGACGCTGCCCGCCGGCTGGTCCGCGACGCCGCACCCGGCCGCCCGTGGAGCGGCGAGGACTGAGCGGCAGGGACGATGTACCGGTGACCGTGACCCCCCGGCCGCCCGGGCCACCGCCGCCCGGGTCGCGCACCGTCCGCACCGACGACGGCGTCGACCTGCACGTCGAGGTGGACGGGGAGGCGGCGAGCCGTCTCACCGTCGTCTTCAGCCACGGCTTCACCGCCCGGCTGGCCGAGTGGGACCTCCAGCGGGCGGCCCTGCGCTCCCGCGCCCGCCTGGTGCTGTGGGACCAGCGCGGCCACGGGCGGTCGGGCTGGACGCCGCTGACCCGGGCGACGATCGACCGCACGGGCCGCGACCTGGGCCAGGTGCTCGACGCCGTCGTCCCGTCCGGCCCGGTGGTGCTGGCCGGGCACTCGATGGGCGGGATGAGCGTCATGGCCCTGGCCCGGCAACGCCCGGAGCTGTTCGGCGACCGGGTCGTCGGGGTCTTCCTGCTCGCGACCTCATCGGGCGGGCTGGCGCGCACCGGCCTGGTCGGGCTGGGCGTCCGCGCGCTGCGCCGGCTCGGCCTGCTGCCCGTGTACCTGCGCCTGCTGCAGGCGCTCGCGCCGCTGATGGAGGGGTTCCGGCGGCGCGGGACGGCGGCCGGCCGGTGGTTCACCCGCCGCTACCTGTTCGGCCGGGACGACGCCGACCCGGTGCAGGTGCGGATGGTGCAGGCGCTGCTGGAGGAGACGCCCCTCCCGGTCACGATGGCGTTCTACGCGACCTTCCTGGAGCACGACGAGTCCGCGGCCCTGCCCGTCCTCGGCCGGGTCCCGGTGACCGTCGTCGCGGGGACCCACGACCGGCTCACCCCCGTCCGCCACGGGTCCCTCCTGGCCGCCCGGATCGGCGACTCGGCCGAGGTGGTCGTCGTCCCCGGCGCGGGCCACAGTGTCAACCTCACCCGCCACGAGGTCGTGGACGCGGCCTTCCTCCGGCTGCTCGACCAGGTGGAGTCCGGTCTCGAGCACCGCCAGGCCGGGTGAGGCGCGGTGGACGCGGTCGCGGGGGCGTGGTCGGCTTGCGCCGTCCGACGCGCACCGAGGAGCTGACCGTGGACCGCTTGAGCCCGACCGACGCCGGTTTCTACTTCGCGGAGAGCGAGAACACCCCGCTGCACGTGGGGTCGGTCGCGGTCTTCGAGGGCCCGGCGCCGTCCTATGGCGACGTCGTCCGGCTGCTCCTGGCCAAGCTGCCGCTGGTCCCCCGCTACCGGCAGCGGGTCCGGCGGGTGCCCATGGACCTCGGCCGCCCGCTGTGGGTCGACGACCCGCACTTCCAGATCCTGTACCACGTCCGGCACACCGCCGTGCCGCAGCCGGGCGGGGACGAGCAGCTGCGCAACCTGGCCGGCCGGGTCCTCGGCCAACGGCTGGACCTCGCCAAGCCGCTGTGGGAGCTCTACCTGGTCGAGGGGCTGGCCGACGGCCGCTGGGCGCTGATCTCGAAGGTGCACCACTGCATGGTCGACGGCATCGCCGGCACCGACCTCATGCAGCTGGTCTTCGACCTCACCCCGGACGCCACCCACCCCGAGCCGCAGGACTGGACGCCGCAGCGCAGCCCGTCGACCGTCGAGGTGGTGGCCGGCGCCGTCCACGACGCGGTCACCCACCCCCTGCGGGAGTTCTCCCGTCTGCCCGGCGTCGGCGGGGTCCGCGGGGCGTCCAAGGGGGCGCTGAGGGCCGGCCGCTCCGTGGCCGCCAACGTGCCGGCCGTCGCCCGGCAGGTCGGCACCCGCACCGCGCGGTCCCTCAACGGCCCCATCGGTCCGCACCGCCGCTGGGCCTGGACGGAGGCGCAGCTCGAGGAGCTGAAGGGGGCGCGCCGGGCGCTGGGCGGCACGGTCAACGACCTCGTCCTCACCGCGATCACCCGCGGCTTCCGGGACCTGCTGGAGCGGCGCGGAGCCCTCTCCGACGGGCTGGTCGTCCGCTCGATGGTGCCGGTGTCGGTCCGCCGGCCCGGCGAGCGCGGCACGCTGGGCAACCAGGTGGCCCCGGTGTTCGTGGACCTGCCCGTCGCCGAGCCCGACCCGGTGGCGCGGCTGGCGTCGGTCCGGGGGCAGATGGACGAGCACAAGCGGCGCCTGTCGGCCGTCGACGCCCGCTCGATCATCGCGATGGGCGACTTCGTGGCGCCCACGCTGCTGGCCCTGGGCGTGCGCGCGGGCGTGGCGGCGTCCTCGATGTGGTACCAGGCGGTGACCACGAACGTGCCGGGGCCGCGGGTCCCGCTCTACGTGCTGGGCCGGCGGATGTGCTCGGCGCACGCCTACGTGCCGATCGCCGGCGGCATGCGCCTCTCGATCGGGGTCTTCAGCTACCTGGACACGATGACCTTCGGCATCAACGCCGACTTCGACGCCTTCCCGGACGTCGACGTGCTCGCCGGCGGCATCCGGCGCGGGGTGGACGAGCTCGTCGCGGCCGGGCGCAGCGCCGCGGCCGGTTGAGCGGATTGGCCCGCTGGCGGCCGGGTAGCCGGACGGGGTGGCTGATCGCGATACCGAGCTGACCGTCGCCGTCACCGGCCCGACCGGCACCTTCGGCGCGGGTCTGCTGCCCCTGCTGGAGGCCGACGACCGGGTGCGGCGGGTCGTCGGCATCGCCCGCCGTCCGTTCGACCCCGCCGAGCGGGGCTGGACGAAGATGACCTACCGCCGCGGCGACGTCCGGGACCTCGGCGACCTGCGCGAGGCCGTGGACGGCGCCGACGTCGTCGTGCACCTGGCGTTCCTCGTCACCGGCAACGCCTCCCGGCGGACCACCCGGGCCATCAACGTCGACGGCACGCTGAACGCCTTCCGCGCCGCGGCCGCGGTCGGCGCGCGCCGGTTCGTGTACGCCTCGTCGGTCGCCGCCTACGGGTGGCACCCGGACAACCCCGAGCGGATCCCCGAGGACTGGCCGGTGCGACCGGCCGCCCGGCTGTTCTACGCGCAGGAGAAGGCGGAGCTCGAGCACCTGCTCACCGCCGAGGCCGCCGCCACGCCGGACCTCGGGCTGTACCTGCTGCGCCCGACGGTGGTGCTCGGGCCCAACGCCGTCGGCGCCAAGGACGTGCTGCCCGGCCCGCTCGCCCCCCTCGGCCGCCGCCTGTTCGGCCGGCCCCGGCGGCTGCCGGTCCCGGTGCCCGTGCTCGCGCCGGAGTTCCCCGTCCAGTTCGTGCACGAGGACGACGTCGGCAGCGCGCTGCTGCAGTGCGTCGTCGCGGCCGGCCCGCCCGGCCCCTACAACGTCGCCGGGGACGGCGTCCTGACCGCCGCGGACGTCGTCCGGGAGCTCGGCGGGCTGGCGATCCCGGTGCCGGCCGGTCCGGCGGAGCTGGCGGCCCGTGTGATGACCCGGCTGCCGTTCCTGCCGCCGGCGGCCGAGTGGGTGGAGGCGGTCACCCGCCCGGCGATCGTGGACACCTCGCGCGCCAAGGAGGTGCTGGGCTGGCAGCCGCGCTACACCGGGCTGGAGGCGCTGCGCGCCACCCTGGCCTGAGTCACCACGGGACCCGCCGCAGCCAGTCGAGGACGACCCCGGCCAGCTCCTCAGGGGACTGCAGCTGCGGCACGTGCCCAACGTCGGCCATCTCGACGTACTCCCACGTCGGGTGCCGGCGGGCGACGTCGCGGGCCACGGTCACCGGGACCAGCCGGTCGCGGTCCCCGTGCACCAGCAGCACCGGCACGTCGACGCCGGCCATCGCCCGGCGCATCAACCGCGGGTCGGCCAGCAGCAGGAGCAGCGACCGGGCGGCGGTGAGGAAGGCACGGTCCATGCCGGCGACGTCCTGCCGCTGGTCGATCAGCTCGACCGACCGCTCGATGAGCTCCGGCGGCACGGCGGCCGGGTCGACCCCGCACAGCTCCAGCATGTCCAGGACCGTGCCCCGCGCTCCGCGTCTGGCGCGCTGGGCGGCCACGAACCGCTCGCCGACGCCCGGCAGCGCGTAGGCCACGAAGTTGCGGATGGTGCGCGGGTCGGGGCGGCCGCGCGGGCCGGGGACGGCGGGGTCGACCAGCACCAGCCCGCTGACCTTCGCCGGGGACCGCGCCGCCTCGAGGATCGAGATCATCCCGCCCATGGAGTTGCCGACGAGCACCACCGGGCTCCCGACCACCTCGCGGACGAACCGGTCGAGGACGGCGACGTTGGCGCGCACCGAGGCGTTCCGGTGCCCCGGCTCGCTGCGACCGAAGCCGGGCAGGTCCAGCGCGTGCACCCGCGCGTGCGGCGTGAGCAGCGGGGCGAACAGGTCCCAGTTGAGGTGCGACCCGCCCAGGCCGTGCACCAGGACGACGGTCGGTCCTGCCCCGTTGCCGCCGTAGTCGACGCAGTGGACCGGGCCGTCGAGGTCCACGGTGCGGCTGCGCCCGCGCAGCCCGGCGTCCTCGGTTCCCACGGCGCCCCTCCCGTCGGCGGATCGCGCCCCACGCTGCCCCGCGCGGGCGCGAGTCGCCACGCGACCCGGGCACCACTCGTGGGGCCTGTGCGTTTCCTGTGACGGAGGCCACAGCAACGGGCCGTCCACCCGCGCGTCGTAGCAGTCAGGTGTGACCGCCCCAGCAGAGTGGTACCGAGCAGGACGGCCACCGGGCCGCGACGGCGAGGAGGACGGCGTGTCACGACCGCAGGGGGAACGGTTCCGGGGGGACGGCCCGGCGCTGCCGCTCTACCTCACCGAGCCGGCGCGCGGGGTCGCCGACTTCGGGCTCTTCCTCGCCGCCCGTCCGCTGATGCAGCGGCTGCCGAGGGGGGACGGGCACCCGGTGCTGGTCCTGCCGGGCCTGCTCGCCGACGACACCTCGACCCGCGCCCTGCGCTCGGTGCTGCGCCACCTCGGCTACCGCGTGCACGGCTGGCGACTCGGCCGCAACATCGGCCCGACGGCGGCGTGCGTCGAGGGGATGCGCGACCGGCTCGACGACCTCAGTGACCGCTACGGCCGGCCCGTCAGCCTGGTCGGCTGGAGCCTGGGCGGGATCTTCGCCCGCGACCTGGCCCGCCGGACGCCGGACTCGGTCCGGCAGGTGATCACCCTGGGCACCCCGTTCCGGCTGGCCCGGCACAGCCAGAGCCGGGCGGCGCGGGCCTTCGACCGGTACTCGCACCTGCACGTCGAGCACCGGACCCTGCCGCTGGAGTCCGACAGCACCCCGCTGACCGTGCCGGCCACCTCGATCTACTCGCACTTCGACGGGATCGTGCACTGGCAGACCTGCCTGGACACCCCGGGCGAGCGCTGCGAGAACATCGCCGTCCTGGCCAGCCACCTCGGCCTGGGTCACCACCCGGCGGCCGTCTGGGCGATCGCCGACCGGCTGGCCCAGCCGGAGGGCGCCTGGCAGCCGTTCCGGCCCCCGCTGTTCCTGCGCCCGGCCTTCCCGCGCCCCGACTCCCCGCCGCCCACCCGGTGCGCCGCGGCCGCCTGACCCGGTCACGAGCCGAAGTCGGCCAGCACCCGCTCGAAGGGCTCGGGGGCGATCCGGACGCCCCCGGAGAACGGGTGGTCCATCTCGACCGCCACGAACAGCAGCACGCCGACGAGCGCCGACAGGCTGGCGAGCATCAGGGCGTGCAGCGCCGCCCGCCGGAGGCCGAAGAGCAGGGCGAACCCGATGGTCACGACCGCACCCACGATCAGCGCGATCCACAGCACCGCGGGGATGGTCCGCTCCACGTAGTCGAGCCGCTGGCTGCGCAGGCTCACCAGCTGGGCCAGCCGCTCGGCCTCGGCCCCGACGAACTCCTGCTGGGCCGGCGTGGCCGCGGGGGCCGCGGCGATCGCGCTGGTCATCCCGTCCAGGACGTCACCCAGCCGTGGGTCCCCCGGTTCCCCCTCGCGCATCTGCGGCCACTCCAGCTCGATGACCTCGTCCGCGTACTGCCGGACCAGGTCGCCGAGTTCGTCCTGCGTCTCCGGGGGGAAGGCGACGCTCTGCCGGTAGATGCCGCGCAGGGCGCTCGCCTCCTGCCCGACGATCCGCTCCGCCGACGTGAAGTTCTCCCACGCGACGATCACCACGAACGCGAGGAGCACGGCGTAGATGACGCCGACGACCGCGATGATGAACCCGACCACCTCGTTGTGGTCGCCCTCCGCCAGGGTCGGCCACCGGCGGCGGATCCCCCACTGCAGCAGCAGCACGACGGCGGGCAGGACGACCACCAGCAGGACGAAGACCACCCAGGTGGGCATGTTGAGCAACTCGTCGGACACCGGGACCTCCCCGGTCGGTGGGCGACCGCGGGCACGCGTCCAGCGACACTAGGCAGTACCTGAAGGGTCGCCCAGGGGCCATCGACCCTGGGCGCGACCACGGTGGCCCCCTCGAGGGCACCGGGATGCCTTGACCGTCGACGAGCCGCGGCGAAACGATGGCGTCCTCGCCACACCGATGTGCGCCGCGCCGCGCCGCCGAGCCGTCGGCCACGGTCGATGGCCCGATAGACCGGCGAGGCCTCAGTTCTCGTCGTCGCGAGCTCGTCGTCGGGACTCCGGAGGGCCTGTCCGTGGCCGAGCCGAGGAACGGCATCCAGCCCGTCGTCCGCACGCCGGTCGACGCCACGCCGGGACGTCTGCCCGGGCTGGACGGTCTGCGAGCCGTCGCGGTGCTCGCCGTCGTCGCCTACCACCTGGACCTGGGCTGGGCCTCGGGCGGGTTCCTGGGTGTGGACGTCTTCTTCGTCCTGTCCGGTTACCTGATCACCAGCCTCCTCGGCGCCGAGTGGGACCGTCGTGGCCGGCTGGACCTGCGCCGCTTCTGGATCCGGCGCGCCCGCCGCCTCCTGCCCGCGCTGGCCGCGATGGTCGCCGTGGTGTGCGCCGTGGCCGCGGTCGTCGACCGCGGGCAGCTGCAGGCTCTGCGCGCCGACGTGGCGGCGGCCGCGACCTACACCAGCAACTGGTGGCAGATCGTCGCGGACCACTCCTACTCCGCCCGGTTCGCTCCGCCGTCCCTGCTGCAGCACCTGTGGTCCCTGGCGGTCGAGGAGCAGTTCTACCTGACCTGGCCGTTGCTGCTCGTCCTCGGGCTGCGCCACCTGCCCCGCCGCGGGTTGGCACTGACCATCGCGGGGGCCGCGGCGTGCTCGGCGGTGGCCATGGCCGCCCTCCACGACCCCGGCGCCGATCCCTCTCGGGTCTACTTCGGCACCGACACCCACTCCTTCGGACTGCTCCTCGGCGCGGCGCTGGCGGTGTCGCTGCCGCCCGAGCGGCTGGCAGGGCGGCCGCGGGCCCGTGTCCGCCGGTCGTTGGACGCCACCTCCGCCCTGCTCGCGGTCGCCGTGGCGGCCGGCATCGTCGGGCTGGGCCAACTGGACGCCGCCACCTATCGCGGCGGCGCAGCGCTGGTCACGGTCGCGACCGCGGGGCTGGTCGCCGTGGCCGCCTGCCCGGCCACGCGCACCGCTCGGCTCCTGAGCGTGCGGCCGTTGCGCTGGATCGGGGTCCGCTCCTACGCGCTGTACCTCTGGCACTGGCCCGTGCTGGTGCTGATCCGGGACGCTCTCGGGCCCACCACCGCGGCGGAGCCCCTCGTCCGGCTGGGCGCGCTCGCCCTGACGGTCGGGCTGGCCGCGGCCTCGTGGACGCTGGTCGAGCGCCCAGTCCTCACCCGCGGCCTCACCGGCTCGCTGCGCGGACTGGTGGCCGGGGCACGGCCGGCGGGTCGGGTGGCGGCGGGCCGCCGGGCGCGCGTCGCGGGCGTCGCGGCGCTCACGCTGGGGGTGATGACCGCGGGGGTCGTCGGCCTCGTCGCCGCGCCTCCCCCGCAGGACGCCGAAGCGCAGATCGAGGCCGGGATCCGAGCCGTGGCCACGCCCGCGCCGGGCCCGCAGCCGACCATCGACCCGCCGTCCAGCACGGCCGGCCCCTCCTCCGGTACCTCTCCACCGACCGACTCGCTCCCCGGGGCGCAGCTCACCGCGATCGGGGACTCGGTGATGCTGGCCGGGGCCACCGCGCTGCAGGACCGGCTGCCCGGCATCGCCATCGACGCCGTCATCGGCCGGCAGATGGTCGATGCGCCGCAGGTCATCGCCGACCTGCAGCGCAACGGGCAACTGCGCCTCGACGTCGTCCTGGGCCTGGGCAGCAACGGCCCCTTCACCCCTGCCGACCTGGACCGGATCCTCGACAGCATCGGCCCGGGCCACCGCCTGGTCCTCGTCACCGTGCACGTGCCCAGACCCTGGCAGGACGAGGTCAACGCCACGCTGCACGGTGCCCGCGGCCGGCCGGGGGTCAGCATCGCCGATTGGCACGACGTGATCGCCGCCCAGCCCGCGCTGCTCTATCCCGACGCCACGCACCCCCGGCCCGACGGGGCCGCCCTCTACGCCGACGCGATCGCCCGCGCCCTGGCACAGCCGCTGGAGGGCACCCCGTGACGGGGGCCGTCGCCCGGGCTCACGGGTCGACGGCGGAGGTGGGCGCGGCAGGGATCGAACCTGCGACCGCTCGCTTGTAAGGCGAGAGCTCTCCCGCTGAGCTACGCGCCCCGCCCGCCCAGGGTAGGTGGCCCGGACGGGTGGCACGGGGTGGGGGGGGGGGGGGGGGGGGGGGCCCCCCCCCCCCCCCCGCCCGTCTCCCCCCGAGACCCCCCCCCGCTCCTACCCGCCCGGCCAGGGGGGGGC
>NZ_JBJGYU010000052.1:0-18649 GCF_054050155.1 Geodermatophilus sp. SYSU D00703 | reverse complement strand
GGGGGGGGGGGGGGGGGGGGGGGGGGGGGGGGGGGGGGGGGGGGGGGGGGGGGGGGGGGGGGGGGGGGGGGGGGGCCCCCCCCCCCCCCCCCCCCCCACGACACCGTCGAGGAGCTCCCCGCGCTGCGGGAGCTCGAGAACCCGGGGTGACCCTCGCCGGCCCCTGGATCCGCCTCCGGGCGGGACGAGTGCAGGGTGGTGGTCGGCCGCATCACGCTGAGTGGTGACGAGCCGATGAGGCCGTCTGCCGCGCGACCTCGGTTTCCGGGTGACGCTCGTCGACCCACCGATCGCACGGCGCGAGGCGCAGGCTCCCGCCTGGGTCGCGCCACGCCCCCACCTCTCCGGCATGCAGAGGCCCCGGCGCCCCCACGGGAGAAGAGCCATGCCCCGCACCCCCCTCCGTCCCCGTGTGCACGCGGCGGGACTGACCGCCCTCCTCGCGGCGACCACCACCGGCTGCGCCGGCGTCGTCGGCAGCTCCGGCGGCGGGGACGGCATCGTCGTGGAGACCGCCCAGTACAGCTGGACGGCCGCGGCACTGACCAACGCCGTCATCAGCGAGATCGCCACCGACCATCCCGAGCTGGGCGTCGCCTCCTTGGAGACGACGCAGCTCGACCCGGCCGCGGCCTGGGCCGGCGCGGCGCGCGGGGACATCGACCTGCTCACCGAGGTCGACCTCCCCAACCAGCAGGAGCTCGTCGACGGCGCCGGCGACCGGGTCGACATCGTGTCGGAGACCTATGGCGACGCCTCGCAGGGCTGGTTCGTCCCCGCCTACGCGGTGCAGCCCGGCGGCCCGCTGGAGGGGCTGACCAGCGTCACCCAGCTCGACGACTACGCCGCCGAGCTCGGCCACGCGTTCTACGACGCCGACCCCGGCTACATCACGACCGAACAGAACGCCAGGCGGCTGGCGGGCTACGGCATCACCCGCCTGGAGCACGTCGTCGCCGGTGAGGCAGCCCAGCTCGCGTTGCTGGAGGACTCCTACAGCCGCAGGAAGCCGATGGTGCTGTACCTCTACCACCCGCATGCGGTGTTCGCGCAGTACGACCTGGTGCAGCTCGACGAGCCCAGGCCCTACACCGACGGCTGCCTGACCACCGGCGACGGCGCCTGCGCGATGCCCCCGTACAGCGCGCACATCGCCGCGAGCAAGGACCTGCAGGAGCAGGCGCCGCACTTCGTCGACCTGCTGCGCGATCTGCGCATCTCCATCGAGGAGATGGAGGCGATGCAGAAGCAGGTCGACGTCGACGGCGAGGACGTCGAGGTCGTCGTGCGGCGGTGGGTCGACGACCACGCCGGCCAGATCGACGAGTGGATCGGCTGAGCACGACGTCGGTGCTGGGAGGTCCCGAGGCCGACGGTGGTCCACGGGACCCCAGCAGGTGGCGCACCGCCTCGCCGTCGAGCCCACTCCCGCCCGAGGCCGGCCACGGAGTCCACGAAGCACCGGCGACCGGCGGCGGAGACGGTTGGCCCGGTCGGCTCGTCCGCCTAGCGTTGAGGAGTCACGGCCGCCATGGGTCGGGCGGGGGTCGGTGGTGGGGATGACCCGGGTCAGCACGGCAGCGGTGCTCCGTGCGCTGCCGGTCGCCGTGGGTGCGGCCGCGGTCCTCGTGGCGGTCGTCGACACGGGCAGCAGGGCGATCGCGCCGGGTCAGGTCCGGTTGGTGCTGCCGTTCCTCGCGGTCGCGCTCGCCACTGTCGCCCTCTTCCTGGTGTGGTCCTCCCTGGGGCGCGTGGCCACCCGGGTGGCGGGGCTCGGCGTGGTGAGCCCGTACTCGGCGCTGGCCGAGGCGGCCCGGCGGCTCCAGGCGGGCTCCCTGGAGCAGGTGCTGCCCGGGCTGGCCGGGGTGCTCGCCGCCGGCACCGCGGCGGACCGCGCCGTGATCTGGTTGGCCGTCGGGGACCGGCTGGTGGATGCCGCTCACCACCCGCCGGATGCGGGGGACCCGGACGGCCCCCCGCGGAGCGTGGCCGGGCTCGCGGACCTGCTCGTGGACCCGGACACCGACTGTCTCGTGCCGGTGCTCGACGGTGGGCTCCTCCGAGCCGCTCTCGTGATCACCAAACGGGCAGCGATCACCGCCGCGGACCGTCGGCTCCTCGACGACGTCGCCAACGGGGCAGCGCTGCTGCTGCGGGTCGCCGCGCTCAACGCGGAGCTCAGCGACCGGGTGCGGCGGGCGGCGGAGCTCGCCGAGGAGCTGCGGGCCTCCCGTCGACGGCTCGACTCAGCGCGGGAGGCGGAGCGGCGGCGGCTGACCGGCGAGCTCACCGAGGTGGTGGGGGACCGTCTGGTCGAGCTGCGAGCCGGACTCCAGCAGGCCCGGGCCGGCTTGACCGGTGCACCAGCCGACGTGGACCCGGTCCGGGAGACGCTCGCCGACACGCGTATCCGGCTGGACGACCTGCTCGACCGGTTCCGCACGGTGGCGCGGGGCGTGTACCCGGCCGTGCTCCGTGACCAGGGGCCGGCCGCCGCGCTCCAGGAGGTGGCGGCCGACCTCCCACGACCGGTCCAGCTCGTGGCGGACCCCGCACCGCGCCTGGCATGGGAGCTGGAGTCCGGGCTCTACTACGTCGCCGCCTCGGCGCTCCGCACGCTGGCCGGTCGACCTGCCGAGCGGGAGCTCGCCCTGAGGCTGGAGCCGGCCCCCGGCCGGATCTGCGTGGTGATCGAGGACCCCGTCCCTCCGGTGAGCGCCGTGCGTCTGGAGGCGCTGCTCGCCGATGACGCCGACCGCCTCACCGCGCTCGGCGGCGCTGTGCGGATCACCGAGACGGACGAGGACGACGGAGAGGGCTCCTCGGACGCCGGACCCGGGAACCACCCGATCGTCGTCCGGGCGTGGGTGCCCGACCGGGTGGAGCCCGTGGTGGAGAGCAGCGTCGAGGCGGAGATCGCGGTCCGGTGACGGCCGAGCGCTCGGGAAGGCGCGTCAGCGCCGCGTCGGCGGTCGCGTTCGTCTGCTGTGCGCTGCTGTCGGCCGGCTGGCTCGTCCTCGGGCTGGTGGTGGCCGTGGTGCACCACTCACCGGGCCTCACCCGCTGGGTCGCCGCGGAGGCCGCCAGGGGCGACGACTGGGCCCTGGGCCTGCTCGCGGGGGGACCGCGGACCGAGCCCCTCTACCAACTGGTGCCGGACACGGCGTTCAGCGTGCTGGTGCTGGCCCTCGGGGCCGCCCTGCTGGTGGCCGGTGTCCACGACCCCGCACAGTCCCTGCTCGGGATCGCGTTGGCTGCCTCGGCCGCCGCCTTCAACCTGCAGTCGAGCGCGGCGTCACAGGCACTCGCCACGGCCACGGAGCTCGACCGGGTGGACGCCGTTCCGCAGTTCGCGCTCCCGGTGGCCACTTGCGTCGCCTACGTGCTCGCCCTGGCCTGGGCGCCCCCGGGCCGTCCGGCCGGACGCCCCGAACCCTGGGCGGTGGTGGCGGCCGTCGGCCTGGCGGTGGTCGCCGTCCCCGCCGCCCTGCTGTACCCGGTGTCGGTCCGCTGCGTGTTCCTGCTCGGACTCGTGTTGCCGCTCCTCGGGGTCGTCGGCGCGCGCCGGCGGTATGGCGCCTGCACGAGTGAGCGGTTGCGGGCGCCGGCGCGACTGCTCTTCGGCGTGCTGGTCGGAACGGTGGTGGCCGGGGCAGCGCTGGCCGTCGTCACCGGGGTGCTGGTGGGGCTCGGGTTGCCGGGACTGCCCGTCATCGACCCGACAGCCGTGGGTGTGGGGGCGTCGTTCCCGTCCCTGCCGCCGTTGGTGCTGTGGCTCTGGGCGGCGCACCTGTCCCTGCCCGTCCTGGCCGTGGCCGTGCTGTGGGCCGGCCGGGGGTCCCGTGCCGTGAGCGCCCAGCGGTGGTTCAGCCGCAGCCTGGTCGTCGTGCTGGTCTCGGCGGTGATCGGCTGCCTGTACGTGGTCGTCGACACGGTCGTGGGCAGGAGGGCCGCTCCGGTCCTCACCGAGGCGACGGCCGTCGCGGCGTGCGCCCTCGCCTTCCTCCCGGTCTTCCTGCTGGCCGAACGCGTGGCCGACACGTTGCTGTACGGCACCCGACCGGCGCCCTACGGCGTGCTGGCCGAGCTGGCGGCACGGCCGCGGACCGTCCCCGGGGGCGAGCCCGACCTGGCCGGCATCGCGGAGGTGATCGGCCGGGGACTGGGCGCGACCACGTGCCGGCTGACGGTGCACCGGCCCGGGCTGCGCGACAAGACCTACCAGTGGGTCAGACCGGGGGAGGAGGAGGCCGGGACGCTGCTGGAGGTCCCCAGCCGGCACGGGGGGCAGGAGGTCGGGACGATCGCGATCGACCGGGCCGCTGTCGCTGGGGCGGACGACCAGCGACAGGACCTGCTGGAGGCGATCGCGAACAGCCTCGGTGTCGTGCTGGAGGCCACGCGCGTCAGCATCGACCTGGAGCGGCAGCTGCGTGCCGCGCTCGCCCATGCAGCCGAGATCGCCGACGCGCGTCGCCGAGCGGTGGCGGAGGCCGACAGCGAACGGCGGCGCATCGAGCGCGACCTGCACGACGGTGTCCAGCACCACCTGGTGTCAGTGAGCCTGGCGCTCGGCCTGGCCGAGTTCGAGGTCGGAGCCGGACGGCTGGGGGAGGCACGCGCCCGGCTGGACCAGGTCCTCGAGCAGCTCGACACCGCGGAGACCGTCCTCGCTCGTACCGCCGCGGGCCTCTCCGCTCCCGCTCTCGGCGAGCGCGGTGCGGTCGCCGCCCTGGGTGCCGAGTTCGAGGGAGACCCGCACGTCCGGGTCGACAGCACCGGAGTGACGGTCCAGCGGTTCCCCCCGGAGGTCGAGGCCGCCGTCTACTTCTGCTGTCTCGAGGCGGTGAACAACGCCCGCAAGCACGCGCCGGGTGCTCCGGTCCGGTTGCAGCTGTCCACCGAGGAGGAGCGTCTCCACTTCACCGTCCGCGACGAGGGACCGGGATGGGAGGCGCAGGCCGGCTCCGCCACGCACAGCCGTGGCCTGCGCAACATGGCGGCCCGGATCGCGGCGGTCGGGGGACAGCTGGAAGTCCGGACCAGCCCCGGCAGGGGGACGGCGGTCGAGGGCCTGGTGCCTCTGACCGGTCCCGCGCTCACCCGCCCGGCCGCCGTGGCGGTGAGGGACCCGGGGTGCGCGAGCAGGTGAGCGGAGATCCGTGCAGCACGGACCTCGACCGACCCGGTGCCGGCCGCTCCCGGGGTCGGCCGGTCAGCCGGTGCGGCGGGCGCGGACCAGAGCGAGCCCGCCGAGGGCGATGGCGACCAGCCCCACCACGAGGGCCATGAACCCCCCGACGATCCCGTAGCCGGTGCCTGGGCCACCGTCGGCGGCGGCCACGACGAGCCCGCCGACGACCGCGCCGGCCAGCCCCACCACCAGGGCCACGACAGCCCCGTTCCTGCCGTTGCCGTTGCCGACTCGACCGGCGGAGCGCACAGCCATCGCCCCGATGACCACGCCGGCCAGTCCGAGCAGCGCGGCCACCAGGGACCAGAGACGGCCGGGGGTCAGGGCATGGGAACTGGCGGCGATCGGCTGGACGAGGACGTGCGCGGCTGCTGGGGTTGCGAACCCGAGGACGCCGAGCGGTGCGGCTGCGCCGGCGGCCAGCAGGTGACGGATGGACATGGGGTGTTCCTCCTCCCACGACTGGACGCCGCCGATCGTGTCCGCCGGCCCCGCCGTCGGTCGTCGTGCGGGGGCAGGCACTTCGCGCTGCCGCCGATGCCGCAGCCGGCTACCGCGCGGGCGCCACAGGAGCCCGGCGTACTGCGCGCGCGGTAGGCGATCGATCATCCGTGCGCGGGCGTTGCCGGCGCGGACATCGGGCTAGCGTGCCCGCATGGGCGGGGCGCGGATCAGCGTCGGGGACTGGGCGATCGCCGTCAGCGTGGCGGCGACCCAGCTGGTCACCGGGTTGTCCCGGCAACACCCCTCGACGGATCTCGACCCGCTGGGGTACGTGCTGCTGGCGGCCGGTGGGCTGTCGCTGGTCGCGCGCCGCCGGGCTCCGGTTCCCGTGCTGATCGTGACCGGGTTGTGCGCCCTGGGTCACCAGTCCGTCGGTCTCGACGTGCCGGTCGTCGCGTTCCTGTTCGCGGTGTACGCCGGGGTGCGGGCGGGACACCGGATCGTCACGGTCGCTGGTTCGGTGGTCATGCTGGCTGCTCTCCCGCTGGCGATCCTGGTCTCCCCCCACGACTGGCCCGTGGGCGAGGCGTTCACGCAGTCCCGGGACGTCCTCGAACTGGCCTGGCTGATCGCCGCCGGTGCGGCGGGTGAAGCGCTGCGGCAGGCCGAGCGCCGGGCGGACGAGGCCGAGCGCACGCGCGAGGAGACCGCGCGACGGCGCGCCGGCGAGGAGCGGCTGCACATCGCACGGGAGCTGCACGATTCGCTCACCCACCAGATCTCCGTCATCAAGGTGCAGGCCGAAGCCGCCGTCCACCTCGCCCGCAAGCGCGGTGAACAGGTGCCGGAGGCCCTGCTGGCGATCCGGGAGGCCGGTCGCGAGGCTGCCCGGGAACTGCGAGCGACTCTGGAAGCGCTGCGGGACGACGACAGCAACCCCCCGAAGGGGCTCGACCACGTCCCGGACCTGCTGGAACGGGCTCGGATCGCCGGGCTGGACGCGACGCTGGCGATCGAGGGACACCACGACGACCTGCCGACCGCGGTGGACCGGACTGCTTACCGGATCGTCCAGGAGTCGCTGACCAACGTCGCCCGTCATGCCGCCGCCAGCACCGCGTCCGTCCGGATCGACCACCGGCCCGACGCCCTGCTCATACGGGTGGACGATGACGGCAGGGCCACGCCGGCCACCGCTCCGCTGCCCGGCGTCGGGCTGCTGGGGATGCGCGAACGAGTCACCGCTCTCGGAGGTCACCTGCGGGCGGCACCGCGCAGCGAGGGCGGCTTCACCGTCCAGGCCGAACTGCCCCTGGACCACAGGTCGTGATCCGTGTCCTGCTGGTCGACGACCAGCCGCTCATCCGCAGCGGCTTCCGCGCGCTCCTGGACGCCGAGGACGACATCGAGGTGGTGGCCGAGGCAGGCGACGGCCGCGAGGGGCTGGCGCGGGCGCGGGAACACCTCCCCGACGTCGCGCTCGTCGACATCCAGATGCCGGTCGTCGACGGGATCGAGGCGACCCGGCGCATCGCCGCGGACCCGGCCCTGGCGCCGGTGCACGTCGTCATCCTGACCAACTACGGCTTCGACGAGTACGTCTTCCACGCACTCCGTGCCGGCGCGGCCGGATTCCTCGTCAAGGACGTCCAGCCGGAGGACTTCCTGCACGCCGTACGCGTCGCCGCGCGCGGCGACGCCCTGCTCGCACCGTCGATCACCCGCAAGCTCATCGACCGGTACGTCAGCCGGCCGCTGCGCAGCGGCACGGACACGGGGTTGGCAGAGCTGACCAACCGCGAACGCGAGGCCGTCGCCCTGGTGGCCCAGGGCCTGTCCAACGACCAGGTCGCCGAGCGCATGGTGATCAGCCCGCTGACCGCGAAGACCCACGTCAACCGAGCCATGGCGAAGCTCCACGCCCGCGACCGCGCCCAGCTCGTCGTCCTCGCCTACGAGTCCGGCCTGGTGGCCCCGCGTGACTCCTGACCCCACGGGCCGGGTGACACCTGTCCGTCCCGGGCCGGCCGAGTCGGGAGGGCTGTCGACTCGGGACGGGGCCGCGGTACGTCGAGGAGCGACCCCGGGTGCCGTCGTCAGGCGGCAGACCCGCGCGCCGGCCGCACCTAGCGTCGCTGGGCGACGGCGACCCGCGAGGGCGTCCAGCCGATCAGCGAGGGGACCGACATGGCGCGCAGGAGACTCACCACGGTGGTGCTCATCGCCCTCGTGTGGACCGCGATGCTGTCCTTCGGCGGTGTCGCCGCGGAGACCGTGATGCTCTACCCGAACGTCTTCGGCGACCCTCCGGCGTCGCTGGACCGGGCCCGGGAGTTCCTCGTCGCGGGAGGCCCCAGCGACTACTTCCCGCCCCTGGGGGCCGCCGTGGTCGTCAGCGGCCTGGCCGCGATGGTGCTGACGTGGCGGGATCCGCGGCTGCGGTGGTGGATCGTCGGCGCCGCCGCGGTCTTCACCGCCTGCGACTTCGTGTTCTCGGTGCTGTTCTTCTGGCCGCGCAACGAGGTCATGTTCGTCGACCCGGTCGGCACGCACCCGCCGGAGTACCTGCGCCAGGTCGCCGGCGAGTTCGTCGCCGGCCACCGGGTGCGCCTGGCCGGCGGCGCGGTGACCGCCGCGCTGACCTTCACCGCGCTGCTGCGCTGGGTCCGCGCTCCCGCCTCGGTGCCGACCGAGCCGGTCGCGGCCCGGCACGGCCCGGCCTGGCCGACCTCCGCGGGCCGCCGGGAGCACCGGGCGTGAGCGCCTCGTACGGGACCGGCGGGTGCGACGGCGCCCGGGCTCTGCGGGCGCGCGCGGTGCGCGCGGTCGCCGCCCACGCCCCCGGCTGTGCGGGCGTCGCGCTGCAGGAGCTCGGCGGCGGCCTCGACCACAGGGCGTTCCTGGCGGGGGAGCTGGTCCTGCGCGTGACGGAGTCCGCTGCCCGCGCCGAGGTGGCCCGTGAGGCCGAACTGCTGCGACTGGTCGCCGCGCACGTGTCCATCCCCGTCCCGGCGCCGTGGTTCGCCGACCCGGTCGAGGGGGTGCTCGCCCATCGGCTGCTCCCGGGGCGGTCGCTGCTCGGCCGGCCGGCACCCGAGGGTGCCGCCACGCGCCTCGGGCACGTCCTCCGCCAGCTGCACCGCATCGACCGGGCGGACGTCGGGGACCGGGCCCCGGTCGATCCCGCCGAGCCGGACGAGTGGCTCGACGAGCTCCCTGGTCCTCCGCGTCTGCTGCAGGTCCTGCGCGCCACCCGGCCCCGTCCGGCGCGCGTGCTGGTGCTGGCGCACGCCGATCTCGGCGCGGAGCACGTCCTTGAGCGCGACGGCCGGCTGACGGGGGTCATCGACTGGTCCGATGCGGCCGTCACCGACCCGGCACTGGACCTCGCCCGGCTGTACCGCGACTTCGGTCCCCGCTTCCTCGCCGAGGCGCTGCGCGCCTACGGCCACGACACCCCGGGGTTCCGGCGCCGAATCACCTTCTTCGCGCGCTGCGCCGCCCTGGAGGACCTCGCCCACGGACGCGAGAGCGGGCGCGAGGCGTACCGCCACGCTGCCGAACGCAGCCTGTCCTGGTTGTTCCCCGGCGGAGAGGAGTCGACGGCATGACCCCGACCCCGTCCGACCCCGACCTGCGGGTGCTCCACCTGCCGACCGGCGAGACGATCCGGATCCTCGCCTCCGGGCGCGACAACGGCGGCGCCGCGCTCGAGGTCGAGGCGCTCCTGCCGCCCGGTCTGGCCGGGCCGCCACGGCACCGTCACCGCACCCAGGCCGAGGCCTTCACCGTGCAGGAGGGACGGCTGCGGGTGGTCGTCGGCCGCGACACCCGTGTCCTCCGCGCGGGGGAGACGGTGAGGGTCCCTCCCACGGTGACCCACGCCTTCGCCAACCCCTTCGACGAGCCGGCGCGGATCCGCATGCGCGAGACCCCCGCCGGGCCGCTCGAGGAACAGTTCCGTGCGCTCGCCGGCAGCGGCCGGATCCCGCCGCTCGGGGTGCTGGCCACGATCAACGTGCGCCACGGCCTGTCCTTCGCCGTCCACGGGGTCCCGGACCTGGTCCAGGAACCGGTGTGGCGACTGCTGGCGTGGGGCCACACCGTGGCTTCCCGGCGATCGCCGCGCGCTCGACGGGAAGGGTCTCCACGGAGCGACCGCTGCGGCGAGGTGTGAGGATGTCCGCCGGCCCGTCGGGCTCCCTACCCTGACGCCGTGTCCGAGCCCAGGCACGGAGCCGCGCGCAGGGGCGTCGGCGAGGTCGACCTCCGCCTCGCCGACCTGCTCCTCGCGACGGCGCAGACCCTCACCGTGGCGCTGGTCATCGCCGCCGACCTGGAGGGGACCGGCCGGGCCACCCCGGGCGCCTACCTGTTCGCCGTCGGGTTCGGCGCCCTGGCCCTGGGAGGCCGCCGCGCCCCACGCCTGGTCCTGGCGCTGACCGTCCTCGGCGTCTTCGCCTACTACGCCCTCGGCTTCCCCCCGATCGGCATCGCCCTGCCCGCCGTCGCCGCGCTCTACCGTGCCGCGGACGTCGGTGCCCTCCGCTGGGCGGCCGCGGCGGGGACGGTCCTGGTCGCCGTGGCCGCGTGGGCCCGGGTCGCCGAGGGCCTGCCCCCCACGTACCTGCTCAGCTACGAGCTGCTCACCAACGTGGCGCTCGCCGCCGCGGCGATCGCCCTCGGCGTGAGCGTCCGTGCCCGCCGGGAGGCCCGGGTGTCCCAGCAGCGGGTGCGGGCGCTGGCGGCCGCGGAACAGGCTCGCGAGGCGGAGGGCCGGCTGCAGGCGGAGCGGGTGCGGATCGCCCAGGACCTGCACGACTCCGTCGGCCACGCCATGTCCGTGATCGCCCTGCACGGCAACGTCGCGGCCGAGGCCATCGGCCGCGACGACGAGGTGGCCCGGCGGGCGGTCGAGCAGATCGGGGTGGCGACCTCCGCCCAGCTGCGGGAGTTGCGGGCCACCGTGAAGCTCCTCCGCTCCCCGGTGGGCGACGTCGAACGGGGAGCGGTGGGCCTCCCCGGGCTCGGGCGCCTGGCGGACGCCGCCCGGGAGGCCGGGGTCGTGGTGGACCTCGACGTCACCGTCGGGCAGGCGTGCCTCGACGGGGCCGTCGAGGCGGCTGTCTACCGGATCGTGCAGGAGTCGCTCACCAACGTCATCCGGCACTCCGGAGCCACCCACGCGGTGGTCGGCGTCGGCGTCCGCGGGGACCGCCTGGAGCTGGTGATCGCCGACGACGGTCCGGCAGGTCGCCCGGTCGTGCCGTCGTCCGCCGGGAGTGGTCACGGGCTGGCCGGCATGCGCGAGCGGGCCGCCGTGCTCGGCGGGCAGCTCACTGCTCAGCGCGGCGGATCCGGCGGCTTCGTGGTGCGCGCGACGATGCCGGTGAGGCTGGACCCGTGATCCGGATCGTGCTGATCGACGACCAGGAGCTCGTGCGCGCAGGGCTGCGGGCCCTCGCCGAGCGCGACGGCGACATCACCGTCGTCGGCGAGGCCGGCACCGGTCGCGCGGGCCTGGCGCGCATCCGCGAGCTGCGCCCCGACGTCGTCCTCATGGACGTGCGCATGCCGGAGGTGGACGGCCTCCAGGCGACCCGCGAGGTCGTGGCGGACCCGCAACTGAGAGACGTCCGCGTGCTGGTGCTCACCACCTTCGACGAGGACGAGCACGTGTTCGAGGCCGTCCGCGCCGGCGCGGCCGGATACCTGCTCAAGGACGTCTCACCGACGGACCTGCGCCAGGGGATCCGCGTGGTCGCCGCGGGCGAGTCGCTGCTGTCGCCCTCGGTCACCGGGACGGTGCTGCGGTCACTGGCCGACCGGCTGCGGGCCGCGGTGGACGACACGCCGCTGCAGGCGCTCACCGAGCGGGAGCGGGAGGTCCTCGCCCTCGTCGGTCGGGGCCGGTCCAACGAGGAGATCGCCCACGAGCTGTTCCTCTCCCCGGCGACGGCACGCACCTACGTCTCCCGGCTGCTCACCAAGCTGGACGCCCGCGACCGCGCCCGGCTGGTCGTGCTCGCCTACGAGACGGGGCTCGTCGTCCCGGGGAGGTGAGCTCGGTGCCGCGCTCCGGACGGGCCGGTCCGTGGCCCGAGGGGCGTGGCCCGGCGGCTCCGCGGGGACTGGGAGGATCGGCCGCCGACCCGCCACTCGAGGAGGAACGAGCCCGACATGCCCAGAGCCCTGCTGCTGGAGAACATCGACCCGGTGGCCGGAGAGCTGCTGTCGTCGGCGGGCTACGAGGTGAAGTCGCTGCGGGGCGCGCTGGACGAGGCCGACCTGGTCGCGGCGCTCGACGGCGTCGACCTGCTGGGCATCCGGTCGAAGACGCAGGTGACCCGGGCGGTGCTGGAGCGCTCTCCCGGGTTGACCGCGGTGGGCGCGTTCTGCATCGGCACCAACCAGATCGACCTGGACTCGGCGGCCGCGGCCGGGGTGGCGGTGTTCAACGCGCCGTACTCCAACACCCGCAGCGTCGTGGAGCTGGCGGTCGCCGAGATCATCAGCCTGGCCCGGCGGCTGACCGACCGGGACCGCGCGCTGCACGCCGGGATCTGGGACAAGTCGGCGACGGGCAGCCACGAGATCCGCGGGCGGACGCTGGGCATCGTCGGCTACGGCAACATCGGCAGCCAGCTGTCGGTGGTGGCCGAGGCGCTGGGCATGCGGGTGCTGTTCTACGACCTCGCGGACAAGCTCGCGCTGGGCAACGCGCAGGCCTGCGGCAGCCTGGAGGAGCTGCTCGAGCGCGCCGAGACCGTGTCGCTGCACGTCGACGGGCGGGCCGGCAACGCGGGGCTGTTCGGCGCCGAGCAGTTCGCCCGGATGCGCCGGCGCAGCCTGTTCCTCAACCTCTCCCGCGGGTTCGTCGTCGACCACGAGGCACTGCGCGAGCACATCCTCAGCGGCCACATCGCCGGGGCCGCCGTCGACGTGTTCCCCGACGAGCCCAAGGAGCAGGGGGACGCCTTCTCCTCGGTGCTGCGCGGGCTGGACAACGTCATCCTCACCCCGCACGTCGGCGGGTCGACCCAGGAGGCGCAGTACGACATCGGCCGGTTCGTCGCCGGCAAGCTGGTCGACCACGCCCGCGCCGGGACGACGACGCTGAGCGTGAACCTGCCCGCGGTGGCGCTGCACGGGTCCTCGGCGGCCCGGTTCGCGCTGCTGCACCGCAACGTGCCCGGCGTCCTGGCCCGCGTCGACGCGCTGGTCGGCGAGCACGGCCTCAACGTCGACGGCCAGGTGCTGGCCACCCGCGGCGAGCTCGGCTACGTCGTGACCGACGTCAACGGCGACCTGCCCCCGGCCCTGCGGGCGTCGCTCGAGGCGCTGCCCGAGACGGTCCACCTGACGACGTTCCCCCAGCGCCCCTGAGGGGAGCCGCCGACGGGGTCCGCCCGGCACCGCGGGCGCGGCGCGCTCAGTCCACGGGGGCGACGAGCGCGTCCAGGTCCTCGATCGGCTCGTCGATGAACCCGAAGTCGATCATCGCCTCCTGGGTGACCTCGGCCCGGGCCGTGTCCGGCGCCCGGTCCTCCAGCCACGCCGGGAGCTCCATGCGCGCCGCCAGCTCGGGGGTGAGCTGGGTGTGGGTCGGCAGGACGTCGACGACCTGCTGGGGATCGGACTCGGCCAGCTCCGCACCGCGCTCCAGGGCCCGGGCGAAGGCCGCCACGACCGCGGGGTTGGCGGCGGAGTACTCCGCGGTCGTCGTGAAGCCGATGACGGGCATCTCGGCGAGCCGGTCGCTGCAGGTCGAGGGCTCGGCGATCACCCGCTGCCCCCGGTCCTCGGCCAGGGTGACGAACGGCTCCCCGATGAACGCGGCGGCCACGTTGCCCTCCGGGACGGCCACCGGCATGTCGGGGAACGGGATCTCGACGAGCTCGTAGTCGCCGTCCTGCAGGCCGGAGGCGGCCAGGCACTCCCGGACCTGCAGCTCGACCAGGCCGGCCAGCGTGTTCACCGCGATCCGCTGGCCCCGCAGGTCGGCCGGGTCCTGGTACGGGGAGTCCCCCGCGACCATGATCCCGTTGACCCCCTCCTCGGGGCCGGTCATCTCCCACACCATCTGCGCGGGCAGCCCCTGACTCGCGGCCTGGAGCACCGTGACCCAGTTCGAGCTGCTGAACTGCAGATCGCCGGCGACCATCGCCGGGAGCGCCGCCGACCCGCCCGCGACCATCTGCGTCTCGACCTTGAGCCCCTCGTCGGCGAAGTAGCCCTCCTCGACGGCCAGGAACAGCGGGGCGTTGCCGGGATCGGGAGGGTGCCGACCAGGATCGACACGGGCTCGTCCGGGCTCAGTGCGGTGTCCTCGGTCGCGCCCTCCTCGTCGCCCCCGCCGCAGGCGACCAGCAGGACGGCGGCCGGCGCGACCGGGACGCCACGCCTGGTGGAACGACTCGTGGTCGCGTGCTCTCCCTCGACCTCTCCGTGCAGCTCCGCGTCCAGGGTCTCCGGACGATGCGCGTCGTCGTGCGGGATGCGACCGGCCCCCTCGGCCGGCCGGACCACCATCGCACCTGGCGGGACCGGCCGCCCGGCCGGAGCACTAGCGTCGATCGGGTGGCCAGGGCCGAGGGTGCACCCGCCTTCACGATGAACCAGCTCGCCGCCTTCGTCGCCGTGGCGGAGGCCGGGACCATCAGCGCTGCCGCCGAGCGGCTGCACGCCTCGCCGTCGGCCCTGTCCGCGGCGGTCAGCGAGCTGGAGCGGGCGCTGCAGTCGCAGCTGCTGCGCCGCCGGAAGGCCAAGGGGGTCAGCCTGACGCCGACCGGTGAGCTGGTCCTGCCGCGCGCCCGCCTCCTCCTGCACCAGGCCTCCGAGCTCGAGGCCGACGCCCGGGGCGAGGAGCGCGGCGTCACCGGGGTGGTCCGGCTCGGCTGCTACCCGTCGCTCGCGCCCACCGCCCTGCCCGCGCTGATCAGCGACTTCACGCAGGCGCACCCGGACGCCCGGCTCGAGGTCTCGGAGAACACCCAGGACCAGCTCAGCAAGGGCCTCGACAGCGGCGAGCTCGACCTCGCGATCGTCTACGACCTGGACCTCGACCCCACCTGGCGGTCGGCCGCCCTGGCGCACCTGCCGCCCCGCGCGGTCCTGCCCGCCGGGCACCGGCTGGCCGGGTCCGCGGGCCCCATCGACCTGTCCGGCCTGCGCGCGGACCCCATGGTGCTGCTCGACGCCCCGCCCAGCTCCGGGCACGCCTTCGACTGCTGCGCCCGGGCCGGGTTCACCCCGGACGTCGTCTACCGCGCCCGCACCTACGAGACCGCCCGTGCCTTCGTCGGCCGGGGACTGGGCTGGACGCTGCTGCTCCAGCGGCCGAGCGCCAACGTGACCTACGAGGGGCGGCCGGTGGTGGTCAAGGACATCGCCACGCCGGCGCTCCCACCGGTCGCCGTGGCGGTGGTGTGGTCGCCGGACTCGCTGCTCAGCCGGGCGTCGCGGACCTTCATCACCCACGCCGTCCGCATGGCGGAGGACGGGACCCTGGGACTACCACGGGAGAGCTGAGGTTCTACGCCCGAAAGCACCGCTTTTCCGCCGACGTGACGGCCCCCACCCTGGGAGCGCGGCACCGCAGCCGCGCCCCCAGAGCGGAAGGTCCACCGATGACGACAGCGGTTCCCCCGGACCGGCGGAGCGTGCGGCGGGCGGTCGCCGGCAGCTTCGTCGGCACGGCGATCGAGTGGTACGACTTCTTCATCTACGGGACGGCGGCCGCGCTGGTCCTCGGCCCGCAGTTCTTCCCCAGCGACTCCGACCTCGCCGGCACCCTCGCCGCGTTCGCCACCCTGGCGGTCGGCTTCGTGGCCCGGCCCATCGGCGGCGCGGTCATGGGGCACTTCGGCGACCGGTCCGGCCGCAAGTCGATGCTCGTCGCCTCGATGCTGCTCATGGGCGCGGCGACGGTCGGCATCGGGCTCCTGCCGACCTACGACGCGATCGGCGGCTGGGCGCCGGTCCTGCTCGTCGCGCTGCGCTTCGTGCAGGGCATCGGGGTCGGCGGCGAGTGGGGCGGCGCCGTCCTCATGGCCACCGAGCACGCACCGCCCGGGAGGGCCGGCCTCTACGGCTCGGCACCGCAGATGGGCGTCCCCGCCGGGGTCGTGCTGGCCAACGTCGTCTACCTGCTGTGCACCCAGTCGATGAGCGAGGGCCAGTTCCTGGCCTGGGGCTGGCGGGTGCCGTTCCTGCTCAGCGTCGTCCTCGTGGGGGTCGCCCTCTGGATCCGGCTGGGCGTCGTGGAGAGCCCGGCGTTCCGGGCGGCCGCCGCCGAGGACCGGATCGCCCGGGTGCCGCTCCTGGAGGTGGTCACGCGGAGCTGGCGGACGGTGCTGCTGGCCGGCGGCACGTTCATCGCCACCAACGGCATCGCCTACGTCTTCATGGTCTACGTCCTGGCCTACGGGACGTCGGAGCTCGGCTTGTCCCGCGGCACGATGCTGACCCTGCTCATCGCCTCCTGCCCCGTCTGGATGCTCGGCATGGGTGTCTCGGCGTACGTGTCCGACCGGGTCGGCCGGCGCCGGGTGTACCTGACCTCCACCGGAGCGCTGCTGGCCGTCTCCGCGGTCTTCTTCCCCCTCGTCGACACCGGCTCGCTGCCGGTCCTGCTGGTCGCCATGCTGGTCCTGGCCTTCGTCCTGGGCTGCACGGTCGGACCGCAGTCGGCCCTGTTCACCGAGCTGTTCCCCGCCCACCTGCGCTACAGCGGCGCCTCCCTCGGCTACCAGGTGGGCGCGATCCTCGGCGGCGGCATCGCGCCGTTCACGGCCACCTGGCTGTACGCCCGGTTCGGCAGCACGGTGGCCATCTCGGTCTACTTCGTGCTGGTCAGCGCGGTGAGCCTGCTCTGCGCCGTCGTCCTGCTGCGCCGGCCCGCCGAGACGGAACCGGCCGCACCGGAGCCGACGACCGTCCCCGGGTCCGCCCTGCTCGCCGAGGCGGTGCGCTGAGATGACGACCTCCCCCTACTACCGCCCCCGCACCCACGAGCCCGCGGACCTCCCGGCGATGACCGCCGACGAGCCGGCCCTGCCGGTCGTCGTGGTCGGCGCCGGCCCGGTCGGGATGGCCACCGCCCTGGGTCTGGCCCGGCGCGGCGTGCCCGTCACCGTCCTCGAGGCGGCCACCTCGGTCTCCTTCGGCAGCCGGGCCATCTGCATCTCCCGGCACAGCCTCGAGGTCGCCGACCGGCTCGGCGTCGGCGAGGAGCTGGCCCGGCTGGCCCTGCCCTGGGAGGGCGGGCGCAGCTTCTACCGGGACGTCGAGGTGCTGCGGTTCCGGATGCCCAACGAGCCGTGCGCCGTCCGGCCCCCGATGGTCAACGTCTCCCAGTCGGAGCTCGAGGAGGTCATGGCCGACGCCCTGGCCGCGCACCCGCTGGTGACCCTGCACTGGGGCGCGGCGGTGGCCCGCTACACCACCACCGGCGACGAGGTCGACCTCGAGGTCGAGACGGCCGGGGGGCCCTGGCACCTGCGCGCCCGCTGGGTGGTCGCCGCGGACGGCGGCCGCAGCCGGATGCGCGAGCTGACCGGCGTCCGGCTGCGGGGGACCAGCTACGAGGGCCGGTACGTCATCGCCGACATCCACTGGGTGTCGGACCTGCCGACCGAGCGCATGGTGTGGTTCGACCCGCCGAGCAACCCCGGCTCGACGGTGATCATGCACCGCCAGCCGAACGACGTCTGGCGGATCGACTACCAGCTCGACCCCGGTGAGGACGCCGAGACCGAGACCGCCGAGGAGCGGATCCGCGCCCGCATCGCCAGCCACCTGGCCTGGCTGGGCGACGAGCGGCCCTGGACGCTGGAGTGGCACGGCTTCTACAAGGCCCACGCCCTGGCGCTGGAGGACTTCGTCCACGACCGGGTGGTGTTCGCCGGCGACGCGGCGCACCTCGTCCCGATCTTCGGCGTGCGCGGGCTGAACTCCGGGATGGAGGACGCCGAGACGCTGGCCTGGACGCTTGCCGCCGTCGTCGGCGGCGCCGACCCGGGGCTGCTGGCCGCCTACTCCGCCGAGCGGCACTCCGCGTGGGAGCAGAACGTCGCCAACGCCGGCAAGTCCACGCTGGTGATGACGCCGGGCACCGCCGGCCACCGCACCACCCGGGACGCGGTGCTCGCCCTGGCCACCACCCGCCCGGAGTTCGGTCACCTGGTGAACCCGCGGCAGAGCAGCGCCACCTCCGCGCGGTGCTCGCCGCTGACCGTGGCCGCCGCCCCGGGCACCCCGGGCCTGCAGCCCGGCGACCCGGTGGCCGACCGCCGGGTGCGGCTCGCCGACGGCAAGCAGACCTCGCTCGACCAGCTGCGGGGTCCCGGCTTCGCCGTCGTGGCGGTGGAGCCCGACGGGGCGGACCTGGCGGCGGCGTCCCGGCTGCGCGACGAGCTCGACGGCGCGCTGGGCGCGGAGGACGTGACGCTGGTGATGGTCCGCCGGGAGGCCGGCACCGAGCCGGCCGCCACGGTGCTGGACGAGGGCCCCGGAGGACTGGTCGAGGCGTGGGGCGCGCGGCCCGGCGAGGTCTTCGTCGTCCGCCCCGACGGGCTGCTGCTGGCCCGCGGGCCGGCGACGGGCCTGGCGCACCTGGCGCGGCACGTGCACTCCGGCGGCGCCGCCCCCGCGGCCGCCTCCGGCCCCGGCGCGGTCGCCGTCCGGGTGCCGGCCGACGAGGCCCGGCGCGAGGCGGCCTGGCTGGTGCTCTCCGCCGGCATCGACGCCGTCCCCGCCGACGACCGCGAGGGCTTCCTGGCCCGGCTGGCGCTGCTGCTCGGCGACCGGCTCGACCCCGACGACTTCCACGAGGCCGTGGCGACCGCGGCCTCCGTCCGCTGACCAGCAAGGAGGCACATCCGATGGCGTTCTACCGGCAGGTGGGCAGCGTCCCGCCGAAGCGGCACACCCAGCACCGGCGTCCCGACGGCGGCCTGTACCACGAGGAGCTGGTCGGCGAGGAGGGCTTCTCCTCGGACTCCGCGCTGC
>NZ_JBJGYU010000051.1:0-23266 GCF_054050155.1 Geodermatophilus sp. SYSU D00703 | reverse complement strand
GTGGGGCCCGGAGGGTCCCCGACGAGGGGCCGGGTGGGCTCCTCGCGGCTGGGGGACGGCACCTGGTCGCGGTGGCCGTGAGGAGTGGGGCCCGGAGGGTCCCCGACGAGGGGCCGGGTGGGCTCCTTGCGGCTGGGGGACGGCACCTGGTCGCGGTGGCCGTGAGGAGTGGGGCCCGGAGGGTCCCCGACGAGGGGCCGGGTGGGCTCCTTGCGGCTGGGGGACGGCACCTGGTCGCGGTGTCGTCCGGAGGACGACGCTGTCACAGCGGGATGTTCCCGTGCTTCTTCGGGGGGAGCGTCTGCCGCTTGTTGGCCAGCAGCCGCAGCGCCTTGGTGATCTCGATGCGGGTCTCCGACGGCCGGATCACCTGGTCGACGTACCCGCGGTCGGCCGCGATGTACGGCGAGAGCAGCGCGTCCTCGTACTCGGTGATCAGCTCCGCGCGGCGGGCGTCGGGGTCGCCGGCCTCGGCGAGCTCGCGCCGGTACAGGATGTTGACCGCGCCCTGCGCGCCCATCACCGCGATCTGCGCGGTCGGCCAGGCCAGGTTGAGGTCGGCGCCGAGGTGCTTGGAGCCCATGACGTCGTACGCGCCGCCGTAGGCCTTGCGGGTGATGACGGTGATCTTCGGGACGGTCGCCTCGGCGTAGGCGTAGATCAGCTTCGCCCCGCGGCGGATGATGCCCTCCCACTCCTGCGAGGTGCCGGGCAGGAAACCGGGGACGTCGACGAAGGTCAGCACCGGGACGTTGAAGGCGTCGCAGGTGCGCACGAACCGCGCCGCCTTCTCGCTGGCGTCGATGTCCAGCGTGCCGGCGAACTGGGTGGGCTGGTTGGCCACGACGCCGACCGGCCGGCCTTCCACCCGGCCGAAGCCCACCACGATGTTGGGCGCGAACAGCGCCTGGACCTCGAGGAACTCGCCGTCGTCGAGGACGTGGGTGACGACGGTGTGCATGTCGTACGGGGTGTTCGCCGAGTCCGGGATGAACGAGTCCAGCTCCCGGTCCTCGTCGGTGACGGCGTCCGGCGTGGTGTCGACCGGGGCGACCTCGACGGCGGGCAGCGGGTCGAGGTTGTTGCTCGGCAGGTAGGACAGCAGCGCCTTGACGTAGTCCAGGGCGTCGGCCTCGTCCGCGGCCAGGTAGTGGGCGACGCCGGACCTGGTGTTGTGGGTGCGGGCGCCGCCGAGCTCCTCGAGGGAGACGTCCTCGCCGGTGACGGTCTTCACCACGTCGGGACCGGTGATGAACATCTGGCTGGTCTCGTCGACCATGACGATGAAGTCGGTGAGCGCGGGGGAGTAGACGTGCCCGCCGGCCGCGGCACCCATCACCAGCGAGATCTGCGGGATGACGCCGGAGGCGTGCACGTTGCGCCGGAAGATCTCGCCGTACAGGCCGAGGGAGACCACGCCCTCCTGGATCCGCGCCCCGCCGCCCTCGTTGATGCCGATGACCGGGCAGCCGTTGCGCATGGCCAGGTCGAGCACCTTGACGATCTTCTCGCCGTAGACCTCGCCGAGGCTGCCGCCGAAGACCGTGACGTCCTGCGAGAACACGCACACCGGACGGCCGTCGACGGTGCCGTAGCCGGTGACGACGCCGTCCCCGAAGGGGCGCCGGGCGTCCATGCCGAAGTTGGTGGAGCGGTGGCGGGCGAACTCGTCGAGCTCGGTGAACGACCCCGGGTCCAGCAGGGTCTCGATCCGCTCCCGGGCGGTCATCTTCCCCGCGGCGTGCTGCTTCTCCACCGCGCGTTCCGAGCCGGCGTGCGTGGCCTCCTGGACCCGCCGCTCGAAGTCCGCCAGCTTGCCGGCGGTCGTGTGGATGTCGACGTCGCCGGGCACGTGGTCGCCAGCGTTCTCGAGTTCAGCCGCTGTCACAGGTTCCGTAGCGTAGGGGAGTGCCCGAACCGTCGCCGTCCGCCTCCGCCGACCCCGCGCGGGCGCCGCTCGACGGTCCCGCCGTCGCCGCCGCGCTCACCCCGGGCAGCTGGCTGTGGCGCTCGGTCGAGGTCGTGCCCGAGATCGGGTCCACCAACGCCGCGCTGCTGGCCGCGGCCGCGGACGACGCCCCGGAGGGCACCGTCCTGGTCGCCGAGTACCAGGCCGCCGGCCGCGGCCGGCTGGACCGGACGTGGGCCTCGCCGCCCGGCGCCGGGCTCACCGTCTCGTTCCTGCTGCGCCCCGACGTGCCCGCGGCACGCCGCGGCTGGCTGCCGCTGCTGACCGGCGTCGCGCTGGCCGAGGCGGTCGGCGAGGTGCCGGGCCTGCGCGCCTCGCTGAAGTGGCCCAACGACCTGCTCGCCGCCGACGGCGCGAAGCTGGCCGGCATCCTCGCCGAGGTGGGCTCGGGGGCCGTCGTCGTCGGGGTGGGCCTCAACGTGTCCACCCGCGCCGAGGAGCTGCCCGAGGGCGGCACCTCGCTGGTCCTGGCCGCGGGGCGGCCGGTGGACCGGACCTCGGTGCTGCTGCAGTTCCTGCGCGGTCTCGAGCGGCGCTACCTGCCGTGGGTCGAGGCGCTCGGCGACCCGGTGAGCAGCGGGCTGGCCCGCGACTACCTGGCCTGGTGCTCCACGGTCGGGACGCCGGTCGCCGTCAGCCTCCCGGACGGCTCCACCCTCGAGGGCACCGCCGAGTCCGTGGACTGGGACGGCCGGCTCGTCGTCCGGACTCCGGAGGGGACCGTCGAGCTCGCCAGCGGTGACGTGCGACACATCCGGACACACGCCCGGGAACGGTGACCGGCGCCGCGGGTCGGTCATCCTGACCGGGTGCCCTACCCGGACAAGCTCCTGGCCGAGGACGAAGAGGTCGTCCGCCACCTGCACCCGCACTGGCTGACCGTCTTCTGGCCGATCGTCGCCTTCCTCCTCGTGGTGGGTGGCGCCTCCTTCGGCGCGGCCCTCGTCCCCGACGGCCGTCAGCAGGGCCTCGTCCGCATGGTCATCGCCGGCGTCGCGCTGGTGCTGCTGCTGGTCTTCGTGCTGGTCCCCGTCCTGCGGTGGCGGACCACGCACTACGTCGTCACCACCCACCGGCTGCTGTTCCGCGAGGGCGTCCTCGCCCGGCACGGCCGCGACATCGGGCTGTCCCGCATCACCGACGTCTCCTACCGGCAGACGCTGTGGGAGCGGGTGATCAGCTCGGGCACGCTGACCATCGAGTCGGCCGGCGACGGCGGCCCGACCGTGCTCAGGCAGATCCCGGACAGCGACGGCGTCCAGCAGCTGCTCAACCACATGATCGAGGAGGACGCGGACCGCCGGGCGCAGGAGAGCGCCGGCTACGTCCGCGGCCAGGACTCCTGGTACCCGACCGCGCAGCTGTGACAGGCGGTCACGCCTTGTGATGACTTGCCAACGCTGTGCTGCGACTCTGTCTGGGCTTCGCCTCAAGACCGGCCGGAGCCGCCCCTAGCGTTCTCCGCGGACGAGGACGGATCGGTCCTCCTCTGGACGGCGAGGAGCGGCATGCACACCCACGGCGACACCAGGAGCGCCCCGCAGCGCGACATCAGGGCGCTGACCGGGCTCCGTGCCGTGGCCGCCTGCTGGGTCATGCTCCTGCACCTGCAGGTCTTCGCCGGCCCCTATCTCGACCAGCTGCCCCTGCTCCGGCCGTTCATCGGCGCCGGGTGGACCGGTGTGGAGCTGTTCTTCGTGCTCAGCGGCTTCGTGCTCACCCGCGGTTACCTCGACCGCGTCGGGAGCCGGCCGACGGCCCCGGCGGTCGGCCGGTTCCTGCTGCACCGGTTCGCCCGGGTCTGGCCGGCGTGGGCCGTCGTCACCGTGCTCGCCGGCGCCTGGGTCTGGACGTTCCGCGCGACGGGGCTCGACCCCGACGTCCTCGGCTCCCACCCCGACGCCGACCTCCCGACGCTGCTCCGGCAGCTGACCATGACCCAGATGTGGGGTGAGGAGTCGCTCGGGGGCACGAGCTTCGTGCAGCCGGGGTGGTCGATCAGCGCCGAGTGGACGGCCTACCTGGTGTTCCCGCTGGCCGTCGTCCTGGTCCGGCCGCTGCGCCGCCTGCCCGCCGCCGTCCTGCTGCTCGCCTCCGTGGGGGCCATGGCCCCGCTCGCGGTGAACGCGTTCGTGCACGCGACCCCCGACTCCGAGCAGAACTGGGTGCTGCGGATCGTGTGCGGGTTCACCAGCGGGATGCTCGCGGCGCTGGCCCACCGGCAGCTCCGCGGTGGGCGACGGCTGGAGTCCGCCGCGCTGACCACGGTGTGGGCCTCGGTGTTCCTGGTCCTGGCCGGGGCGTCGTGGGCGGCCTGGGCCGCGTGGCGGCAGGGGCCCGACGGGACGCACGACTTCAACGGGGTGGTCGTCGTGGTCTTCCCGCTGCTCGTCGTGGGTCTCTCGCTCACCGATCGCGGACCCGCCCGCTGGCTGTCGAGCCGGCCGATGACGTACGGCGGCGAGCTGTCCTACGCCCTGTACCTCGTGCACTTCCCCGTGCTGGAGGTGGTGGTCGCGGCGTGGTGGCAGGACCCGGCGGACCGGAACGTCGTCACGCCCGGTCTGGCGCTCGCCGTGCCGGGCATCGTGATCGCGTGCCTGCTCGCCAGCGCCGCCCTGCACCACGGCGTGGAGAAGCCGGCGCGCGTGGCGCTGCTGCGGCTGGTCTCCCGGCGACCGTCGGGTGCCCCGGTCCCGGTGCTCCCGCCCCGGCACGCACAGTCCTCGGTCGTCGCCGCACCGCCGGCCGGCCGCACGGGGGCCATCCCGCGGACGCGCTGCGCCGCGCCGCCCGCGGACGGTGCCGATGGCATGGCCGGGAGTGGGGTGCACCGTCGTCCCGCGCCGGCGCCCGCTGCGGCCGCCGCTCTGGTGCGGGAGCCGAACCGGTGACCCGCGCACGGTGATCGCCGGGACTCTCGGCGCCGCGGCGGACTGAGATCGCGACACGCCTGTCCGGCGGTGCTCGCCGCCCGTCGTCTCCGCGGTTCCCGCCCGGCCGGCCCCTGCGACGGCGGTGCAGACCGCCGGAGCGGTACAGCCGGTGAGCGGCAGTGCGTGGTCCCGACCCCGTCGCAGCGGCCACCCGCCGTGCCCACTCCGACCGCCGGGTGACCCGTCCTGCCGCGGGCGTCCGCACCGCGAGGGCAATTCCGGGCCGTGCTCGTGGACAGCGCCGTCCGCTCCCGCGGCACGGACGGGGCGGCACGCACCGAGCCGGAAAGGCGACGAGCGTGACGGGCGTCTGTCGTGCGCGGACGCCCGTGAGGTCGGGGGCCTCGGCCCAGCGGCAGCCCGATCAGGTCGACGGATGGTCAGCGGGACCGCGAAGCGGCAGTCGTGCGGCAGGGCCGGGCCCCCGGGGCGCCGCCCGCCCCCTCTGCTGTCAGGCGACGATGCGGGCGTCGGCGTCCGTGTCGTCGCCCGCGCCTGCCTCGTGCGCCGGGAACACCCAGCGTCGGTAGGCGAGGTACCGCACGAGGGTGCTGAGGACGATCGAGCCGACGTTGGCCACCTGCAGGACGGCGGCGTCGTCCTGGCCCAGCGGGTACCGGACGAGGGCGATGATGGCCGCGCCCAGCAGCAGGGTGCTGCCGTTGATGACCGCGAAGAGCAGGTACTCCCGCCGCACCCCGGTGCGGGCCCGGTGCGAGAACGACCAGTGGCGGTGGCCGAAGTAGGCCAGCGTCATCCCCACCACCGTGGCGACCACCTTGGCCGTTACCGCGCCGATGCCGAGGTGGGCGTACAGCAGCTGGAAGGTGCCGACGTCGACGAAGAAGCAGACGACCCCGACGACTCCGAAGGCCCCGACCTCCTTCGCCAGGAGACGCCAACTCGAGCGCAGGCGGGGGAGGACGGGCACCTTGCGAGTGTAGGTAGCTCCGAGGGACCCGGCCGGGGACACGGGGAGGCGCGCCGTCACGACCGGGTGACCTTGCCGGTGCGGGTGTCGAGGCGCAGGGTGCCGCCCTGGAACCGCTGGGTCATCCCCCCGGTGACGGCCTGGGCTTCCTCGAGCGGGTAGCCGAGCCGGCCGTTCTGGTAGCCCAGGGCGGCGTAGGCGTCGCGGATCGGGCCGCTCACCGAGTGGGCCCCGGTGGCCTCGCTCCAGTAGATCGTGCCGCCCGAGAAGCGCTGGGCGCAGCCGGCGTCCGCGAGACCGCACCTGGTGCTCATGGTCGGGTAACCCAGCGGCCCGTTCTCCCAGCCCAGGGCACCCCAGCCCTCGGCGATCTGGCTGAGCACCACGCGTCCCCCCGTGGAGCTCGACCAGTAGATGGCGCCGTGCTCGAACTGCTGGAAGCACCACCCGCCGCGCAGGCCGCAGTTCTCGTCGCCGATCGGGTAGCCGAGCACGCCGTTCTGCGCGCCGTTCGCCCGCCAGGCCTCGCGGAGTCCGCCCCGGATCAAGGACGCCGGGGTGTCGGGGCTGGAGTAGATCCAGCCGCCCTGGAACCGCTGTGCGCAGCCGCCGCCGGCCAGGCCGCACTGCTGCGCGTCGACGGGGTAGCCGAGCGGACCGCGCTGCGCGCCGGTGGCCGCCCACTTGGTGCGGATCGCGCCCATCGTGGCGCGGGCCGTCGTCGCCGGGGACCAGTGGATCGAGCCGTTCTGGAACCGGGTGTAGCAGCCGCCGCCGGTGAGGCCGCAGCTCAGGTCCTGGATCGGGTAGCCGAGGACGCCGGACTCGTTGCCCCGGGCGTCGTAGGCGTCGGCGATCGGGCCGCGCACCCAGTGGCCACCGGTGGCCGGGCTCCAGTACATGACGCCGCCCTGGAAGCGCTGTGCGCAGCCGCCGTCGGCCCGTCCGCAGCTCGTGCCGCTCGTCGGGTACCCGAGGACGCCGGTCTCCCACTCCAGCGCGCCCCAGGGCCCGAGCACCTGTTCGAGCACCGGCCGTGCGCCGGTCGTCTCGGTCCAGTAGACGGCCCCGTGCTGGAAGGTCTGGAAGCAGCCGCCGTCCCGGAGGCCGCAGTTCTCGTCACTCGTGGGGAAGCCCAGCGACCCGGTCTCCCAGCCGGTCGCCTCCCAGGCGTCGCGGATCGCGCCGCGCACGAACCACGCCTTCGCCGTCCGGCTGGTGGCGTACAACGAGCCGCCCTGGAAGGTCTGGAAGCAGCCGCCCCCGGTCAGGCCGCACCAGGTGTCCATCGTGGGGTAGCCCAGCGCGCCGAGCTCCCAGCCCAACTGCGACCAGCGGGTGCGCACGCTGTCGGAGACGACGTTGGCGCCCGTGCTCTTCGTCCAGTAGATCGAGCCGTTGGCGAACGCCTGGAAGCAGCCGCCTGCGGTGAGGCCGCAGTTGATCCCCGTGGTGGCCGCGCCGAGGGAGCCCCCGCTGCCGCCGTAGGCGACGTACTTCTCGTAGATGGCGGCTCCGCCGGTGGACTGGGTGGAGCCGAACCAGTCGGTGAAGTAGTTCCAGAAGTTGCGGTTGCCGTAGGACGAGCAGCTGTCCCCGGTGCCGTACCCGGCGGCCAGCGCGGCGCGGTTCGGCTGGTACGGCGTGTAGCTGTAGAGGCCCGCGGTCGCCTTGTTGGCGATGTGGACCTGGGACGAACCGCAGTCGCGGTTCGGGTGGTAGAGGATGGTGTTGTCCCGGCCGGCGCGGTAGCTGCCGGCCACCCCGTCGGCGTAGCGCTGGAACTGGCGGGCCGCGAAGTACACCTGGCTGACGAAGCCGGAGAACGACGGGTTGCAGGCCGCGGTGTCCGGGCAGCCGAAGCCCGTGGCGGCCGTGTACCGGCGGGTCGTGGGCTGGGTCCCGGTGATGAGCCCCTGCTCCTTCTGGAGGAGCACGAGCAGCACGCGCGGGTTGATGTCGCACGCGATGCCGACCTTGGTGATGATGCTGGCCGCGGTCTCCTGGCGGGCGCCCTGATACGTGGAGCACCAGTCGTCGCCGGCCTGGGTCGCGGTGTCCTGCCGGTAGTTCTTGATGCAGGGCATCTCACCGGCGACGCAGTTGGCGCCCTTGGTGTCGAGGAAGCGCTGGACGGCGGCCGCGTCCATCGACCGCGAGTCGAAGAAGATGGCGTCGCTGATGATGTTCCCGGCGTCGAAGTACCGGAGGTCGGCCGCCTGTGCGGACCCGCTCGGCGTGCTGCCGGAGACGGGGACGAGCAGGCCGGCGGCCACCACGACCAGGGCCAGGGCGACCCGCAGGAGTGCGCGCGTCACGGCACGGTCACCTGCACCGGCTCGGACTCCCCGGAGGTGCTGGGGGAGTCGTAGCTGAGGACGGCCTGCCAGGTGCCGGTCGCCAGCTCGTCCCGCGGCACGACCAGCGGGCCGCAGGTCGTCGAGGACACGTCCTGCGTGGCGGCGGACGTCGCGCTCGCCGTCGCCGTGCCGTTGCTGAGGGTCAGCGTGCAGCTGCCGCCGGACTCGACGACGTCGGCGTACCCGCCGGCCTCCACGCCCGCGAGGGCGTCGGACCACCCCGACCAGGTGATCAGCACCGCGGTCTCGGGTGACCCCTCCGAGGTCTCCTCGGCGGCTCCTCCGTCCGCATCCGGCTCCGCGTCGGCCTCGTCCCGGCCCGTCGACGTGGAGGTGGCCGTGGGCCGGGGCGGGTCGGTGGCGACGGACGTCGGTTCCGGCCGCTCGGTGAGCGGAGCGCCGTAGGTCTGCGGCGGCTCGTTGGTGCCCGTCACGGCAGCTGCCGCGCCGTCCGCGCCGTCCGCCTCGTCCGAGCCGTCGAAGGTGCCCGACACGAGGCCCCCCGCGACCGCTGCCGCGATCACGAGGGCCCCGCCGATCCACAGTGCGCGTCGTTGTCTGCGGGCCACGCCGTCCTCCGATGCTCACGGCAGGGCCGGCTGGGCCCGGGTTCCCGGGCGCGCGTCGACACCGCGGCACCTGCTGCAGCGAAGCTACGGTCCGCAGTCGCGCAGTCACCCAAGGCACGCCGTGTCGGGGCGCGTGTGACGGATGTGTCCCTCCCCGGAACGCCGGGGAGGGGCCCTCACCGGGCCGGACAGCGCACCGTGACGAATCCGTCACGGTGCGCCTGGGGGTTTCCGTCGGTACCCCCACCTACCCTCTGCGCCCATGCGGCTGCTGCACACCTCGGACTGGCACATCGGCCGCTCCCTCCACGGCGCCGACCTGCTGCGGGAACAGGAGGCGGTGCTCGGCGGCCTCGCCGACGTGGTGATCGCCGAGTCCGTGGACGTCGTCGTCGTGGCCGGTGACGTCTACGACCGCGCGGTCCCGTCGGCCGACGCGACCGCGGTGCTCGACCGGGTCGTCGGCCGGCTGCTCCGGGCCGGGGCCACCGTCGTCCTGACCCCCGGCAACCACGACTCCGCGCGGCGGCTGGGCACGTTCTCCGAGCTGCTGTCGGCCGCGGGCCTGCACGTCCGCGCCTCGACCACGCGCCTCGACGAGCCGGTGCTCCTGCGCGACGAGCACGGCGACGTCGCCCTCTACGGGCTGCCCTACCTCGAGCCGGAGATCGCCCGGCACGAGCTGGGCGTGCCGACCGCGCGCAGCCACGAGGCGGTGCTCACCGAGGCGATGGACCGTGTGCGCGCCGACCTGTTCCTCCGGCCCGGCACCCGGTCGGTCGTGCTGGCGCACGCCTTCGTCGGCGGGGGCGTCCCCAGCGAGAGCGAGCGCGACATCTGCGTCGGCGGGGTCGACCTGGTGCCCGCCGCCGTCTTCGACGGGGTCGACTACGTGGCCCTGGGCCATCTCCACCGGCCGCAGACCCTCACCCCGCGGCTGCGCTACAGCGGCTCCCCGCTGGCCTACTCCTTCGGCGAGGCCGGCCAGGAGAAGCAGGCCTGGCTGGTGGACCTCGACGCCGGGGGGCTGGCCGAGGTGCGGCCGCTGCCGCTGCCCACCCCGCGCCCGCTGACCGTGCTCACCGGCACCCTCGCCGAGCTGCTGGAGGAGCCGACCCACGACGGCGTCGCCGAGCACTTCGTCTCGGCCCGGCTGACCGACGACGTCCGCCCCTCCGACCCGATGCGCCGACTGCAGACACGCTTCCCGCACTGTGTGCACCTGGAGTGGACCGGCGGCAGCTCCGGCGGCGACGGGCGCAGCTACCAGGAGCGGCTGCGGGGGCGCGGCGACATGGACGTCGCCGGCGAGTTCGTCACCCACGTCCGCGGCGGGGTGGGGGCGACCGCCGCGGAGCGGGAGCTGCTGGGCCGGGCGCTCGGCGCGGCCGCCCGCGAGGAGCTGGCCCGGTGAGGCTGCACTCCCTGTCCCTGTCCGCGTTCGGCCCGTTCGCCGGCACGGAGACCGTCGACGTCGACGCCGTCGCCCGCGACGGGTTGTTCCTGCTGTGGGGCCCCACCGGTGCGGGGAAGACGACGCTGCTCGACGCCGTCGTCTTCGCCCTCTACGGCACCGTGCCCGGCGCCCGCGGCGAGGAGAAGCGGCTGCGCAGCGACCACGCCGACGCCGGCACCCGCACCGAGGTCTCCCTGGAGCTGACCCTCGCCGGGGAGCGGTTGCTCGTGGTCCGCCGCCCCGAGCAGACCCGCCCGAAGAAGCGCGGCGCGGGCGAGACCACCGAGCAGGCCAAGCTGCTGGTCCAGCGCTGGGACGGCGGGAGCTGGGAGCCGGTCAGCACCCGGATCGACGAGGGGTCGGAGTACCTGCGGGTGCGGCTGGGCCTGTCCGCCGAGCAGTTCTGCCAGGTGGTGCTCCTGCCGCAGGGTGACTTCGCCCGCTTCCTCCGCGCCGAGCCGGAGGACCGCGCCCGGCTGCTGCGCACCCTGTTCGACGTCGGTCGGTTCGCCCGCGCCGAGGAGTGGCTGGCGGCGGAGCGGCGCGCGGCCGAGGAGGCGCTGCGGGCCGACCGGCACCGGATCAGCACGCTGATGCACCGGGTCGCGCAGATCGCCGACGTCGCCGTGCCCGAGGAGCTGGCGCCCGAACTGGTCGGCGCGCACCCCGGGACGTCGGTCCGTGCCTGGGTGTCCGGCGTCCGCACGCGGGCCGCCGCCGAGCTGGCCCGCGCCGCGGCCGCCGCGGAGGAGACGGCGGCCTCCAGCGCCCGGCTCGACGTCGAGCTCGCCGCGGCGCGCGCCCTCGCCGACCGGCACGCCCGGCGCGACCGCGCCCGCGAGGAGCTGGCCCGGCTGACCGCGCTGGAGGGGCAGCTGGCCCCGCTGCGCGTCCGCGCCGACGCCGGACGGCGGGCCGCGGTGCTCCGCGACGCCCTGGAGAACGCCGGGCGGACGGCGCTCGCCGCCGAGGCCGCGGCCGCCGACCTCGACGCGGCCCGCGCCGCGTGGGCGGAGGTCGCCGGACGGCTCGACCCGGTCCGCCCCGACGCCGACTCCCTGCTCGCCCGCGAGCTGCGCGACGCCGCGGCCGCCGCCCGGGCCCTGGTGCCCGAGGCCGACCGGGCGGCCGAGCTCGCCCGCGACGTCCCCCGGCTCGGCCGAGAGGTCGCGGCCCTGAGCGGGCGCTGCGAGGACGGGGCGCGCGCGGCGCAGGACTGGCCGGGCCGCGTGGCCGCGGCCCAGCGCCGGCTGGACGACGCCCTCGCCGCCGAGGCCCGGCTGCCCGGGCTCACCGCGGCCGAGGAGTCCGCCCGCACGGCGCTCGACGCCGCCCGCCGCGCCGAACGGGTGGCCGCCCGGCTGGCCGCGGCCCGGTCGGCGGCCGACACGGCCCGGCTGGCCTGGGTCGATGCCCGCGAGCGGCTGGTGGAGCTGCGCGTCGCCCGGCTCGACGGGATGGCCGCCGAGCTGGCCGCCGGGCTCGTCCCGGGCGCCGACTGCCCGGTCTGCGGAGCGACCGAGCACCCCCGGCCGGCCGTGCACGCGGGACCGGCCGTCTCCGCCGACGACGAGGAGCGCGCCCGGGCCGCGGCCGACGCCGCGGAGGAGCGCGCCACCGCCGGCCGGCGCGGCGCGGAGGAGCTGGAGCGCGAGCTCGCCGTCCTGCGGGCGCGGACCGGCGAGCTGCCACTCGCGGAACTGGCCGCGCGGGCGGAGCAGGCCGGCGCCGAGCTGGCGGAGGTCGCCGGGCGCGCCGGTGCCGTCGACGCGGCCCGCCGCGAGCTGGCCCGGCGGGAGTCCGCCCGGGACGCCGCGGCGGCGACGCTCGCCGCCGACCGCGAGGAGCTGCAGCGGCGCACCGCCGAGCGGGGAGCCCGCGAGGAGGCCCTCCGCGAGCTCACCGCGCGGCTCGACGCCGCCCGTGGCGGGGACGCCGACCTGCCGGCGCGGGTGCGCCGCCTCACCCGGGCCGCCGAGCGGTGCGAGGCCGTCGTGGCGGCCGAGGCCGAGGAGCTGCGCGCCCGGGCGGCCGCCGACACCGCCCGGGTCACCGCGGGGGAGCGTGCGGCTGCGGCCGGCTTCGACGACGTCCTCGACGCCGCCGCCGCGCTGCTGGAGACCGGCGAGCTGGCGGCGCTGGAACGCCGGATCCGCGAGCACGACGACGCCCGGTCGGTGGTGGCCGCCACCCTCGCCGACCCCGAGCTCACCGACCTGCCCGACCGGCCCGACGTCGCCGCCCTGCAGGAGCGGTGCGCCGAACTCACCGCGCGGCGCGAGGGGGCGGTCGCCGCGCGCGACCAGGCGCGCCGTTGCGCCGGGGCGCTGGACGGGCTCGCCGGTGAGATCACTGCGGCCGAGGTGGAGCTGGGTGAGCGCCGCGCCTGGGCCGGCCAGGTCGCCGGGCTGGCCGACCTGGTCAACGGGCGCGGTGCCAACACGCTGCGGATGCGCCTGCAGTCGTTCGTCCTCGCCGCCCGGCTGGAGCAGGTCGCCGAGGTGGCCAGCCGGCGGCTGCAGGAGATGTCGGCGGGCCGGTACGCCTTCCTGCACAGCGACGCGCAGGCCCGGCACGGCGCCCGCGGCGGCCTGGGGCTGGACGTCTTCGACGAGTACACCGGTACCCGGCGCCCGACCAAGACCCTCTCCGGCGGCGAGAGCTTCATGGCCTCCCTCGCGCTGGCGCTCGGGCTGGCCGACGTCGTCACCGCCGAGGCCGGGGGCGTGCAGATGGACACGCTCTTCGTCGACGAGGGCTTCGGCACCCTCGACGCCCAGGCTCTCGACGCGGTGATGAACGTCCTGGACGAGCTGCGCCGGGGCGGGCGGACGGTCGGGGTGATCAGCCACCTGGAGGAGCTGCGCACCCGGATCCCCACCCGGCTCGAGGTCGTTGCCGGGCGGTACGGCTCACGGCTGGCCGGCTGAGCGCCCGGCGGGGCCGGCGATCCGCAGTGCGGGGGCCAGTTCGGCGATGCGGCGCAGGAGCTCCTCCTGCGGCCGGCCGCACAGGTCAGTGAGCCGGCGGGTGGTCCGCTCGACGTCGGCGACGGTCAGCGGGTGGTCGGCGACACCCGCGTTGGACCACACCGGCCGCATGCCGTCGTCGTCCCCGAGCCGGCCCCCGCCGTCGGAGCCGGCGTCCGCCCACACGGTGTGCACGACCGCGGTGCGGATCGCGTAGAGCTTGCGCACCTGGTGGGTCCACTCCAGCACGTCGTCGTTGAGCCGGCGGTCGCGCACGTGCAGGGGCATCAGGTTGCGGATGATCCGCACCAGGGCGTCGAGCTCCAGGGGGAGCAGGTACGGGGCGCTCTTCTCGTCGACGCCGCTGAGCGCACGCGCCAGTTGCGAGACGGCCCGCTCGGCCACCGCAGCGGCGTGGACCAGCCGCCCCGCCGCGGCGTCCCACGCCCTCGGATCTCCCGCCACAGCTGGGAGTCTGCCGGGTGGGCGGAACGGTCACTCGGGCGGCTCGGGACGCATACCGCTGAGGCTGACGAGGAAGCCGACGACGGCCAGCTGGGCGCCGCCGACGATGAGCACCATGCCGAGGATCGGCAGCCGCATGGTGCTGACCGGGTCCAGCGCGCCGAACCCGGTCGCCCCCCACTGGACCAGCGCCGCCAGGAAGCAGGCCACTCCGGCCAGGCCGCAGAACAGGCCCAGCACCAGGCCCCGTTCCAGCGTGGCCCGGGCCAGCCACTTCTCCAGCCGGGGACTGCGCGGCAGCAGACCCAGGCGCCAGGCGTAGGACCGTGCCAGCACGGCGACACCGGCCACCTGCACGCCCACGATCAGTGCGGTGCCCGACGCCAGCATCGTGTGCATCCCGAAGGTGACGTCGCCGACGGTCCGCTCGCCCCCGGCCAGCAGGACGAGGCCGACCGATCCCGCGAGCACGAGCGCCAGTGCGGGGTAGAGGAGGGCCCAGCGCGGGCTCAGCGCCAAGAGGAAGCGCAGGTGCCGCCAGCCGTCCCGCCAGGTCCGGAGATGCGGCTCGCGGCTGCGCCCGTCGGGGCGCAGCAAGGTCGGGACCTCCTCGATCCGCAGCCCGAAGAGCGCGGCGCGGACCACCATCTCGCTGGCGAACTCCATGCCGTCGGTCTGCACGTCCAGCGCGAGGATGCGGTCCCGCCGGAACGCCCGCATGCCGCAGTGGAAGTCCCCGACGGGCACCCGGAACAGGCGCCGGCCGGCCCACGAGAGCACCGGGTTGCCCAGGTACCGGTGCAGGAAGGGCATGGCGCCGGGCTGGATGCCGCCGCGGAACCGGTTGCCCATGACCAGGTCCGCGCCGCCGCGGAGCGCCTCCAGGAACCCGCCGATGTCGTCGAGCGCATAGCTGTCGTCGGCGTCGGCCATGAGCACGTACCGGCCGCGCGCCGCCCGGATGCCGCCTTGCAGCGCGGCGCCGTACCCCTTGCGGTCGACCTGCACGACCCGGGCGCCCGCCGCACGCGCCAGCTCCTGCGATCCGTCGGTGGAGCCGTTGTCGGCCACGACCACCTCGCCCGCGACCCCCAGCGACTCCAGGGACCGCCGGGCCTTGCGGATGCAGGTCTCCAGCGTCTCGGCCTCGTCGAGGCACGGCAGCACGACGGACAGCTCCACCGTCTCCTGCTCGACCGGGGCCGGCGCGGCGGCGGGGCCGCCCGCCAGGGGGTCGACGACGAAGTTCGGCTGGGGGAGGCCGACCGGGACGCGGGGGGCCTGGTCTGTCGTGCCGTTCACCCTCAGAACGGTAGAGCGGCCCCGGAACGGGTGCAGCATCCCCGGTCAGCGCCCCATGGCACGTTGTTAGCCTCACGTGGTGCCAGGCGGTGCTGCGGTGCCCGAACGGACCGCAGACCGGGTCGCTCGCGCCGGCGGTCGGGTCGTGCGCGGGGCCGGCCGCCACTGGGGTGTGCTGGTCCTGCTCGTCCTCGGTGGCGCCGTGCGCGCACTCGCCGTGGTCGCCTACGTGCCGGCGTTCAGCTTCCCCGACTCGATCTCCTACCTCGAGGTGGCCGAGACCGGGGAGGCCCAGGTCCACCGCCCGTGGGGCTACTCCGGGTTCCTCGCCCTGCTCGAGCCGGTCGTTCCGCTCCGTGGTGTCGTCGTGGTGCAGCACGTGCTCGGCCTCCTGGCGGCCGTCCTGGTGTACGCGCTGTTGCGGCGCCGGGGCGTGCGCCGGCTGGTCGCCTGCCTCGCCACCGCACCGCTCGCCCTGGACGGGTACCTGGTCCAGATCGAGCACTACCTGATGGCCGAGTCGCTGTCCGTCGCGCTGCTGGTGGCGGCGCTGGTCCTGCTGCTGTGGCGGGGGCGTCCCTCGCCCTGGGCCGCGGCCGGTGTGGGCGTCCTCCTGGGCCTGGGCGCGGTGACCCGGACCGTCGGCGTCGCCGTCCTCGGCGTGGTGGTCACCTACCTGCTCGTCCGGGTGTTCCTGCGCACCGTCGGCGCGCTCGCGGTCGGAGCGGCGGTCGTGGGCGCCGCCGCGGTCCTCCTCCCGTACGCCCTGTGGTTCCAGAGCTCCACGGGGGTCTTCGCGCTGACCGACAACTCCGGGCACTTCCTCTACGGGCGGGTGGCCAGCTTCGCCGACTGCGACCGGGTCGAGGTCCCCCCGCACCTCCGGGAGCTGTGCCCCACGGGCCCACCGGAGCGCCGGCCGGGGCCCGACTGGTACGTGTGGGACGCGGCGAGCCCGGCCAACAGCGGCCGGTACACCGACGAGGAGCTGACGGAGTTCTCCCTGCTGGTCATCCGCGGCCAGCCGGGGGAGTTCGCCGTCGGCACGGCGGAGAAGACCCTCCACTACTTCCTCCCCGGGCGCTTCGCGGGCCGGTTCGACACCTGCACGGGGTGGTGGGAGTTCCCCGACGACCGGCTGGCCGAGACCTCGTCCTGTCCCGCGCGCGTGGCCGCGCGGGGTCACGGGCTCGAGCCGACGTCCCGGCTGGTGCGCGAGGACGTCGCGGAGCTCCTGGTGGTGTACCAGGACTGGGTCCACGTGCCGGGGCCGGTCCTGGCCGGGCTGGCCCTCGCCGGGCTGTCCGGGCTGGTGCCCGACCGCCGCCGCCGCGCCGCGCGGCGGGACGTGCTCGACGGGGTCCTGTGCGTGGTCGTCGGGATCGCGCTGGTCGCGGTGCCCTCGGCCACGGCCGTCTTCGACTACCGGTACGGCCTGCCACTGCTCGCCATGCTCCCGATCGGCGCCGCGCTGGCCACCCGGCACCGGCTGGGCCCCCGCCTCGCGTCCGACCCCGTCCCGGCGGCGTCCCGGGCGGCGCCCGCGGCGGGGGAGGCCTCCTGACCCGACCCGGCGGCGCTGACCGGAGCTACCGCAGGGGGACCTCCGCGACGGCGAGGACCGACTGGCCGAACGGGGGGTGCACCCGCGCCTCGGCGGCGCGCAGCACGGGCACCAACCGGCGGTCGAAGAAGCCCAGCGGCGTCTGGTCGGTCCGCCGGTGCATCAGGCGCATCAGGACGATCCAGCCGACCAGCCCCACGGCATTGACGTAGTGCAGCCGCACCGGGCGCAGGCCGGCCGCGACGAGCGCCCGCCGCAGCGTCCTCCGGGTGTACCGGCGGTGGTGCCCCACGGCGCGATCGAAGTCGCTCATCGCCACCATGAACGCGGGGACCACGAGGACGACCCGGCCGCCGGGGCGCACCAGGCCGGCGAACGAGCGGAGCGCCGCGACGTCGTCCTCGACGTGCTCGAGCACGTTGAGCGCCACGACCGCGGTGTGGTCGCCGGTCTCCTCGACGGGTGCGGTCAGTTCGCGGACGACCACGTCGGCCCGGCCGGCGAAGCGCTGCCGCAGCACCGCCAGCCGGTGCGGGTCGGCCTCGGACGCCGTCACGACCCGCCCGGGCCGGACCCACCGCTCGACGTGGTCGCCGAGACCGGCGCCGACCTCCAGGGGACGATCCCCGAGGTGCGGCTCGGCCAGCGCCGCCAGCCAGTCGATGTAGTTCCCGGCGGCCGACATCGCCTCGAGGGCCGTCGACTGGAGGGGGCTGGCTTCGGCGCAGGTACGCGGGTGGCTCGGCGCGCTCCTCGGGGCCATGCCGACGAGGCTAGGGGCGGCAGTGGACGGAGGGGGCCGTTTCCCGTCTCCGCACCCGGACTCAGGGAGTGGAGGGAACGGGGAACACCCAGCGCCGGTAGGACAGGAAGCGCACGACCGTGCCCAGCACGATCGAGCCGATGTTGGCCACCTGCAGGACCAGCGCGCTCTCCTGGTCGAGGCCGTACCGGACGAAGGCGACGATCGCGAGGCCCTGGAGCAGGGTCACCGTGTTGATGAGCGCGAACAGCAGGTACTCGCGGCGCAGGCCGGTCCGGGCGCGGTGGGAGAACGACCAGTGGCGGTGGCCGAAGTAGGCGGCGGTCATCGAGACGAGGGTGGAGACCAGCTTCGCCACGACCGCGTTCACGCCGAGGGAGGCGTAGAGCAGCTGGAACAGGCCGACGTCGAGGACGAAGCAGGCGGCGCCGACCACCCCGAACGCGCTGACCTCCTTGAGCAGCAGCCGCCACGTCGTGCCGACCCGGCGGGTCACGGCATCGCGGAGCGCCATGGCACCGGACTCTACGGAGGCCGGGTGGGTTCCGGTTCCTCCACGCGGGCGGTCCGGATCCCGCCCGGCCGCCTCGCTAGGCTCGGGAGACCATGGCGCCTGCACTCGACCCGCGGACCGGACTCCCCGTCGTCGCCATGGTGGGCGGCGGTCAGCTGGCGCGGATGACCCACCAGGCCGCGATCGCCCTCGGCCAGTCGCTGCGGGTGCTCTCGACCGGGCCCGACGAGTCCGCGGCCCTCGTCGCCGCCGACGTCCGCCTGGGCGACCACCGCGACCTCGACGCCCTGCTCGCGGCGGCCGAGGGCGCCACCGTGGTCACCTTCGACCACGAGCACGTCCCCACCGAGCACCTGCACGCGCTGGAGGCCGCCGGGCACCGCGTCGCGCCCGGCCCGGAGGCCCTGGTCCACGCCCAGGACAAGCTCGTGCTCCGGCGGGCGCTGGCCGAGGCCGGCGAACCACAGCCGGCCTGGGCCGCGGTCGCCTCCCTCGACGAGGTCGCCGCCTTCGGGAACCGGCACGGCTGGCCGGTGGTGCTCAAGACGCCGCGGGGCGGCTACGACGGCAAGGGCGTGTTCGTGGTGGACGACGCCGCCGCGGCCGCCGAGCTGGTCGAGCGGACCGGCACCCTGCTGGCCGAGCAGCGCGTCCCCCTGGTGCGCGAGCTGGCCGCCCTGGTCGCGCGGTCCCCGTTCGGACAGGTCGCCGTCTGGCCGGTCGTCGAGACCGTGCAGCGCGACGGCATCAACACCGAGGTGCTCGCGCCCGCTCCCGGACTCGACCAGGCCACCGCCACCGCCGCCCAGGAGCTGGCCGTGCGCGTCGCCGAGCGGGTCGGCGTCGTCGGGGTGATGGCCGTCGAGCTGTTCCAGACCCCGGACGGCGTCCTGGTCAACGAGCTGGCCATGCGGCCGCACAACTCCGGCCACTGGACGATCGAGGGGTCGCGCACCAGCCAGTTCGAGCAGCACCTGCGCGCCGTCCTGGACTACCCGCTGGGGGCGACGGCGATGACCGCGCCGGTGGTCGTCATGGCCAACGTGCTCGGCGGGACGGCGGCGGAGGAGGGGTGGTCCGGCCCCGCGATCGACGAGCGGGTGCACCACCTGATGGCGCACTGGCCCGACGTGAAGCTGCACTGGTACGGCAAGGGCCAGCGCCCGGGCCGCAAGCTCGGCCACGTCACCGCGCTCGGGGAGGACCTCGCCGAGGTGCGCGCCCGTGCCCTCGCCGCCGCCCGGTATCTGGCCGACGGCGAGATCGACCCGGCGTTCGCCTTCGCGACCGAACACTGAGTTCCCGGCCGAGCGCTGAGTTCGCGACCGAGCACTGGAGGAGCCTGCGTGGACCCGGACCCCGGCAACCCCGTCGTCGGCATCGTCATGGGCAGCGACTCCGACTGGCCGATGATGGAGCCGGCGGCCACGGCGCTGACCGAGTTCGGCGTCCAGTACGAGGCGCACGTCGTCTCCGCGCACCGCACACCCCGGCGGATGCTGGACTACGCCGAGTCGGCCGCCGGCCGTGGCCTGCGGGTGCTCATCGCCGGCGCCGGGGGAGCGGCCCACCTGCCCGGGATGGTCGCCGCGGCCACGTCGCTGCCGGTGATCGGCGTCCCCCGCCCGCTCGAGCAGCTGGACGGGCTGGACAGCCTGCTGTCGATCGTGCAGATGCCGGCGGGCGTGCCGGTCGCGACGGTCGGCATCGGCGGCGGGCGCAACGCCGGGCTGCTCGCCGTCCGCATCCTGGCCGCGGCCGACCCCGAACTCCGGGCCGCCGTGGAGCGCTTCCAGTCCGACCTGGCCGACGCGGTGGTCGCCCGCGACGCGGCGCTGCAGGAGCGGTTCCGCTCCACCTGAGCGTCCTACCATCTACCCGTGGGTAACAACGCTGGCGGGCTGTACGCGCTGACCGAGGAGCACGAGGCGATCCGCGAGGCGGTGCGGGAGATCTCGGAGCGCGAGATCGCGCCGCACGCGGCCGAGGTGGACGCGCAGTCCCGGTTCCCTGTCGAGGCCCGCAAGGCGCTCACCGCGGCCGGGTTCCACGCCACGCACATCCCCGAGGCCTACGGCGGCGAGGGCGCCGACGCCATCGCCACCTGCATCGTCATCGAGGAGGTCGCCCGGGTCGACGCGAGTGCCTCGCTCATCCCGGCGGTCAACAAGCTCGGCTCGACGCCGCTGGTCCTGGCGGCGTCCGAGGAGCTCAAGCAGGCGGTGCTGCCCTCCATCGCCGCGGGCGACTCGATGATCAGCTACGGGCTCTCCGAGCGGGAGGCCGGCTCCGACGCCGCCGCGATGAGGACCCGCGCCCGGCTCGAGGGCGACAGCTGGGTGCTCAACGGCACCAAGGCGTGGATCACCAACTCGGGCGTCTCCGACTGGTACACGGTCATGGCCGTCACCGACCCGGGGAAGGGCGCGGGCGGCATCTCCGCGTTCGTCGTGCACGCCGACGACCCCGGCTTCGCTGTCGGCCCCAAGGAACGCAAGATGGGCATCAAGGGCTCGCCGACCTGCGAGCTGTACTTCACCGACTGCACCATCCCGGCCGACCGGATCGTCGGCGAGCCCGGCACCGGCTTCAAGACCGCGCTGCGGACACTGGACTTCACCCGCCCCACCATCGGCGCGCAGGCGGTCGGGATCGCCCAGGGCGCGCTGGACGCCGCGGTCGCCTACGTCAAGGACCGCAAGCAGTTCGGCACCAGCATCGGCAGCTTCCAGGGCGTGCAGTTCATGCTCGCCGACATGGAGATGAAGATCGAGGCCGCCCGGCACCTGGTCTACGTCGCCGCGGCCGCCGGGGAGGCCGGCCGCCCCGACGTCACCCGCGTCTCGGCCAGCGCCAAGGCCTTCGCCTCCGACGTCGCGATGCAGGTGACCACCGACGCCGTGCAACTGTTCGGCGGCGCCGGGTACACCCTGGACTTCCCGGTCGAGCGGATGATGCGCGACGCCAAGATCACCCAGATCTACGAGGGCACCAACCAGATCCAGCGGATGGTGATCGCGCGCAGCCTGCTCCGGTGACGAGGGCCGCAGCGGCCGTGCCCGCGCGGGGACGGCGCGTCGGTGGGGACCCGCCCCCCGGACCCGGATCATCGGGGGGTGTTCCCGCGTGCAGCCACCGCCCGCCGATGGCTGCCGCTGCTCGTCGTCTGCACGGTGCTGTCGGCGTGCGGCGCCGGAGCGCCACCGGTCGTGGCGCCCAGCGCGACCACCCCGCCGCCACCTCCGACGAGGGCGGTGTTCCTGGGGGACTCGTACACCGTCGGCGTGGGCGGTGGCGGGTACGCGACGGCGGTGGCCGACGCGCTCGGGTGGACGCCGGTCCTCGAGGCCGAGTCGGGCACGGGATACCTGGCCGAGGGTCTCGCCCCGGAGTTGTCGCCCTACGGTGCGCGGCTGGCCCCGGTCGTCGCGCACGCGCCGGCCGTCGTCGTCGTCCAGGGCAGCACGAACGACGTGGGGCTCCCGGTGGACCAGGTCAGGAGCGCGGCCCAGGCGCTGTACCAGCAGCTCGCGACCGCGATGCCCGACGCCGACGTGCTGGTCGTCGGCCCGCTCGCCGCGCCCGGGGTCGACCCCGGTGGCCTCGAGGCGGTCCGTGCGGTCCTGGCGCAGACGACGGCGGAGGCAGGGCTGCCCTTCATCGACCCGGTGGCCGAGGGGTGGCTGCAGCCGCCCCAGGGCCTCTTCGCCGACCTGCTGCACCCCAACGACGCCGGATACCGGCTGATGGCCGACCGCCTCGTGACGGCCCTGCGGCAGCGCGGCTACTAGCGGCGCCCTCACTCCAGTAGACGGGTCACCCCGGCCAGCCGCGTGTCACCGGCCATCGCGGCCAGCCACGCCGACCAGCCGGGCCGGGCCCGCATCGCCTCGAGCGCGGCCCGGGCGCCGTGCCGGTCGCCGCGCTGCGAGGCGGCCAGCGCCGCGTAGAGGTCGCGGGCACCCTCCGGGGCGAACAGCGCCAGGTGCTCGTAGTCGCGCTCGTCGTAGGCGCGCTGCAGGTTCCGCAGCATCCGCAGCTGGGCCACCGGGTCACCGGAGTCGTCGACCCGCAGGTCCACGCGCACGCCGTCGTCCTCGTCGGTGGCCGGCTCGCCACTGACCACCAGCAGCGCCGCGGACTGCCGGCCGCGCAGGTCCCCGCCGGCGTCCTGGCCCGCGACCAGCGCGGCGAGCAGCCGGTCGGGCAGGTCGCCGCGGGCGGCGGCGAACGCCTGCGCCATCGCCGGCAGCACCTCCGTCGAGGCGAGCATGTTGCCCTGCACGCTCGACTGGTCGCCGAGGACGTGGCCGCTCACCGGGAACGAGCCGCGGCCGGTGTCGGCGGCCACCGCCCCCGACGCGTCCAGGACCGCGATCTGGCGGTCGACGTCCTCGGCGGCGTGCGCGGCGGCCCGGACCAGCCCGTCCGGGCTCTCGCCCCGCTCCAGCCCGGTCAGCAGCGCCGTCCCGAGGCCGCGCCGGCTGCGTGCCTGGACGGCGACGACGCCCACGCCCGGCCGGGCCCCGGGCACCGCCCGCCCCACGGCGAGGATGCACGAGGAGACGGCGATGCCCAGGTCGCCGGTGTCCGGGTCGCGGGCGACGACGGAGAAGGTCACGCAGCTCCCTCGCCGACGACGCTCGTGGACCTCCCCGGGTGCGGGCCGGTCAGACGGTGGCCGGCAGGGCCATCTCGCGGACGTCGGCGGGGACGGTCAGCGGGGCGCCGGTCCGGTCGGCGACCTCCTCGGGGGTGATCCCGGGAGCGGTCTCGCGCAGGGTGAACCCCTCAGGCGTGATGTCGATGACCGCCAGGTCGGTGATCACCCGGTCCACGCAGGCCCGCCCGGTCAGCGGCAGGGTGCACTCGGCGACCAGCTTCGGCGCGCCGTCGCGGGCGGTGTGCTCCATCATGATGATCACCCGGCGGGCGCCGTGGACCAGGTCCATCGCGCCGCCCATGCCGTTGACCATCTTGCCCGGGATCAGCCAGTTGGCCAGGTCCCCGCGCGGATTGACCTGCATCGCGCCGAGCACCGCGACGTCCAGGTGGCCGCCGCGGATCATGCCGAAGGACAGCGCGGAGTCGAAGAAGCTGGCGCCGGGCAGGATGGTGACGGTCTCCTTGCCGGCGTTGATCAGGTCCGGATCCTCCTCGCCGGCGAAGGGATAGGGGCCCACGCCGAGGATGCCGTTCTCCGAGTGCAGCACCACGTGCACCCCGGCGGGCACGTGGTTGGGCACCAGGGTGGGCATGCCGATGCCCAGGTTGACGTACTGGCCGTCGGCGAGCTCGGCGGCGACGCGGGCGGCGAGCTGGTCGCGGGTCAGGGTCATGCTCGGTTCCCCTCCGGGGCGGTCTCGTCGCCGGCCGCGGCCGGCGCGGCCGGGCCCGCGCGCGGGCGGGTGGTCAGCATCTAGCTAATATTTTACCCCGCCCTGCCGGCCCACCCCCACTCCACCAAA
>NZ_JBJGYU010000050.1:0-23946 GCF_054050155.1 Geodermatophilus sp. SYSU D00703 | reverse complement strand
CCCACCACCCCCCCCCCCACCCCCCCCCCCCCCCCCCCCCCCCCCCCCCCCCCCCCCCCCCCCCCCCCCCCCCCCCCCCCCCCCCCCCCCCCCCCCCCCCCCCCCCCCCCCCCCCCCCCCCCGGCTCCCGGGATCGTGTGGGTCAGGCCCCGCTGCCGGCGGCCTTGTCCAGCCCCTCCACGACGTCGCCGAAGAGGCCGTCGAGCTTCGGGCCGAGGACGATCAGCGTCGCGATGATCGCGACGGCGATCAGGCCGACCAGCAGGCCGTACTCGACGGCGGTGGCGCCCTTCTCCTCGCGCTGGATGCGGTCCTTGGCGAAGGAGACGAGGGTGACGAGGGCGGCCAGCGGGTTGGTGAACGGGTTGAGCACGGGGACTCCCAGGGGGATGGGTGCCGAGCCGGTCCGGATCGGTCGACCCGGCCTCGCGGCAGTGAGGAAGCCGTCGGACGGGAGATGCGTGGACTTGAGGGGGAGTCACCCGATCGGCTGACACGCGTCACCGAACTGGGCGTACACCGCCGGCCGGGCTCACCCTGCGTGACGGAGATCACGGGACGCGCCCGTCACACGGGACGCCTCAGGTCAGCAGGGCGCTCCAGCCGATCGCGACCGCGGCGCCGGCCAGCATGGCCGGACCGAAGGGCAGCTCACCGCGCAGGCCGATGCGCCTCGTGGCGAGCAGGCCGAGCGCCACGACGGCCTGGATGACGAAGCCCGCCAGCACCCCCGCCACGACGGCCGGCCAGCCCAGCCAGCCGAGGCACAGGCCGAGGAGGGCGGCGAGCTTCACGTCGCCCATGCCGAGCCCGGCCGGCGACAGCAGGGCGAGGACGAGGTAGGCGGCGAAGAGCACCCCCGCACCGAGGACGGCCCGCAGCAGCGACGGCCAGGCCCCCTCGATCGCGGCCGGCAGCACCAGCAGCGCCGCAGCGCCCCCGAGAGCCGGCAGCACCACGCGGTTGGGCAGCACCCGGTGCCGGAGGTCGACCACCGCGAGCAGCAGCCCGGACGCGGCCAGCAGGGCGAACGCCGGCAGCTCCCAGGACGGCCCGAAGCGGAGTCCGGCGAGGCCGAACAGCACCGCCGCGGCGACCTCCAGCACCGGTGACCGCACGGCGCCCGGCCCCGGCCCGACCAGGTCCCGGAGCCGGGCGCGCGCCGGCCACGGGTACCGGCCGGCGGCCCGGGCGACCAGGGTCCCGACGGGTACGCCGACGACGGCCGCGACCACGGCGCCCAGGAGGTCTCCTGCTGCCACGACGGGAACGATGGCACGGCGACGGCCGTCCCTCCGGGAGGCCGCCTCACCATGTCGGGGGACATCCGGAGCGCGAGCCGGCCGGCGGACGGAGGTCGTGGGCCCACCGGTCGGGCCCTGGGGGCCACCCGCACCCGGTGCCCGGGCGCCCGTCACCCGAGCGTGACCTCGACGCCCCGCGCCGGAACCGGGCAGTTCAGCGCGCCGGGGGACCGTGCTCGGCGGTAGCGTCCCGCGGGTGGCGGCCGTCGAGCCGGTGGGAACTCCCGAGGAGGACCGCGGGTCTCCGGACGTCGCGGCCCTGATCCCCCTCGTGCGCCGGATCGTGGGTTCCCGCGTGCCGGACGCCGCCACCGCCGACGACCTGGTCCAGGAGACGCTGGCCCGGGTGCTGGCCGCGGCCGAGGGGATCGAGCCCGGGATGCTCGAGCCCTACGCCATCGTGACCGCGCGCAACGTGGTGACCTCCCTGTGGCGCGACCAGGACCGGCAGCGGCGCAACCAGCACCGCGTCGTGGACCTGCGGCCCCCGGAGGCCCCGGACGAGGACGTGCTGGCCGCGGAGGACCGCGCGGCGGTCGCCGAGGCGCTCGGCCGGCTGTCCGAGCGCGAGCGGGCCACGCTGCTCGCCCACGAGGTGGCGGGGCAGGACACCCGCTCCCTGGCCGCCGAGCTCGGGTCGACCGCGGGGGCGGTCGCGGCGCAGCTCAACCGGACCCGCGCCCGGCTCCGGGTCGAGTACCTGCTGGTCTCCGAGCGGATCGAGCCGCCGTCGGAGCGCTGCCGGCCGGTGCTGCTGGCCCTGTCCAGCGGCGACCGGCGCCGCCAGCGGGAGGTCGACGCGGCCCGCCACCTGCTGGAGTGCGACGTCTGCGCGCGGCTGTCGGAGCCGCTGGTGGGACGCGGACGCCCGCGGGACGACGACGTCCGGGTCGCCGTCCGGACCGACGCCGACATCGTCAGCGCCCGGCAGGCCGCGCGCGAGCTGGCCACCCGGCTGGGCTTCGCCCCCACCGACATCACGCTGATCGCCACCGCCGTCTCGGAGGTGGCGCGCAACATCGTGCGCTTCGCCCAGTCCGGCGAGGTGGTGGTCGCCGAGGTCACCGAGCCGCGCCGCGGCATCTCGATCGTCGCCCGCGACGCCGGCCCGGGGATCCCGGACGTGGAGCAGGCGCTGCAGGACGGCTTCAGCACCTACGCGGGGCTCGGGCTGGGGCTGCCCGGCGCCCGGCGGCTGATGGACGAGTTCGCGGTGGTCTCCGAGGTCGGCCGCGGGACGACGGTGACGATGACGAAGTGGCGGGGAGAGGCATGAGCGCGAACGAGACCGACACCGTGACGGAGGCTCCCACCGAGGCCGAGCGCCCTCTCGACGAGGACGTGCTGCTCCCCCAGCTCGTCGCCCACCTGCGCGAGCACCGCACGCGGCTGCGCCAGGAGTGGGCCCAGCGCATCCAGGAGGCGCACCTGCTGCAGGCGATGACCGCGCAGGAGACGGCCGCCGAGACCACGCTGGTCTACGACAACTACGTCGAGGTGCTCGAGACCGGAAGCGTGGAGGCGCTACAGCACTACGCCCGCGACCTCTCCGAGCGGATCATCCCGCGCGGCGTGGAGACCCACGAGGTCGTCGGCATCGTGCTGCTGCTGCGCGACGTCCTCGCCCGGTCGCTGTTCGAGAAGTACCAGCGCGACTTCGCGCTGCTCAACCGGGTGCTCGACGCCTACGAGCCGGCCGCCAACCGGATCGCCAACACCGTCGCGGTCAGCTTCGTCGAGGAGCGCGAGCGGATCATCCGCCAGCAGCAGGACAGCATCCGCGAGCTGTCGACGCCGGTGCTGCCGGTGCGCGAGCGGCTGCTCATCCTGCCGATCATCGGGATGCTCGACCGTGAGCGCGCCCGGCAGCTGACCGTGCAGCTGCTCAGCGGGATCCGCACGCACCGGGCCAAGGTGGTCGTCGTCGACATCACCGGCGTCCCGGACGTCGACGAGTCCGTCGCCAACCACCTCGTCCGGACCGTCGACGCCTCGCGGCTGATGGGCGCCAGTGTGATCATCACCGGGCTGTCGCCGGACATCGCCCAGACGCTGGTCACCATCGGGGTCGACCTGTCGAAGATGAACACGATCGGCGACCTGCAGGGCGGGCTGGAAGAGGCCGAGCGGCTGCTGGGCTACTCGGTCGCCCGCGGTGACGGGGGCAACGGGACGTGAACGGCCCGCGGCTCTTCTCCATCCTGCGGCAGGGCCCCTACCTGATCGCCTCGGTGCACACCGCCCTCGACGACTCGCAGCTGGTGCGGTTCCAGCGGGACCTCGTGGACCGGATCGGCACCCAACGCGCCCGCGGTGTCGTGATCGACGTGGCCGCGCTCGACGTCCTGGACTCCTTCGGCACCCGGACGCTGCGCGGCATCGCGGAGATGGCGCGGCTGCGCGGTGCGGTCACCGTCGTCGTCGGCATCCAGCCCGACGTCGCGTTCACCATGGTCGAGCTGGGCATGGACACCGGGTCGGTGCTCACCGCCCTGGACCTGGAGGAGGGGCTCGCCGAGCTCGACCGGCTGCTGACGGCGCGGCCGGCCCCGGGGGCATGAGCGCGCAGGAGGACCTGCTGCGCGACTACCGCGCGGCCTTCCTCCGGTACCTGTCCCGGAACGAGGAGACCTCGCTGACCGCCGGCTACCAGCTCGGCCGCCGCGCGCTGGCCGCGGGGCGCAACCTGCTGGAGGTGGTGCAGGTGCACCACGAGGTCCTCATCGAGGTGCTGCGGGACAGCCCGGCCGACGAGGTGCAGCCGGTGGCGCGCTCGGCCTCGACCTTCCTGCTCGAGGTGCTCGCCAGCTACGACATGGCGCGGCGCGGCCCGTCCTGATCCCTCACGTCATGCCCGCGCGTCCGCCGCGTCTTCCTCCTCGACGGGCCGACGAGGGGAGGGCGACTGTGACGACGCAACGCTCCGCGGACGACGGGGACCACCGGGGGCGCTGCGGCACGGCGCACCCCGGGACCACTCACCCGGCCGGGTGCAGCGACCGCGTCCCCCACGTCCCGCTGGGCGCCCGCCGGCCGATCCGGACGCCGGACGGTCGGCAGGGGCTCATCGAGCAACTGCGGCAGGCGGCCGTGTACGTCGAGACGGCGGCGGTGCTGGAGCGGCGCGCGGTCCGCTCGGCCGACCCCAACCTGGCCGCCCTGCTGCGGGAGCGGGCCGAGGTGCGCCGCCGGACGGCCGAGCGGCTGCGGGCCGCGCTCGCCGAGCAGCGGCCGCTGCCCCGCCGGTTCCCCGACGCGGACCGGGAGTCGTCGTGACCCTGCTGGTCTGGACACTGGTGGCGTGGCTGCTGGCCACGGCCGGGACGACGCTCTGGTACGCCCGCGCCTTCCGCCGCAGCGAGTGCACCCCCCGGTGCCACGACGACCGGCGGCTGCGTCAGTAGTAGCCCCTGGCGCCGTCCAACTGCTCGCGGAGCACGTCCAGGTGCCCGACGTGCCGCGCGACCTCCTCGACGACGTGGATGAGCATCCAGCGCAGGGTCAGGCCGTCGGCGCGGTACGCCGCGTTCTGCCCGAGGGCGTCGAGCGACCACTCCCCCACGACGGCGTTCGAGACGGCGCACTGGCGGGCGTACTCGTCGAGCAGCACCTGCAGCGGGGTGTCCCCGACCTGGAAGTCGGCGTCGGGGACGTCGCCGAACTGCGGGTTGGCGTCGGAGGGGCGGTCGAGGAAGAGCACCTCGAACCAGCAGTGCTCGACCCAGCGCAGGTGGGACACCAGCCCCGCGACGGTCATCGCCGGCGAGGTGGGCAGCAGTGCGCGGCGGGCGTCGCGCTCGGTGAGCCCCTCGCACTTGGCGTGCACCAGCGCGCGCTGCAGGTCGAGCCAGCCGAGCAGCTGGGTCCGTTCGTCGGCCATCCCGGGCGGGCGGGTTCGGGGAGGGGTCACCCTCCGGGACCGTAGCGCCCTGCGCGTGTGCTCGGGCCGACACGGACGTGTGCGCCGCGTGCACCTGCATCCACGGCGGGCCGCTGCCGGGAAGAGGTCCCGTGGAGTCCCTCACGCCGCACCCGGACTGGGTCCTCCAGCCGCTGCTCGACCTCGACCTGGAGGTCGAGCGGATCCGGACCCTGGTCTACCGGCTGTCCTTCCAGGTCATCGTCCGCGAGGGGCGTCCCACGGTGGCCGACCTCAGCACCGTCGTGGCCGACCAGCCGCCGGCCGTGAAGCAGGCGTGGACCGAGGTGATCGGCCGGCTGATCGTCTGAGCCGGGACGCCCGTCAGTCCTGGGTCGGGCCCAGCAGCCCGAGCTGCTGCGCCTTCACCACGGCCTCCAGCTGCGACCGGACGCCGAGCTTGACGTGCAGCGACTTCACGTAACCGCGGCAGGTCTCCAGGGTGATCCCGAGGACGCGGGCGATGGCCTTGACCTGCATCCCGCGGCCCAGGCAGTCGAGGACCTCCTGCTCGCGGCGGGTCAGCTGCGGGCGGGGCTCGTTCACGGGGACGGGGCGGCTCGCCGCCGGGGACGACCCCGAGAAGGTGGAGGGGGCGACGAGCATCTGGCCGGGCCGCACCCGGGTGAGGACGTCGATCATCTCCGCCAGGGAGCCGTCCTTCGGGATGAACGCGGACGCACCGGCCTGGGTCGCACGCACCACCCAGTCCGGGTCCCGGTGCGCGGTGACGACCGCGACGACGGCGCCCGGGGCGACCTCGCGCAGGCGGCGGGTCGCGGTCAGCCCGTCCTGGCGCGGCATCTCGATGTCCATGACGACGATGTCCGGCTGGCTGTCGCGGGCGACGGCGACGGCCTCCGCGGCGGAGTGCGCCGTCCCCAGGACCTCCATGCCGGCGGCCTCGAGGGCGCCGGAGAGCAGCTCGGCGAAGGTGCGGTGGTCGTCGACGACGAGCACACGGGGCGGGTTCAGGAAGGCGGCACGGTCGAACTGGGTGGACTGGGTGAGCACGGTTCCCCCGTGGATCAGGCGCCCCACTGTTGGAGCGCGCACGACCATGAGACGGGTCTACGACGCGCCCGAGAAAGGTCCTACGACCAACTCCTGACCAAAGTCCCTACGCGCCGATCACGGTGACCAGCGCGTCGGAACGCGGTGTATCGGATCGGCAGCGTTCCGGTGCAGGGACCCTGTCACCGTCGGCGCGGGGGCCGGCGCCTCAGGTGCCGCAGTAGGTCACGTAGGGGTCGGAGGCCGGGGACGGTGCGGCGTATCGCTCGAGCCCGGGCCGCTCGTCGAACGGGCGGGCCAACACCTCCAGCAGCGCCTCCACCGGCGCGGTGTCGCCGGCGACCGCCGCGGTGAGCGCCTCCTCCACCAGGTGGTTGCGCGGGGTGTAGGCGGGGTTGGTCCGGTCCATGCGGTCGGCGTCGGGCTGCAGGGCCAGCCACCGCTGCGCCCAGGCGTCGAACGCCGCGAGGTCGAGGACCAGGCGGCGCGCGGGCTCGGCGTCCCCCCGCGCGGCGGCGCCGAGGAGGCGGAAGAACGACGTGTGGTCGACGCGGTTGTCCGTCATGAGGGCGAGCAGGTCGTCGACCAGGGACGCGGCCACCGCGTCGTCCAGCCCCTCGGGCAGGCCGAGCTTGGCCCGCATGCCGGCCGACCACGCCGCGCCGTACTGCCGACGGAACGCGCCCAGCGACTCGACCGCGAAGGCGACCGCCTGCTCCTGGTCGTCGTGCAGGAGCGGCAGGAGGGCCTCGGCGAACCGGGCCAGGTTCCACTCCATGACCACCGGCTGGTTGCCGTAGGCGTAGCGACCGCTCTCGTCGATCGAGCTGAAGACCGTGGTCGGGTCGAAGCCGTCCAGGAAGGCGCAGGGCCCGTAGTCGATGGTCTCGCCGGAGATCGTCACGTTGTCGGTGTTCATGACCCCGTGCACGAAGCCGACGAGCATCCAGCGGGCCACCAGCGACGCCTGGGCCGCGACCACCGCCTCGAACAGCGCCCGGTAGGGCTGCTCGGCGTCCTGGGCGGCTGGGTGGTGCCGGGCGATGGCGTGGTCCGCCAGGCGGCGCAGCAGGTCGACGTCGTCCGTGGCCCGGGCGTACTGGAAGCTGCCGACGCGCAGGTGGCTGCTCGCGACGCGGGCGAGGACGGCGCCTGGCAGCAGGGTCTCGCGGCGCACCGGGCGGCCGGTCGCCACCACGGCGAGCGAGCGGGTGGTCGGGATGCCGAGGGCGTGCATCGCCTCGCTCACCACGTACTCGCGCAGCATCGGTCCCACCGCGGCCAGCCCGTCGCCGCGGCGGGAGAACGGCGTGCGGCCCGCCCCCTTGAGGTGCAGGTCGCGCAGCCGACCGTCGGCGCCGGCCAGCTCACCGAGCAGCAGGGCGCGGCCGTCACCGAGCCGCGGGGAGTACCAGCCGAACTGGTGGCCGGCGTAGGCCTGCGCGACCGGGTGCGCGTCGGCGGGGACGGCGTTGCCCAGCAGGAAGCGGACGCCGTCGTCGCTGCGCAGGGCAGGCGGGTCGAGGCCGAGCTCGCCGGCCAGCTGCTCGTTGAGCACGAGCAGCCGCGGGTCCGGCGCCTCCTCGGCCCGCCACGGGACCGCCAGCTCCGGCAGCTCGCGGGCGAAGCGGTCCTGCAGGACGACGGTCGGGGCCGGGGCGACGCTCACCCTCCCCACGGTACGTACCCGGACACGGACCGGCCCTGCCGCGACTGTCGATGTCGATCCGGGGCCCGCTCGTTCGTCGTCCTGGTGAGGGCCCGGGCGACCGCCCGGGCGGCACCCGAGAGGACCCCACCATGACCACCACCGACCGCACCCCGATCGGCACGGACACCGCCCTGACCCGGACGACCCGCGACGTCGTGCTGCTCGTCGCCCGGATCGGCCTCGGCGTGCTGATGATCGGTCACGCCAAGGTCGAGTACGACTTCGGCGGCAGCCTGGCCGGGGTCGGGCAGCTCTTCGAGCAGTCGGGGATCCCCCTGGGCTCGGTCACCGGACCGGCCAACGTGCTGTTCGAGCTCGTCGGCGGGGTCGCGATGATCGTCGGCGCCGCGGTCCCGGTCGTCGGCGTCCTGATGGCACTGAACATGGCCGGTGCCTGGCTGTTCGTGCACACCAGCGGCCTGTACGCCATGGACCGCAACGGCCCCGAGCTGGTCATCGCGATCGGACTGCTCAGCCTCGTCCTCGCAGGAACCGGCTCGGGCCGCTTCGGCCTCGACCACCTCGTCGTCCGGCGCCTCCGCCGCCGGCCACGGACGTCGGCCTGACGGGTCCAACACCGCGGGAAGTGCCATGCTCCCCCGGTGCAGCGCCGACTCCTGCTCGTCCGCCACGCCGAGGCCGCCTCCGCCACCGCCGACCGGGACCGGCCGCTCACCGAGCACGGCGCCCAGGCCGCCGCGGCGCTCGGCTCCTGGCTCCGGCGGGCCGGCCTGGCGCCCGACCGCGTGCTGGTCTCCCCCGCCCGCCGGGCGGCGCAGACCTGGGAGCAGGCCGCCGCCGCGCCCGTGTGGCCGGTCGTCGACGAGCGGGTCTACGACAACACCGTCGACGCGCTGCTGGCGGCCATCCGCGAGACGCCGGACGACGTCGGGACCCTCGCCGTCGTCGGCCACAACCCGTCGGTCCGGGAGCTCACCGACGCCCTGGACGACGGCAGGGGCAGCCAGGAGGCCCGCCGCGCGCTGCAGGCCGGCTTCCGCGCCGGCGGTGTCGTCGTCCTGGACCTCGACGTGCCGTGGTCCGCGGTCGCGCCGGACGCGGCCACGCTGGCCCGCTACGAGGTCCCCGGCACCTGAGAGCGCGGGCGACGCCTGGACGGCCGGCACGCCCGCCCGCTGCCGGGATCAGTCGTGCGCACCGGCGTCTCCGTTGCTGACCGGCTCGCCGTGCAGGTACACCAGGCGCTGCAGCGCTTCACGGGCCTGGTCGAGTTCGGCGGTGAGCGACAGCACGTCGAGGCGGAGGCCGAGCACCTGTTCCAGGTGGACGGCGATCTCGGGGTCGGACGTGCCGTGCTCGGCCGCCACCAGGGCGGAACTCGTCGCCGCGATCCGCCTGCGCAGCGCTTGGGCCAGTGGGCGGTAGGAGCCGCGGAACTCGGCACCCGGTCGTGCGGGGGCAACCGGCACGCCGTTCGCGTCGATGAACGTCGTCAGGTTGGCCGAGATGGTCCGACCGCGCTCGTCCCAGGGCGTGGAGAAGCTCCACGACCACATGTACTGGCCGACGCACCACATCGGCTGCCCCGGCACGTCGTCCCACGGCCCGGTGGACGTCGACTCCGTGCCGAGCCCGACGACGTCGACCCACCGTTCGAGCCTGGGCAGGACGAGGTCCCCGTCGGGGCAGGACGCGGCCAGCAGCGTCGCGAGCTGCGCGACCTCGACCACGCCCCGCCGCTCGGCTGCCGACTCGCGCTCGCGCTGCCCGGTCGCCGGGGCTGCTCCGACCGGCCGGACGCCGTACCCGTCGATCGAGCGGTCCGTGCTCACGGCTCCCCGGAGGTCGTCGCGATCTCCCGAACCGACCCGGGGCCGCGGGAGTCCCGCACCGGGAGCCGGTCCGGCCCCGGATCCCGCGCCCGGGCCGGAGACCAGGGGTGGCGGCGCACCGGGACCCGGCTGCACGACCACCGGACGGTCCGTCACCAGCGGCAGAGGCTGCGCCACGGTCCTGCGTGGACCGGCTCGGTGGGCGCCGCGGGCTCCCCGGCCCGGCCGCAGGAGCCGCGACCACAGGTCCCGGCCGGCGAGCAGCCAGGACGCCGCGAAGGCCCAGACCGCGGCGGTCTCCGCCGCGAACAGCAGCGGGAGCGGGCCGACGTCGAACGCCACCTGGTTGCCGAGCCCGGCCGCGGCGATGCTCAGCAGGACCACCACACCACACAGGCCGTGGGAGAACGACGCCGTGAGGTGGCCGCCGCGGGCCCGCTCCCGCCGGGCGAAGACGAACGAGAGGGCGGCGAGCAGCAGGAAGCACCCACCCGCGGCGATCAGGTGGACGTGTTCCGACCGGACCCCGCCGAACACGTGCTCCATCGGCGAGCAGCCCGGTGGGGCCGGCGTGCCGTCGCACCGGAGCGCCCCGGTGAGGACGCCGGGCCGCCGGATCGGGAAGAACACCACTCCGAGCAGGGCCAGTCCCGCGAGGAGGCTCAGCCAGAAGTCCCACGTCCGCGGTCGTCCCGCGAGGTAGGTCGCCAGCAGCACGGCGATGGTGCACAGCGCGCCGACGAACACGTCCTGCATCGACGTGTGGTAGTAGGAGCTCAGCGAGCTGCCGACGTGCACGCCGCCACCGCGCACCCAGCTCTCACCGCCGACCAGGACGAGGGGCAGCAGGATGCCGATCAGCCCGACCGCGGTCCGGATGAGCAGGTAGGAGCGGACGTAGAGCACCGCCGGATCGCTGCGGTCGGACAGGTCCCGCGGGCGGGGAAGGGTGTCCGGGCTCGGCTGACGCATCGCACCTCCGCATCGGCTCCCCCGACCGGGTGGGCGGGGCAGCGCCGGCTTGGGAGACGACCGCGCCTCGCCACGCCACCCCGGGCCCACGGGGGAGGCGCGAGGTGCCGGCGAGGGCGCGGCCGTCTCACCTCCCTCATCGCCGGCGGCCCGCGCCGGGGTGCGTCCACGGACACCACCTGCCCCACGCGTCACAGCTCTCCCGGGAGCAACACCGGTGGTCGGACCGCTCGACGTCGACCGTCAGGACCGTCGGACGGCGTAGCGCAGCAGGACGACACCGTTGCCGAACCGCCGGGTTTCCTCCAGCTCCAGGTCGGTCGGGTGGTCGGCGGTCTCGAACAGCCGTCGACCGCGGCCCACGACGACAGGGTTGACGTAGAGCCGGTACTCGTCGACCAGGTCCAGCCGGCGGAAGGTCTCGACCAGGTCGACGCCGCCGAGCGTCATGTCCCCGCCGGGCTGCTGCTTCAGTGCGCGGATCTCGTCGGGGTCCACCTCCGCCCGCAGCGAGGCGTTGGGGCCGACCTCCTGCAGCGTCCGGGAGAAGACGATCTTCGGCACCGCCCGCCAGATGCCGGCGCACTCGCGCGTCACCGGCGGGGCGTCCGGGTCCTGGTCTGCGGTCGGCCAGACCGCTTCCATGAGCTCGTAGCTGACCCGGCCCTCGATGAAGGCGCTCTTGGTCGCGAGCTGCTCGTTGAAGTGCGCGTGCAGCTCCTCGTCGACGCGGTGCCAGCTCAGGTCGTGGTCCGGCCCCTCGAAGTAGCCGTCCAGCGACAGCATCATGTGCACGACGATCTTCCGCATGCGTCCTCCTGGTCCACGACCCGGTCCGGAGGTCGGACCGGCGGACGCGGACGATCTCATCGGTCCGGCCGGGCTCCCCTCGGCACGGCTGCACCCATGAGCGCAGGCCAGAGGTGGGACGACGGACGAGTCGGCCTGTACGCCGGGTTCTGTCCACGGGGGCCTCACGGCCTCCCGATGGGCGGTCATCCATCTAGGCCTGCCGTTGCCGGCAGGCTCGAGCGGTCCACCCGCAGGCATCGGGCGGGCAGCCCTCGAACGCCTGCGCAGGACGACGTCTCCGCCGTCCCTCTCGACCTTGCTCCGGGTGGGGTTTACCGAGCCACACCGGTCACCCGGTGTGCGGTGGTCTCTTACACCGCCGTTTCACCCTTGCCAGCGGCGGACCGCTGGCGGTCTGTTCTCTGTGGCACTGTCCCGCGGGTCACCCCGGGTCGCTGTTAACGACCACCCTGCCCTGTGGAGCCCGGACGTTCCTCGGCGACGGGGTCTCCCCCGCCGACGCGACCGCCCGGCCGACTCGTCCGTCGTCCGCCCAGTCTAGGCAACGCGCGTGGTCAGCCCCAGTACAGCCGGAACCCGACCCGCCGCTCCCCCTCCTCGGTGAGGGTCGCCATGTCGATCTGCCGGCGTGCCTGCTCCTCGACCGGCTCCTCCGACAGCACCTCCAGGTACCGGCGGTGCTCGCTGAGCGAGGCCACCGCCTTCTCCACCCCGGCGCTGACGTCGACCACGTGCGGCGGCTCCTCCCCCACGGTCTGGACGGCGATGTACTGGACGCCGGACCACCGCGGCTCGGTCAGGTCCGGGAAGATCCACTCGTTGGCGGCGTCGGCCACTGCGTCCAGGACGCTCCGGGACAGCGCCCGGTGGTCCGCCGAGTTCAGGTAGCCCGGAGTCACGCCCGGCAGGGTCCAGGTGTCCCCGCCGTGCATGGTGACCACGAGCTCGGGCCGGTGCCGGCGGATCGCGGCGGCCAGGTCCCGCCGCAGCGGCAGCCCGGCCTCGAGGGTGCCGTCCCGGTGCCCGAGGAACTCCACCTCCGCGACCCCGACGACGGCCGCCGAGCGGCGCTCCTCCTCCTCGCGCAGCGGCCCGGCCTCGTCGGGGTGCATCCCCGCGATGCCGGCCTCGCCACGGGTGGCCAGCAGGTAGTGCACCTCCTTGCCGGCCGCGGTCCAGACCGCGACCGCGGCCGCGGCGCCGTACTCGATGTCGTCGGGGTGGGCCGCCACGACGAGGGCGCGCTGCCAGTCGTCGGGCATGGGGAGGGACGGCATGGCGGGAGTCTGCTCCGAGAGGGCAGCTCTCGGGGAGGGTCAGCGGCGCGCCGGGCGGCAGGTGAGCAGGGTGGTCCCGGCGCGGAACTCCCGCGCCGACACCCGCTCCAGCCGCACGTCGACGCCGTCGGGGAACAGCCGGCGGCCGCGCCCGAGCACTCGGGGGTGGACGAACAGCCGGTACTCGTCGACCAGGTCCGCGCCGATGATCGCGTGGCAGAGCGTGATGCTGCCGGTCACGCCGATCACGCCGTCCGCCGAGGCCCGCAGCGCGCGCACCTCCTCGACCGGGTCGCCCGCGAGCACCCGCGTGTTGGCCCACCCGGGGTCGCCCAGCGTGCGGGAGACGACGAACTTCTCGACCTCGTCGAGGTGGCGGGTGATGCCGGTCGGGTCGTCGGTCTGCGCGGGCCAGAAGGAGCGCATGGCCTCGAAGGTCCGCCGGCCGACGAGGAAGCCGGTCTCGGCGGCCATCTGCTCCCGGATCTCCGCCAGGACGTCGGCGCCGTCCTCCTCACCGCCCTGCGGGTCGAACCACCCGTCGAGCGCCTCGACGACGCCGTCCAGCGTGGTGTTCTGGGTGATGACGATCCGTGCCATGACAGGGCAGACCCGCCCGGCACCGTGAAGTCATCGCCCGACGACCCGCAGGAGCGCGGCGACGACCTCGTCGGGGTGCGAGACCTGCAGGTAGTGGCCCGCGTCGTACTGGGTGATGTCCCAGCCGGGCTGGGTGCGCACCAGCCGCCGCGACGGCTCGATCGTCACCAGCGGCGGCGTGGTGCAGTCCAGGTAGGTGCGCGGACGGGCCGCCCAGCGTTCGGCGTCGAACTGCAGCGGGTCGTCGTAGACCCCGCCGGGCTGCGGGGTCTGCCGCCGCTCCACCCATTCGGCGTCCGCACCGGTCAGCCCGAACACCGACACCGGCGGTGGCGGGAGGACGCCGGACCGCTCGATCGCCGCCCGTCGCTGCTCCTGCACCTCCGGCGGGTTGGTCGTCGACCAGCACTCCCCCGGGGTCGGGACGACGGCGTCGAGGTAGACGAGCGGTCCCACCTCCCCGTCCAGCCGGTCGGCCGCGCCGGTGACCACCATCCCGCCGTAGCTGTGCCCGACCAGCACCGCGTCGCGGCACTCCTCGGCCCGGACGGCGGTGACGACGTCCTCGACGTGGGTCGAGAGGGTGATCGCCGTCGACAGCTGGTGCGCCCGCTCCCCCAGTCCGCTGAGGGTGACGGTGACGACCCGGTGCCCGGCGCCCCAGAGCCGCGGCAGCACGCGCCGCCAGCACCAGGACCCGCTCCAGGCTCCGTGCACGAGGACGATGTCGGTCACCGGGTCATCGTCCCGCGGCCGGCGGTCGCGCGGGGAGCCGTCTGCGAGGCCGGCCCGCGGGGCGCGCCGGGCGCCTCGGCGCGCACCAGCCAGAGCACCAGCGCCCCGCCGAGCAGCCCGGCCGCGCCGCAGGCGAGGAACGCGTCGCGCAGGCCGTCGGTGTACGCCGTGCCGAGCAGGTCGGCGAGCGCGGGTCGGGCGGCCGGGTCGGCACCGCCCAGGATCGCCGACGCCTGACCGGCCGACAGGGCCGACGCGGTCCCGGCCGGGTCGGGCGCGCCGCCGTTCCGCAGCGTGGCGCCGGCGGCCGCCGTGAAGACCGCACCCAGCACGGACACGCCCAGCGCCGTCCCCAGCTGGCGGGCGGTGTTCACCGCGCCGGAGGCCATGCCGCTGCGGTCCCGGGGCACCGCGGCCAGCGCCGCGGAGGCCAGCGTCGGGTTGGCCACGCCGACGCCGGTCCCGATCACCGCGAGCCCGGCGACCAGCACCGTCCAGCTCGACCCGGCCCCGACCAGCGCGAGGAGCAGCGCGCCGACCCCGATGAGCAGCAGCCCGGCCCCGAGGACGAGCCGCGGCGAGCGCATCTGCAGCACCCGGCCGGAGAAGGCCGCGACCGTGGCGCTCATGAACGACAGCGGGATGAACACCAGCCCCGCCGGCAGCGGGGACATCCCCCCGATCGACTGCAGCCACAGCGACGCGTAGACCAGCTGCGAGAACGCCGCGAAGTTGAGCAGCAGGGCGCCGGCCATGATGCCGGCGAAGGAGCGCGACCGGAACAGCCGGACCTCGAGCATCGGCGCCGGCCGGCGCAGCTCCACCGGCACCCAGCCGAGCAGCAGGAGCAGCCCGGCGGCCAGCGGCACCCAGGACCCGGGCCGGCTCCACCCGCTCGCCCCTGCCTCGACCAGCCCGTAGACGACGGCACCGGCGCCGACGGTGAACAGCGCGATCCCCGGGACGTCGGGCCGCGGCGCGGCGGACTGCCGGAACTCGCCCACCACGGCGAGGGTCAGCGCCACGGCGACCACGCACACCGGCAGGTTGACGAAGAAGATCCAGCGCCACGACAGCTCGGTGAGCAGCCCGCCGAGGATGGGGCCCAGCGCCGCGGCCGCGCCCACCACCGCGCCCCAGACGCCGAACGCCGTCCCGCGGTCCCGGCCCTCGTAGCAGTCGTTGATCAGCGCGATCGTCGTGGCGAACATCGCCGCGCCCCCGATCCCCTGCACGGCACGGGCCGCGATCAGCCAGCCGGCCGAGGGTGCCAGGCCGCAGGCCAGGGACGCCGCGGCGAAGACGACGGTGCCGATCACGTAGACCCGCCGCCGTCCGTAGAGGTCGGCGACCGATCCCGCTCCCAGCACCAGGGCGGCCAGCGCGAGGGCGTAGACGTCCACGACCCACTGCAGCTGGCCGAACGACGTCGACAGGTCGCGCGCCAGCTCGGGCAGCGCGACGTTCACGATCGTCACGTCGATCAGCAGGATGAACGTGCCGGTGCAGATCGCGACCAGCGGCAGCCACTTGCGCACCGGCCCAGGGTGCCCAGGTGGTGCAGGGTCGACCAAGCGGGTCGCCGTAGGCTCGCCGGTCGTGTCCGCCGTCGACCTCGTCATCGCCGCGGGGGTCGCCTTCGTCGCGGGGGTGATCAACTCGATCGCCGGGGGCGGCTCGCTGATCCTGTTCCCCACCCTCGTCGCCCTGGGCCTGGGGACGGTCGCCGCGAACGTCACGAACTCGATCGCCCAGTGGCCCGGCTACCTCGGCGGCGTGCTCGGCTTCCGCCGCGAGTACGCCGGTCAGCGCGGCCGGCTGCTCCGCTTCGGCGCCGTGGCCCTCCTCGGCGGCACCGCCGGCAGCGTGCTGCTGCTCACCACGCCGTCCGAGGCCTTCGACGTCGTCGTCCCGGTGCTGGTGCTCCTGGCCAGCCTGCTGCTCGCCGTCCAGCCGCTGCTGACCCGCCGGCTGCGCAAGGCCGAGGAGGAGGGACCCCGGCGGGACCCGGTCTGGCTGTACGCCGCGCTGTTCCTGGCCACCGTCTACGGCGGCTACTTCGGCGGCGCGCTCGGGGTGATCCTGGTCGGCGTCCTCGGCGTGGGCCTGCACCGGCTGAAGCTGGCCAACGCCCTCAAGTCGGCGCTGTCGGCGGTCACCGCCACGGTCACCCTCGTGGTGTTCGGCGTGTTCGGCCCGGTCGCCTGGCTCGTGGTGGCCGTCGCCGCTCCGGCGAGCCTGCTCGGGGGCTTCCTGGGCGCCGCGGTCGCCACCCGGATCCCCGCCACCCCGCTGCGCGTGTTCATCGTGCTCTTCGGCGTCGCCGTCTCGGCCTACCTGTTCACCCGGGTCTGACCCCTGCCCCGAGGGGTGGAGTGGACGAGCCCCCGGCGGTGCGGGGGCGAGCAGGCCGCGCTCCCCGCACGACCCCAGTCACCTCCCGCGACGGGTGTGACGGACGGGTCCACCCGGCGCGGGACACGCGGCCGCGGTGCCCGGCCGGGCGGCCGGGACTGCCTACCGTCGGCCCATGCGCGAGAACCGACTTCCCCCGGTCCCGACCGCCACCGAGAGCCCCGCCGCCCGGGCGCAGCGGTTGCACCTGGTCGCCGCCGCCCGCGTCGCCGCCGTCCGGCCCACCTCCGAGCAGCAGGTGTCCGACATCGTGCGGGTCACCGTCGACGACGAGGTGGACACCCGCACGTTCAAGGCGATCGTCGCCGACCTCTCCACCGCCGTCCGGCGCTGAGAAAGGACCCCGTCCCCCCACCCCTCGGAGGCTCGGGGCGGGACCCGGGACGGGGCCTCACTCGCCGCCGCGGCCCGGCTCGCCGATCGAGATCATCGCCTCGACCGCGCGCCGGGCGCGGGCCGCGGTCTCCGGGTCCACGTCGACGGCCCCCTCGCCGGTGCGCAGCGTCTGCAGCAGCTTCTCCGGCGTGATCATCTTCATGTAGCGGCAGGCGGCGCGGGCGTTCATCGGGATGAACCGCGTGCCCGCGTTGAGCGCCCGCAGCTGGTGCAGGATGCCGACCTCGGTCGCGACGAGCACCTCTCGGGACTGCGTCCTCGCCGCCTCCTCGACCATGCCTCCGGTGGACAGCACGCGGGTGCGGTCGGCGGGCAGGTCGCCGTGGCTGACCAGGTCGAGCACCGAGGTGGTGCAGCCGCACTCGGGGTGCACCAGGACCTCGGCGTCGGGGTGGGCGGCGATCTGCGCGCGGACGTCGGCCGGGCTGATCCCGGCGTGCACGTGGCACTCACCGGCCCAGATGGCGATGTTCTCCCGCCCGGTCACCCGCTTGACGTGCGCGCCGAGGAACTGGTCGGGGCAGAACAGGATCTCCCGGTCCGCCGGGATGGACCGGACGACGTCGGCGGCGTTGGACGACGTGCAGCAGATGTCGGTCTCGGCCTTCACCGCGGCGGTGGTGTTGACGTAGCTGACGACGACGGCGCCGGGGTGCTGGGCCTTCCACTCGCGCAGCTGCTCGGCGGTGATCGAGTCGGCGAGCGAGCACCCGGCGGCGTGGTCGGGCAGCAGCACGGTCTTGTCCGGCGACAGGATCTTCGCCGTCTCGGCCATGAAGTGGACGCCGCAGAAGACGATCTCGCGGGCGTCGGTCTGCGCCGCGACCCGGGAGAGGTACAGCGAGTCGCCGGTGAAGTGGGCGACGTCCTGGATCTCGGGCACCTGGTAGTTGTGCGCCAGGACGACCGCGCCGCGCTCCTCCGCCAGCCGCCGCACCTCGGCGGCCCACGTCTCGTACTCGGCGGGCGACAGGGTGCGCTCGTCACCGGGAACGGCGGTCGTGGCAGGCGCGATGGTCGCGGTCACGGATCTCCTCGGGTCTGGGCGGGCGGCCCACATGATCCCCCGCGCCGCGGGCCGGCTGTGGGGCGGGGCACCCGGTGCAACGCCGCCGCCGGGACCGCCCTTCCCGCACCTCCTAGCGCAGGTGGCCGGTGTCGTTGACCAGCCGCACCGAGGAGCGCCCGTCGGAGCTCCACGCCACCGTGCAGAACGACGCGGCCTCCAGGAACACGCGGTGGACGACGTCGTCGGGCACGTCGAGGCCGGCGGCCAGCAGCAGCTTGATCGGGGTGACGTGGCTGACGACGAGCACCGTCCTCCCCGCGTGCTCGCGCAGGATGCGGGCACGGGCGCGGGCCACGCGGCGGCTGACGTCGGCGACCGACTCCCCGCCGGGCGCGGCCACCGTGACCCCCTCGGCGAAGCGCCGGGTGGCCAGCGGGTGCTCGCGGCGGGCCTCCTCGGCGGTCAGCCCCTCCAGCCGGCCGAAGTCCAGCTCGACCAGGTCGTCGTCGAGGTGCACCGGCAGCCCGAGGACCCCGGCCACGATCTCGGCGGTCTCGCGGGCGCGGCGCAGCGGCGAGGCCACGACGACCTCGATGCCCAGCTCCTGCGCCCGCTTCGCGGCGGCCTCGGCCTCGGCCCGGCCGGTCGCCGACAGCGGCAGGTCGTTGCGGCCGCTGTACCGGCGCTCCGGCGTGTGCTCGGTGCGCCCGTGCCGCAGCAGGTGGGTCACCGTGGTGGTCACCGGCGCCGGCTCGGCCACCGGCTGGACGTCGTCCTCGGCGGTGCTCGCCTCGGCGGCCAGGTCCCGGTGGATGGGCCGCCCGTCCATCGCGCTGTTGGCCAGCGCGTCGGCCGCGGCGTTCTGCGCCCGCGGCACCCACGTGTAGCGGACCCCGCCCAGCTGCCGGGCGATCTGCTGGGCCTGCAGCGCGAGCTTCTGCATGTCGGGGTGCTTGACCTTCCAGCGACCCGACATCTGCTCGACGACCAGCTTGGAGTCCATCCGGACCTCGACCTCGGCGGCCGGGTCGAGGTCGAGGGCGGCCTGCAGCCCGGCGACCAGGCCGCCGTACTCCGCGACGTTGTTGGTGGCCCGGCCCACGGACTCGGCCCGCTCGGCCAGCACCTTGCCGGTGGTCGCGTCGCGGACCAGGGCGCCGTAGCCGGCCGGGCCGGGGTTGCCCCGCGAGCCGCCGTCCGCCTCGACGACGAACCGGCGCGTCACAGGCCCGACTCGGCCGTGCGCACGAGGATCCGGCCGCAGTTCTCGCACCGCACGACCTCGTGGGGATCGGCGTTGCGGACGGCGGCCAGCTCCTTGCCGAAGAGCTCGATGCGGCAGCCCTGGCACTGGCGGGCCTTCAGCATCGCCGCGCCGGTGCCGCCGGTCTGCGTGCGGATCCGCTCGTACAGCGCCAGCAGGTCGGCCGGGACGGTGGCGGCGGCCTCCTGCCGGGCCTGCTCGTGCCGGCCGGTGGCGTCGGCGATGTCGGCGAGGGCGTCGTCGCGCAGCTGCTCGGCGCGCTCCCGCTCGGCCTGCGCCTGCGTCCTGCCCTCCTGGGCCTCCCGCAGCGTCCCCTCGGCGGTCTCGAGCTGCTCCATGAGCTCGAGCTCGGTGTCCTCGAGGTCGGACTGCCGCCGCGCCAGCGACTGCAGCTCGTGTTGCAGGTCGGTCATCTGCTTGGCCGCGATCGCGCCGGAGTCCAGCAGCTTCTGGTCCTTGGCCGCCCGGTTGCGCACCGTCTCGACGTCGCCCTCGAGCCGCTTGACCTCCCGCTGCAGGTCGCGCACCTCGGTCTCGGCGCGCACCACCGCCTCGGCGTACTCGCGCTCGGACCCGGCCGCGGACTCCACCGTGGCCAGCTCGGGCAGCGTGCGCTTGCGGTGGGCCAGCTGGGACAGCGCGACGTCCTCGGCGGCCAGGGCCAGCAGCTTCTGCTGGTCGAAGTGGTCGGCCTTCACCCGGCCAAACTACCGGGGCGCCGCCCCGGCCTGCGGCGCCCGGCCCCCGTGCAGGGTCCCGCGAGCGTGCGAGGGGCGGGGGGGCACGGGGGTCCTTCGACTACCTGCGCGCGGGCCGCTCCCCCGGCGCTCCCGGCGGCGCCGACGCCAGCGGGTCGGGCAGGTCGCGGACGGTCGGGTCCTCCCGCTCGGCGGTGTAGTCGGTCTCGGCCGTCCCGTCGACGCCGTCGTCCACCTTCGCCGCACGCAGCGCCAGGGTGACCAGGGCGGCGACGAGGAGGTTGGCCAGCAGGGCGAGGAGGCCGGCGTAGACGCTCCAGGTGGTGTCCAGCCCCAGCTTCGCCAGCGGGAACGACGACCCGCCGAAGTGCTCCCGGACGACGGAGCCGTCCGGGGCCAGCCGCGGGATGTTGTAGAGCATCAGCAGCCCGGCGGCCATGCCGACCGCCCAGCCGGCGACGAGTCCGCCGCGGTGCAGCCACCGCGTGTACAGCCCCAGCGCCACCGCGGGCAGCGTCTGCAGGATGATCACGCCGCCGATCAGCTGGAGGTCGATCGAGAACTGCGGGTCGATGAAGAGGATGGCGGCCACCGCGCCGACCTTGACCACCAGCGACGTCACCTTGGCGACCTGGGCCTCCTGGTGCGGGGTGGCGTCCTTGCGCAGGTACTCCTTGTAGATGTTGCGGGTGAACAGGTTCGCCGCGGCGATCGACATGATCGCGGCCGGGACCAGCGCGCCGATGCCCACGGCGGCGAACGCGATGCCGGCGAACCAGCTCGGGAACATCTGCTGGAACAGCACGGGGACGACGGTGTTGCCGTCCCCGCCGATCGGTTCCACCCCCGCGGCGATGGCCATGTAGCCCAGCAGCGCGATCAGCCCCAGCGCCAGGCTGTAGGCGGGCAGCGCGCTCATGTTCCGCTTGAGCACGTCGCGGCTGCTCGCGGCCAGGACGCCGGTGATGCAGTGCGGGTAGAGGAACAGCGCGAGCGCCGAGCCCAGCGCCAGCGTGGCGTACCCCAGCTGGCCGGATGCCGGGAGCAGCACGCCGGACGTCGCGGAGAACTTCTCCTCGGCGGCGCCGAAGATGGCGTCCCAGCCGCCCAGCTTCACCGGGATGACGATCACCGCGACGATGATCGTCAGGTAGATCAGCGTGTCCTTGACGAAGGCGATCAGCGCCGGGGCCCGCAGCCCGGAGTTGTACGTGTAGAGCGCGAGGATGACGAAGGCGACGATCAGCGGCAGCTCGCCCTCCACGCCCATCGCCTTGAGCACGGCCTCGATGCCGACCAGCTGCAGCGCGATGTAGGGCATCGTCGCGACGATCCCGGTGACGGCCACGAGCAGCGCCATCGTCGGGGAGTCGAACCGGCTGCGGACGAAGTCGGCCGGCGTCACGAAGCCCCGCACGTGGCTCACCGACCACAGCCGGACGATCACCAGGAAGACCAGCGGGTAGATCACCACGGTGTAGGGGACGGCGAAGAAGCCGGCCGCGCCCGCGCCGAACATGAGGGCCGGGACGGCGACGAACGTGTAGGCGGTGTACAGGTCCCCGCCGAGCAGGAACCAAGTGATCCAGGAGCCGAAGCTGCGGCCGCCCAGGCCCCACTCGTCGAGGTGCATGAGGGACTCCGCGCGCCGCCACCGGGCAGCGACGAATCCCATGACCGTGACGACGAGGAAGAGGACGACGACGATGACCAGCTCGACGACGTTGACCCCGTCCACGGCTCAGCGCTCCCGGTCTGGCGCGACGGTCTCCCGGGCGGCGTCCCGCTCGGACCTGGGCCGCCGGGTCGCCCGGTAGACGACGACGGTGGTCAGGACGCCGACCGCGACGAAGGCCAGCTGTGCCCAGTAGAAGAACGGCCAGCCGAAGAGGGTCGGCTCGACGCGGTTGTAGAGCGGCACGATCAGCGGCACCACGATCGGGACCAGCAGCAGCCAGGTCCACGGGCTGCGGTCGCTGCGGCGCGGGACACCTCCTGGTCCCGCGGCGTCCAGAGGTGGTGTGGGCGTGCTGGTCATCGCGACCCCCTCTCCCGAGGAGCGGGCCGCCCCTCGGGCCTCAGCCGGCCGCGGCCGCGGCCGGGTCCCCGTCGCCCGCGGCGTGCCACGTCCAGGGGTCGGTGCGGCGCCGGGAGACCGACACCTCCACCCGCCCGGACAGGTCGCGGTGGAGGACGTCCGCCGCGACCGGCAGCCAGGGCCACTCGGAGGCGAAGTGTGCCACGTCACACAGGGCCGGGCCGTTCACCTCGAGCGCCTCGGAGACCGCGTGGTGCCGCAGGTCGCTGGTGAGGAGGACGTCGGCACCGGCGGCCGCCGCGGCGGGCATCAGGGAGCCTCCGCTGCCGCCGCAGACCGCGACCGTCTCGATCCGGCGGTCGGGGTCGCCGGCGGCACGGACGCCACCGGTGGTGTACGGGAGGACGGCGGCGACGTGGGCGGCGAACCGGCGCAGCGTCATCGGCTCGGGCAACAGGCCGACGCGGCCGAGGCCCGCGCGCGGGTCGAGCGCCGACGGCTGCAGGGGGACGGCGTCGGTGAGCCCGACCGCGCTCGCCAGCGCGTCGTTGACGCCGTGGTCGGGCGCCCGGTCGGCGTTGGTGTGCGCGGCGAACAGGCCGGCTCCGGCCCTGATCAGCCGGTGCACGACGCGGCCCTTGGGGTCGCTCGCCGGCACCCCGTGGACGGCTCCGAGGAACAGCGGGTGGTGGGTGACCAGCAACTGGACGCCGGTCCTGACCACTTCGTCGACGACCGCGGCCACCGGGTCGACGGCGAACAGGACCCGCTCCACGGGTTCGTCGGGTTCACCGCAGACCAACCCGACAACGTCCCAGTCCTCGGCGAGCGCGGGGTCGTACCGGGCCTCGAGCGCGGCGACGACCTCCCCCAGGGTCACGGTCACCCGCAGGAGCCTAGGTCGGCGCGGTCAGGCGGCACGTCCACCGGGCAGCAGCGCGGTCGACCGGTCGGCACCCGCCGCCTGCGGGTGTGCCACCGCGCGCGTGCCGGCTCGGCGCCCTCGCGTCGGCCCGGGTCCCCCCCGACGTCAGGTGCCTGCTCCGCGGATACGAGACGTTCCCGCGGGAACGTCTCCGCGGTGGGGCCGGGTCGCCATGGGGCGTCTGCCGGGCTCGTCGGGAGGCGCTCGGAGGATCTCGCCCTTCTCGGGTCAGGAGCACCACCGTCAGCCGCGACTGGGATCGCATCAGTGAGAGACGCGCCGGGCGCGGGCCGACTCCCCGCCGGACTGGCGTGTCCTGGCCGAAGCCCCCTCCGGGCGGCTGAACGATCTCGCTCTCAGCCCGGCGCCAGGCTGACCGGACAGCAAGCCGAGACGATCGGACGGTGCCCCATGCAGCAGTCCCTTGACCGACGGCAGCCCTCAGCCCGACTCCGCCCCCAGTCGCGCGAGATCCCCGTCCAGCGCAGACACGGGCCAGCCGGGAACGGCGTGACCGACCGGCAGTGGACGTCCCGCGATGACCGGCCGAGCCCAGCAGCGGCGTGCGTGACGGCTCTTCGTGGTCTTCCTCCTCGGGCAGGCCTCGAGCGCCGGACTGGCCACGTGCTCCGCGGTGGCGGGGTCGTCGTCGACGTCGGGAACGCGCCCGATGTGGCAGCCGGCCAGGACGTTCAGGCCGAGGTCACGGCGGCTACCGGACCCGAGGTGCTCGACACGCCCGTCGCTGACCAGGGGTTGACCGGCGGAGACGTGCCCGAGGACGCCGGTGCGTCGGCGGCTCCCGCGGCCGAGCCCGTCGGCGAAGCCGGGGAGCCAGCGAACGCCCCGGACCTCCCCCGGGAAGACGGAGAAGACCAGCACGTCGTCGACCAAGGGGTCACCGGCGGAGACGTGCCCGAGGACGCCGATGTGTCCGCGGCTCCCGCGGCCGAGCCCGTCGGCGAAGCCGGGGAGCCAGCGAACGCCCCGGACCTCCCCCGGGAAGACGGAGAAGACCAGCACGTCGTCGACCAAGGGGTCACCGGCGGAGACGTGCCCGAGG
>NZ_JBJGYU010000049.1:0-24709 GCF_054050155.1 Geodermatophilus sp. SYSU D00703 | reverse complement strand
GGAGTGCAGCTCGACTGCACTCCCACACCCCGGCGTCACGGCAGGTCGGCGACGAGCTCGGCGACCGGCTTGCGGACGCCGGTGTAGAACGGCACCTCCTCGCGGACGTGCCGCCGCGCCGCCGAGGCCCGCAGCTCGCGCATGAGGTCGACGATGCGGTGCAGCTCGTCGGCCTCGAACGCCAGCATCCACTCGTAGTCGCCCAGCGCGAACGAGGCCACCGTGTTGGCGCGCACGTCCGGGAACCCCCGCGCCATCTGCCCGTGCTCGGCGAGCATCGCCCGCCGCTCCTCGTCGGGCAGCAGGTACCACTCGTAGGACCGCACGAACGGGTAGACGCAGACGAACCGGCGCGGCTCCTCGTCGGCGAGGAACGCCGGGATGTGGCTGCGGTTGAACTCCGCCGGCCGGTGCAGCGCCAGCTGCGACCACACCGGCTCCAGGTGCCGCCCCAGCGCCGTGCGGCGCAGCCGGGTGTAGGCCTCCTGCAGCGCCTCCGCCGACGCGGCGTGCCACCAGACCATGAGGTCGGCGTCGGCCCGCAGGCCGCTCACGTCGTAGGTCCCGCGGACGACGACGTCCTTGCCGGCCAGCTCGTCGACCAGGCCCTGCACCTCGTCCGCGACCGCGGCGCGCTGCTCGTCGCCCAGCGGGCGGGCCAGCCTGAACACCGACCACATCGTGTAGCGGATGGTCGCGTTGAGCTCGTTGGCCCGCTTGCCGATGCTGCGCTGGTCGGTCTGCTCGCTCATGCGCCCATTCTCGCGCGCGGGCGCGGGGAGCCGGGTGCGCGGGTGGTGAGATCACCCGCACGCCGCTCAGCTCAACGCGTCGAGGGCGTGGTGGGCGTCGCGGATGCAGGCGGGCACGCCCACGCCGCGGAACGCGGCACCGGCGATGGCCAGCCCGGGCACCTCGCTCACCGCGGCCCGGACGGCGTCCACCCGGTCGGAGTGTCCGACCAGGTACTGCGGCAGCCCGCCGCCCCAGCGCACCAGCCGGGTGGCCACCGGTTCCGGCCGGGACAGCCCCAGCAGGTCGGCGACGTCGGCCACCACGGCCGCGGTGAGGTCCTCGTCGGTGCGCTGCAACTCCGCCTCGTCGCGGAACCGGCCGACCGACGAGCGGACCAGCAGGTGCTCACCGGCGAGGTGCGGCCACTTCGCCGACGACACCGTGACGCCCTTGACCAGGCGCCCGGTCACCGGCGGCACGAGCAGGCCCGACCCGGCGGCGACCGGCTGCGCGGGGAAGGCCATCGCGACCACGGCCATCGACGCGTACGGGATGCCCTGCAGCGGCTCGACCGCGGCGGGGGCGACCTGCGCCAGCAGCCGCGCGGCCTTGGGCGCCGGGGCCGTGACGAGGACGGCGTCGGCGGTCAGCCGCTCGGGGGCGGCGGCCGGACCGACCGACAGCTCGAACCCGGTCGCCGTCCGGGCCAGCGCGTGCGCCGGGGTCCGCAGCCGGACGTCGGCCCGCGCCGCGGCCACCAGCGCGTCGGGCAGTCCGCCGATGCCGTCGGACACGGTGACGAACACCGGCCCGTCGGCGTCGAACCGGCTGCGCGCGCCGGCGTCCCGGGCGGCGGCCGCGGCGCCCAGCACCGAGCCCGCCGCGGGCAGGTGCGCCGCCAGCTGGGGCATCGTGGCGGTGAGCGACAGCTCGTCGGCCCGTCCCGCGTACACGCCGCCGAGCAGCGGCTCGACCAGCCGGTCGACCACCTCGTCGCCGAGCCGCTCCCGCAGCAGGGCGCCGACCGCGACGTCGCCGTCCAGGGTCAGCGGCGGCAGCTGCGCCTCGGCGGCCACCCGGGCCACGCCGTCCGGCGTCAGCACCCCCTCGAGCCCCTCGACCGAGGCGGGGACGCCGAGGACCGTGCCGGCCGGCAGCGGGTACCGCCCGTCGGGCAGGACGACCGCCGCCTGGGTGGTCGCCGGCGCGACCAGCCGGTCGGCCAGGCCGAGGCGCTCCACCAGCTGGACCGCCTCGGGCACCCGGGCGAGCACCGCCTCGGGGCCGGTGTCGTACCAGTGCCCGGCCAGCTCGACGCGGCCCAGCTTGCCGCCGACGCGGTCGCCGACCTCCAGCACGACGATCTCGTCGTCGGGCCGCCGCCGGCGCCACTCGAACGCGGCGGCGAGTCCGGTGATCCCGGCCCCGACGACGACCAGGCGCCGGCTCATCGCCGGGTCAGCTCGTGGACCAGCTCGACGACGTGGGTGAGCACGCCCGGGTCGGTCTCCGGCAGGACGCCGTGGCCGAGGTTGAAGACGTGCCCGCGGGCGGCCCGGCCCTGCTCGACGACCCGGCGCACCTCGCGGTCGACGGTCACCCGGTCGGCGAGCAGGACGGCGGGGTCGAGGTTGCCCTGCAGTGAGCGCTGCGGCCCGACCCGGCGGGCCGCCTCGTCCAGCGGCACCCGCCAGTCGACGCCCACGACGTCGGCGCCGGCGTCCCCGATGAGGGCCAGCAGCTCCCCGGTGCCGACGCCGAAGTGGATGCGCGGCACGTCCCGGTCACCGAGGCCGTCGAAGACCGCCCGCGAGTGCGGCAGGACCCGCCCGGCGTAGTCGGCGGCGGAGAGCACGCCGGCCCAGGAGTCGAACAGCTGCACCGCCGAGGCGCCGGCGTCGACCTGCGTGTTCAGGAAGACCGCAGCGGACACCGCGAGCCGGTCGAGCAGCCGGCCCCACGCCTCCGGCTCGGCGTACATGAACGCCTTGGTGCGGGCGTGCTCCTTCGACGGGCCGCCCTCGATCAGGTAGGTGGCCAGGGTGAAGGGCGCGCCGGCGAAGCCGATGAGCGGCGTCGGCCCCAGCTCGGCGACCAGCGCGCGCACCGCGGTGGCGAGGAAGTCCAGCCGCTCGGGCTCCAGCGGCGGCAGCGCGTCGACGTCGGCCACGGTGCGCACCGGCGAGGCGACCACCGGGCCCACCCCCGGCTTGATGTCGACGTCCACCCCGGCCACGACCAGCGGCAGCACGATGTCGGAGAAGAGGATCGCGGCGTCCACCCCGTGCCGGCGCACCGGCTGCAGGGTGATCTCGGTGACCAGGTCGGGGTCCTGGCAGGCCTCGAGCATCCCGGTGTCGGCCCGCAGCGCGCGGTACTCGGGGAGCGACCGGCCCGCCTGGCGCATGAACCACACCGGGGTCCGGGACACCGGCAGGCCGCGGGCGGCCTGGACGAGGTCCGAGTCGGCGGGGAGGGTCCGGGCGTCGCCAGCTGGGGTCACGACCGTCGATCCTCCCAGAACGGTGCGGCGCGTCGGCGGCACGGGCCCGGTTCTGGTCCTAGTCTGCGAGCGTGGAGCCTTCCAGCCTGGCCGGTGCCGGGCGCGGCCCGGAGGACCGGCCCGGCGACCAGCCCCCGGAGGAGTTCCGCGCTGCCCTCGAGGCACTGGCCGGCGCGACGGTCCGCCCGGAGATCCAGCTCGAGCACATCCCGGCTCCCCAGCGGCTGGCGCCCTACGCCCACGCCATCGGCGCGCTGGTGACCGAGCGGGACGGCGACGAGGAGGTCGAGGTCGCCAGCGCGCGCTTCATCGTGCTGCACGACCCCGCGGGCCATGAGTCGTGGGCCGGCACGACGCGCTGCGTCGGTTACCTGTCGGCGGCCACCGACGAGCACATGGTGGACGACACGATGTTCTCCGAGGTGGCGTGGAGCTGGCTGACCGAGGCCCTCACCGAGGCCGGCGCCGCGTACCACGCCGTCGGCGGCACGGTCACCCGCACCGCGTCGACGCGGTTCGGCGAGCTGGCCGGCCCGCAGCACTCCGTGGACGTGGAGATCCGCGCGTCCTGGACCGCCGAGGACACCGCGCTCGACCGGCACCTGGTCGCCTGGCTGGAGGTGCTGGGCAACGCGGCCGGTCTGCCCCCACCCGGCGTCCGGCTGCTGGATCCCTCCGGTCCTCCCGGGAGTGGGACTCCGTAACATCGGTGTCCGACAGGGGCGCGACGCCCCCGCGCCGGCTGCCCCTCCCGGCCTCCTGCGGTCCCGTGCCGCGCAGGCTGCCTGCTCCCGGCACTGCACTGGTCGACGACACGGGCGAGAAGGTGGACGAGCGCTGAGCACCGAGCCCATCCCGGCACCGGACGAGGAGCCGGCCTCTCCCCCGGCGACTCCGCTGCTCGCCCCCCGCGACGGGTTGCCCCCGGTGGTCGAGACCTCCACCGCGCTGGTCGAGTACGCCGAGGCGCTGCGGGCCGGCACCGGCCCGGTCGCCGTGGACGCCGAGCGCGCCTCCGGGTACCGGTACGGGCAGCGGGCCTACCTCGTGCAGCTGCGCCGCGACGGCGCGGGGACCGGGCTGGTCGACCCGGTGCCACTGCCGGACCTGTCGGTGCTCCAGGAGGCCATCGCCGACACCGAGTGGGTGCTGCACGCGGCCAACCAGGACCTGCCCTGCCTGGCGGAACTCGGTCTCGTCCCGGGGCGGGTCTTCGACACCGAGCTGGCCGCGCGGCTGGCCGGGCTGCCGCGGGTGGGCCTGGGCGCCGTCGTCGAGTCGCTGCTCGGGTACTCGCTGCAGAAGGGGCACTCCGCCGCCGACTGGAGCACCCGGCCGCTGCCCGAGGAGTGGCTGGTCTACGCCGCCCTGGACGTCGAGGTGCTGGTGGACCTGCGTGACGCGCTGGCCGCGATCCTGGAGGCGCAGGGCAAGACCGAGTGGGCCCGCCAGGAGTTCGAGGCGATCCTCGCCGCCGGCCCGCCCGCGCCCAAGCCGGACCCGTGGCGGCGCACCTCCGGCGTCCACGGCCTGCGCAACCGCCGGCAGCTGGGCATGCTGCGCTCGCTGTGGCAGGCGCGCGACGACCTGGCCCGCCGCCGCGACGTCGCCCCGGGGCGGGTGCTGCCCGACTCCGCGATGGTCTCGGCCGTCCAGGCCGACCCTAGGAACGAGGCGGCCCTCCTGGAGCTGCCGGTCTTCCGCGGCCGGGCCAACCGCAAGCTCGTGGGCACCTGGTTCGGCGCGCTCGCCCGCGGCCGGGAGCTGCCGGAGTCGGAACTGCCGCTGCACAGCAGGCCCGGTGACGGGCCGCCGCCGGTCAGCCGGTGGGCCGACCGCGACCCCGCCGCGGCCACCCGACTGCAGGTGGCCCGCGCCGGCCTGGCGGAGCTGTCGGAGAAGCACCGGGTGCCGGTGGAGAACCTGCTCTCCCCCGACCTGGTGCGCCGGCTGATGTGGGGCCCGCCGGAGTCGCGGGACCTCGACACCGTCGCGGCGACCCTGCGCGCCGGCGGTGCGCGCGAGTGGCAGATCGAGCTCACCCGCGACCTGCTCACCGACGCACTCGCCCGCGCCTGAGCCCCGCTGTCCCCAGGCACCCGCTCTTCTCAGGCAGTAGCAACACCGACGGCCTGGCCCTCCGGACGTGGGTGTTGCTCCCTGTGCCTGCGCGCACCTCGGGCACGCCCTGGCGTCGCCCCTCGGCGCAGCCCATGGCGTGCGCTGCTCGCGCCCTGCCGGTGCTACAGCACCCGCAGGGCACGAAGAGCCCCCGCGGTCTCCAGGAGAGCGCCTGGCCGCGGCGTCGTCCGGAGGACGACGGTGTCATCGCTCAGCGGAACTCGGCGGTGAGGCGGTCCATCGTCCGGTTCGCCGAGGCGGCCTCGAGGTGCGACAGCCCGCCGGTGGCCCCGGCCGCCAGCATCGCCTCGTGCGCGGCGCGCAGGGTGGCCCACACCGCATCGGCGTCGCCCTCCAGCGTCGTGCCCAGGGCGCCGACCTCGTAGCGGAGTCCTGAGGCCTGGATGACCGAGTGGCCCCGTCCGGAGGCTCGCCGTGAGCTCGCGAACGGTGAGGGGGACGGGGTCCTCCTACTGGATCTCGGCGATCACCGTGCCCCCGTCGGTCACGGGGCCTCCTCCACCGCCTCGGCCTCGGAGCGCTCGCTGCGCTCGGCCAGGACGGCGGTCCACTCGGTGATCCGGCGGGCGACGTCCTGCTCGGTGAGCCCGGCGTCGGCGAGCACCTGGCCGCGGCTGCCGTGCTCGAGGAACGCCTGCGGCAGCCCCATCGTCCGCACCGGGACATCGCAGCCGCGGTCCTGCAGCGCCTGGGTCAGCGTGGCCCCGACCCCGCCGGCGCGGCCGCCGTCCTCCACGGTGACGACCAGCCGGTGCCCGGCGGCGAGCTCGACCAGCTCGTCGGAGACCGGCAGCACCCAGCGCGGGTCGACGACGGTGACCTCGATGCCGTGGTCGGCCGCCCGCTCGGCGGCGGCCAGGCAGGTCGGCACCATCGACCCGACCGCGACGAGCAGCACCTCCGGAGCCGCGCCCCGGCGGAGGACGTCGACGGGACCGCGCCGCTCCAGGGCGGGGACGTCCACCGGCGGCGCGCCCTTCGGGAACCGCACGACGGTCGGCCCGTCGGTCACCGCCACCGCCTCGCGCAGCGCCTCGCGCAGGGTCGGCTCGTCGCGCGGGGCGGCCAGCCGCACCCCGGGGACCACCGAGAGGATCGACATGTCCCACATGCCGTTGTGCGAGGCGCCGTCCGTGCCGGTCACCCCGGCCCGGTCGAGGACGACGGTCACCGGCTGGCGGTGCAGGGCGACGTCCATCAGCAGCTGGTCGAAGGCGCGGTTGAGGAAGGTCGAGTAGACGGCGACCACCGGGTGCATCCCGGCCATCGCCAGGCCGGCGGCCGAGGTCAGCGCGTGCTGCTCGGCGATGCCGACGTCGTAGGTGCGCTCGGGGAACCGCTCGGCGAAGGCCGCCAGCCCGGTGGGGTGCAGCATCGCCGCGGTGATCGCCACGACGTCGGAGCGCTCGGTGCCGATCCGCACCAGCTCGTCGGAGAAGGCGGCCGTCCAGTCGCGGGCCGCGGCGGCACAGGCGCCGCTGTCGGGGTCGAAGACGCCGGTGGCGTGCCACGCGTCGATCTGGTCGGTCTCGGCCGGCGGGTAGCCGAAGCCCTTCGTCGTGACGGCGTGCACGATGACCGGCCCGCCGAACGAGCGGGCCCGGCGCAGCGCGGACTCCATCGCCCGGACGTCGTGGCCGTCGACCGGGCCGAGGTACTTGAGGCCGAGGTCCTCGAACATGCCCTGCGGCGAGAGGACGTCCTTGAGCCCCTTCTTGATCGCGTGCAGCGCGTCGTAGAGGGCCGAGCCCAGCACCGGGGCGCGGTGCAGCGCCTGGCGCACCTGCAGCAGCGCCTGCTCGTAGCCCGGCCGCAGCCGCAGGGTGGCCAGCGCGTCGGCGACCCCGCCGATCGTCGGCGAGTAGGAGCGGCCGTTGTCGTTGACCACGATCACGACCGGGCGGTTCTTCGCCGCGGCGATGTTGTTCAGCGCCTCCCAGGCCATCCCGCCGGTGAGGGCGCCGTCGCCGATCACCGCCACCACCGGCCGCCGCTCCCCGCGCAGGGCGAAGGCCTTGGCCAGCCCGTCGGCGTAGGACAGCGAGGTGGAGGCGTGGCTGTTCTCGACCCAGTCGTGCTCGCTCTCGGCGCGGCTCGGGTAGCCGGACAGGCCGTCGCGCTGGCGCAGCCGCTCGAAGCCCTCGACTCGGCCGGTGAGCATCTTGTGCACGTAGCTCTGGTGGCCGGTGTCGAAGACGATCGGCTCGCGTGGGGAGTCGAAGACGCGGTGCAGGGCGATGGTCAGCTCGACCGCACCGAGGTTGGGGCCGAGGTGGCCGCCCGTGCGGGCGACGCTCGTGACGAGGGTGTCACGGATCTCGGCGGCGAGGACCGGGAGCTGCTCCGGCGGGAGCGCCTTGAGGTCGGCGGGGGTGCGGAGCGATCGCAGGAGCGACACGAGGGGGGAGCGTCCTCTCCGTGGGCGGCAGGTGCACGGCTCGGCAACGGCCGCCGACCAACTGTAGCCGCGTGCACCCGGCCCTTCCGGTCGAGCTCCGGTCCTGGATGCGGACCGGCACCGTTCCGCGGAGACGCCCCGCGACGGCGTCACAGCCGGGGCACCCAGCGCTCACCGCGGAGCGCGCCGGCGACCACCTCGACCCCCCGCGCGGCAGCGGCCAGCCGGGCACCCTCACGCTCGTACGCGCCGATCGCCGCCTCCATCGCGTCGGCCGGCAGGTCCTCGGCGAGGTCCACGCGCACGGTGCGCCAGCCCGCCCGCGCCGCCTCGAGCCCGGCGGCCAGGTGGTCCCGCGCGAAGCGGGCGAGCAGCACGGGGTAGCGGCGCAGCACCTCGTGCGCCCGGTAGTCGGGCGGGACGAGGTCGAACAGCCAGGCGACGGCGCTCTGCTCCCAGTCCGGCGCTCCCGGCGGGCGCACCGCGTCCGGCCAGCCCGGCGGCACCGTCCCGTCCACCGCACCAGTGTGCCACCGGATCGAACACCCGTTCGATCCGGTGGGCCGGCACGTCCTGTCAGGCGGACGTGGGCCGCTTCAGCCAGAACTGCTCGAAGCCCCAGGTGCCGGCACCGCTGGAGTGGTAGCTCACCAGCTCCCACCCCTCGCTGCCGAGCCGGTTGAGAACCGAGATGGTGTCACCGGCCTGCCGCTCGAGCTGCCCACCGGGGAGCTTCACGCTCACCCCGGCCCGCTTCGACTCGGCCTCGTTCGCCGTGATGACCGAGGCGTACTCCCAGGTGGTCACGGCTCGCCACGGTAGCCGAGCCCCGAGGCGGCCTGACGCCGACCGCGAGGACGGTCACTGAGCGAAACTGAACCGAACCCTTCCGTCACCTGTCCTGGTCAGGCTAACGTGACGCGCGGCTCCGGACCGACTCCACGGAGTGTCCGTCCCCGGGTTCCCGGGTCCCGGCGCCGCTCCTGCCGAACCGCCCCCGAGGGACACCCATGCCGTCGTCGCACCGCCATGCCGCCCTGCCCGGGAACCGCCGCACCCGGACGGCGACCGCCGTCCTCGGCGCCCTCTCCCTCGTGGGCATCGTCGCGGGCCTCGGTGCCATCGCCCTCGACGCGCAGCAGCCGACCTCCTTCGTGGCCACGGAGGTGGCGGCCGTGACCGAGGCACCGGAGGCCGGGACCACCCCGTCGGCGGCCCCCGAGCGCGGCATCGGGGACGCCTCGCGCACGAGCGCGTCGGCTCCCCCCAGGCCGGCCACGCCGTCTCCCCCCGCCCCGGCGGCGACGACGCCCGCGCCGGCCGAGACCGCGGAGCCCGAGCCGATCGCCGAGGAGCCCGCCGCCGCTCCCGCCGAGGACGGCGAGACCGAGGCCGCCCCCGCACCGCGCCGTCCGACCGCCGATCCGGCACCGGCACCGGCGCCGCAGGCCGCGGCCGCCGCGCCCGCCGGAGGACGGCAGATCCAGGCCTACCTCACCGGCTACTCCTTCTTCGACAACACCCCGGCCGGCAGCCCGAGCATCTCCCACCCCCAGGTGCACCGGACGGCGGGCGGCAGCGGCACCTACGACGACCCGATCACCGTCGCGGTGGGCCACTCCAAGGCCGGCGGCCGGCACACCCTCGACTGGGCCGCGGGCACCCGGTTCTACGTCCCCTCGATCAGCCGCTACCTGATCGTCGAGGACACCTGCGGCGACGGGAGCTCCCCCCAGGACGGCGCCTGCCACACCGGCTTCCCGTCGTCGGCGTCCACCTGGCTGGACGTCTGGGTCGACGGCCGCGACGGCAGCTCGTCGTCCGCCGACGACTGCATGGGTCGGCTGACCGGCGTCCACCCCGTCGTCGTCGACCCCGCGCCGGGGCTCCCGGTCACCGTCGGTGCGATCGCCTCCGGCGGGGGCTGCGCCTTCTGACGCCACGGCCGGCTCAGGCCGGGACGAGCAGCGCGACGCACTCCACGTGGTGGGTCATCGGGAAGGCGTCGAACCCGCGGATCGCCGCGAGCCGGTAGCCGGCGGCGCTGAACGCCGCCACGTCGCGGGCCAGGGACGCCGGGTCGCAGGCGACGTAGACCACCGCCCGCGGCCCCGCACCGGCCAGCACCCGGCTCACCGCCTGCCCCGCACCGGCCCGCGGCGGATCGAGGACGACGACGTCGGGCGGGCCGCCCAGCTCGTCGAGCAGGCCGGCCAGCCCCTCGGCGTCCACCTCGCCCTGCCAGACCTCCGCCTGCGGCAGATCGGCGAGGTTGGCATCGGCGGCGGCGCAGGCGCCGGGGTCGGCCTCCACGCACACCACCCGCCCGGTCGAGCCCGTGGCGGGCGCGAGCGCGCCACCGAACAGCCCCGCGCCGGCGTACAGGTCGAGCACCGTCTCCCCCGGCGCGACGGCGGCGAACCGCTCGACCGCCCCCACCAGCGCGTCGGCCGCGGCCGGGTGCACCTGCCAGAAGCCGGTGCCCTCGACCTCCCAGTCCCGTCCCGCCGCGGTGCGTGCCGCGCGGCCGGCCGGGGCGGTCGGCACGTCCTCGCCGGGCCGGAACACCCGCGTGGACCTCGCGCGGCCCTGCCGGTCGAGCCGGGTCGTGGTGACGGTCCCGGTGCCGTCGACCGCGACGTCCACCGCCCCGGCACCGGGCCAGCGCCGGCCGAGCACCGCGCGGGCGGCCGGCTCGACGGTGATCGGGCAGTCCTCCAGCAGCACCAGGTCGTGCGAGCGGTGCCGCCGCAGGCCCGGCGCGCCCGTCCGGTCGACGGCGAACCGCGCCCGTGAGCGCCAGCGCAGCGGCCCGCCGGGCAGCTCCTCGACGACCACCTCGACGTCCGGCAACCCAGCCAGGCGGGCCAGCTGCTCGCGCACCACGGCGGCCTTGAGCCGGCGCTGCTCGGCGGGTGTGACGTGCTGCCAGTCGCAGCCGCCGCACCGGCCCGGCCCGCTGTAGGGGCAGGGCCGGTCGACCCGCTCGGGCGAGGCCGCCAGCACCCGCACCGCGTCGGCCCGGCAGAAGCCCGGCTGGCGGTCCTCGGTCACCCGGACGACGACCCGCTCCCCCGGCAGGGCGTGCCGCACGAAGACCACCCGGCCCTCGTGCCGGGCCACGCAGTGCCCGCCGTGGGCGACCGGACCGACGGTGACCTCGAACTCGGTCCCTGTCCACTCGAGGCCCCGCTGCAGGGGCCCGCGCCGAGCTCGACCGGCCCCGTCCGGAGGCTCGTCCCGAGCCTGCGAGAGGTGAGGGGGACGGGGTCCTTCCCGGGGGGCAGCGGGGTCCTCAGCCATAGGGGGTGGCCTCGGTGTCCTCGGTCAGCCCGCGGCGCAGGTCACCGGGCGCGGGCCCGTTCCCGCGGCCGTCGTCGTCCCGGCCGACCGAGCTCTCCAGCTGCCACGGCACCGTGGTGATCATGACGCCGGGCATGAACTGCAGCCGCGCCCGCAGCCGCAGCGCGCTCTGGTTGTGCAGCACGTTCTCCCACCAGTGCCCGACCACGTACTGGGGGACGAAGACGACGACGAGCTCGCGCGGGCTGTCCCGCCGGATGCTCTTGACGAAGTCGAGGACCGGCCGGGTGATCTCCCGGTACGGCGACTCGAGCACGGTGAGCGGGACCGGGATGTCGTACTTCTCCCACTGGGCCTGCAGCGCGCGGGTCTCGGCGGGGTCGACGTTGACCGTGAGGGCGGTCAGCGCGTCCGGGCGGGTGGCCCGCGCGAAGGCCAGGGCGCGCAGCGTCGGCTTGTGCACCTTGGAGACCAGCACGATGGCGTGCACCTTGCTGGGCAGCATCCGCGAGTCGGTGTCGGGGACCAGCTGGTCGGCGACGTGCGAGTAGTGCCGGTTGATCGCCTTCATGAGCAGGAACAGCATCGGCATCACCAGGATCACCAGCCAGGCGCCGCGGGTGAACTTGGTGACGATGATGATCACCAGGACGACGCTGGTCAGCGAGCCGCCCACGGCGTTGATCGCCTGGGACCGGCGGATCCGGCGGCGGACGAGGGGGTCGGACTCGGTGCGCAGCTCCCGGTTCCAGTGCCGGACCATCCCCCACTGGCCGATCGAGAAGCTGGTGAAGACGCCCACGATGTACATCTGGATCAGCCGGTTGACGTCGGCGTCGAAGGCGAAGATGAGCAGTGCGGCGAACCCGGCGAGCAGCAGGATGCCGTTGCTGTAGACCAGCTTGTCCCCGCGCGTGTGCAGCTGGCGCGGCATGAAGCGGTCCTGCGCCAGCACCGAGCCCAGCAGCGGGAAGCCGTTGAACGCCGTGTTGGCGGCCAGGATGAGGACCAGCGCGGTGGCGGCCTGGATGTAGAAGAACACCGGCGAGGTGTCCCCGCCGAAGGTGGCCGCGGCGACCTGCGCGATGACCGTCCGCTGCGGCTCGGTCGCGCAGTCGGCGAAGCCCCCGAGGTCGCAGGGGTTCTCGACGTACTTGACGTCGGCGGCCAGCGCCAGCGCGGTGACCCCGGCGAACATGGTCGCGGCGATGCCGCCCATCAGCGCGAGCGTCGTGGCGGCGTTCCGACTCTTCGGCGGCTTGAAGGCCGGGACCCCGTTGGCGATCGCCTCCACGCCGGTGAGCGCCGTGCAGCCGGAGGCGAACGCCCGCAGGGCGAAGAACAGCAGGGCGAACCCGGCCAGGTTCTCGTAGCCGGGTTCGGGCGTGACGGTGTAGCCGGCCGTCTCGGCGACCACCGGGGAGTCGGTGAACAGGTCCCGGATCAGCCCGGTGGCCACCATCACCAGGATGCCGGTGATGAACAGGTAGGTCGGAACGGCGAAGGTCCGCCCGGACTCGCGCACCCCGCGCAGGTTGGCCGCGGCCAGCAGCGCCACCAGACCGACGGCGATGGCCACCCGGTGCTCGTGCAGCGCGGGGAACGCCGAGATGATGTTGTCGGTGCCGGAGGCCACGGACACCGCGACGGTCAGCACGTAGTCGACCAGCAGCGCGCTGGCCACGGTGAGGCCGGCGAACTGGCCGTGGTTCTTGAAGGCGACCTCGTAGTCCCCGCCGCCGGACGGGTAGGCCCGGACCACCTGCCGGTAGGACAGCACCACCGTCGCCAGCAGCAGCACGACGGCGATGGCCAGCCACGGTGCCAGGTACAGGAACGCGGTGCCGGCCAGCGTCAGCACGATCAGGATCTCCTGCGTGGCGTAGGCCACGGAGGAGAGCGGGTCGCTGGCGAAGATGGGCAGCGCAAGCCGCTTGGGCAGCAGGGACTCCCCGGCCCGGTCACTGCGGACGGCGCGGCCGAGGAGCAGCCGTTTCGGGAGGTGTCCGAGGTCGGACAGGCTTGGCACGGCGGCGATGGTACGGACGCCGGGTGGACCGGTGCCCCCGCCCGGAGGGTGAGTTGCGGCGCTGCGGACGGCGGCGTCCCGCCCGGCCGGGTGTAGCTTCGCGCCCGGACAGCGCGGGCGGACGGCGCCGGCGCACGATCGGGGAGAACCCAGTGCACGTGGTCGTGATGGGCTGCGGCCGCGTCGGATCGGCGATCGCCCGTCGGCTGGAAGAGATCGGTCACAGCGTGGCCGTCATCGACCAGGACCCGGAGGCCTTCCGCCGGCTCGGTCCCGACTTCACCGGCCGCCAGGTGACCGGGCTCGGTTTCGACCGGCAGACCCTGCTGGACGCCGGCATCGACTCCGCGGGGGCCTTCGCCGCGGTCAGCAGCGGCGACAACTCCAACATCATCAGCGCCCGCGTCGCCCGGGAGACCTTCGGCGTCCAGCACGTCGTCGCGCGGATCTACGACTCCAAGCGCGCCGAGGTCTACGAGCGGATGGGCATCCCCAGCGTGGCCACCGTCCCGTGGACGGTGAACCGGCTGCTCCGCGAGCTGCTCTCGGTCAAGGTCAGCGAGCTGTGGCGGGAGCCCACCGGCCAGGTGCTGCTGATGCGGGTGACCGTCACCGAGGCCTGGGTGGGCCGCAAGCTCGCCGACCTGGAGGCCGCCTCCGGCGCCCGCGCCGCCTGGCTGGTCCGCTTCGGCGACGCCCAGCTGCCGACCCCGGCCACGGTCCTGCAGGACGGCGACCAGCTGGTGGTCGCCGCGACCGACTCGATCACCCCGCGGGTGCACGAGGTCGTCGAGCGGGGTCCCCAGGGAGGGGAGAACTGATGCGCGTTGCCATCGTGGGCGCCGGCGCCGTCGGCCGCTCCATCGCCGGCGAGCTGCTCTCCAACGGGCACACCGTGATGCTCATCGAGAAGGACGGCCGCAAGGTCCGGACCCGCTCGGTGCCCGGCGCCGAGTGGGTGCAGGCCGACGCCTGCGAGGTCTCCTCCCTGGAGGAGGCGCAGCTGGCCACCTGCGACGTCGTGGTCGCCGCCACCGGTGACGACAAGGCCAACCTGGTCGTCTCCCTCCTGGCCAAGACCGAGTTCGCCGTCGGCCGCGTCGTCGCCCGCGTCAAGGACCCCCGCAACGAGTGGCTCTACACCGAGGCCTGGGGCGTCGACGTCGCCGTCTCCACGCCCCGGGTGCTCGCGGCCCTCGTCGAGGAGGCGGTGACCGTCGGCGACGTCGTCCGGCTGATGAGCTTCCGCAAGGGCGCGGCCAACCTCGTCGAGATCACCCTCGCCGAGGACACGCCCTGGGTGGGCAAGCCGCTGCGCGAGGTGCCGCTGCCGCGGGAGACGGTGCTCACGGCGATCCTGCGGGGCGAGCGGGTCATCACCCCCAGCCCCGACGAGCCGCTCGAGGCCGGCGACGAGCTGCTGTTCATCACGCACGCCGACGTCGAGGAGCAGCTGCAGGAGGTGCTCTCCCCCGCCCCGGTCGCCTGAGAGAGGACCCCGTCCTCCTCACCGCTCGCAGGCTCGCGGCGAGCCTCTGGACGGGGCCGTCAGGCGGCCGGCCGCTGCTCCTCCGGCCCGGAGTCGGCCGGCTCGGCGCGGTGCCGGTGCAGCCGGGACACGACCCACAGGGTCACGACCACCTCCACGGCGGTGACCGGCAGGCCGAGCACCAGCGACGCGGTGCCGAGCAGCTCGACCTCGTCGGCGCGGTAGAGCACCCACTGGACCAGGACGCGCACGAGGAAGACGACACCCCACATGAGCGTCAGCCACGAGTAGGCGCGGAGCATCCGTGGGTCCTCGCGCCAGTGCCGCTCGGGCTCGGGGTCCTTCGGCCGCTCGCCGGTCTCCGGGTCCGGCGGCGGCCGGTGGTGCAGGTGCGCGTTGACCCGGTCGATCCGCCGCCGCAGCCCCGGCAGCGAGTGCGACGCCATCGCCCCCAGGTGGCTCGGCGCCAGGAACTCGGCGATCACCCCGACCAGGGGCCAGCGCACCGGGATGGAGCCGAGCAGCACCACGCCCAGCGCGGCGTTGCGGATCAGCCCCGGCACGAAGAAGTCCCGGGCCCGGCCGGACGCGGCGGCGATGGCGACGGCGATCGCGACCCCGAACAGACCGCTGAACGCCTGCTGGACGCTCTCCCGGCGCACCAGCCGCAGCCCGAAGACGAGGACGGCGGCGCCGACCGCGGACCAGATCCCGGCCCGCAGCCCGCCGACGGAGTTGCCGACGATGAACGCGATGGTGGGCAGCGAGGCGTCGACCATGCCGCGCCAGCCGCCGAGCTGCTGCAGGACGAGGTGCCGGTCGAAGGCCACGGGGCCGGACGCCGCGCCGCTCTCGGCCGGCTCCGGACCGCCCCCGGGACCGGGGCGCCCGTCCCCCTCGGGCGCAGCCGTCACCCGGCGCTCAACTCGTACCGGGGGTTGTAGATGACCTGCCGGCCGTCGAAGGAGGCGAAGCGGCCGTGGGCGCTGAGCGTGCGCCCCGGTTCGATGCCGGGGATCCGGCGGCGGCCGAGCCAGACGAGCGTGACCGACCCCGAGCCGTCGAACAGCTCGGCCTCGAGGGTCGGGACGGTCTCGCGCGGGGTGTAGACGACCGACTTGAGCCGGCCGGTGACCGTGACGACCTCACCCTTCCGGCAGGCGCTGACCGGCTCGCACCCGTTCTTGGCCGCCCCGGCGCGCAGCTGCTCGGCGTCGATCGTGTGGTCGTCGGCGGTCAGCCGCTGGAGGGTCCGCGCGAGCCATCCGCCCGAACGTGTCTCTGTCACACCTAGAGCGTAGATCGGCCGCGCCGCGCGGCGGCGCGATCCCCGAGCCAGTCGCGGACCAGCGCCCACGGCGCCCCGTCGGGGTCGATCAGCACCATGTGGTCGCCGTCCACGAGCCGCACCTCGACCCGCTCCCCCACCGCCGCGGCGGCCCGCGCGTACCGCTCGCTCTGCTCCGGCGGGACGACGTCGTCCGCGGCGCCGTGCACGCACAGCAGGTCGGCACCGGCCGGCACCAGCCGCACCGGGTCGGCGGCGGCGTACCGCTCCGGGACGTCCGCCGGCTCCCCGCCGAGCAGGGCCTGCACGGCACCGTCGCCGAGCGCCTGGGCGGCGGCCCGCTCCAGGTCCAGCACCCCGGCCTGCAGGACGGCGGCGGCCACCGGCACCTGCGGGCGCGCCCCCGGCGCCCCCTCGGGCAGCCGGGCACGACCGGCGACCCACGCGGCCAGGTGGCCGCCGGCGGAGTGGCCCACCACCGCGACGTCGGTGAGGTCGAGCCGGCCGGCGTCGGGCAGGTCGGGCAGCGTGTCCAGCGCCGCGGCGACGTCCTGCAGGGTGGCCGGCCAGCCCCCGCCGGCCCCCACGCGGCGGTACTCGACGGCCACCGCGGCGAACCCGGCACCGGCCAGGTCGGCCGCCAGCGGACGGGCCAGCTCGACCCCGTACGCGGCCCGCCAGAAGCCGCCGTGCAGGACGACGGCCACCGGGGCCGGGCCGGGCCCGTCCGGCAGGGTCAGCTCGAGGAACTGGTCCGGGTGCGGCCCGTACGCGACTTGAGCGGTCGTCACGGACCGGGCGGCGTCGGGGGCTGTGGCGGAGCGGCCGGCGGCGGAGCGGGGCGGGGCGGTGCGGTGGCCTGCCGCCGGGCCGCCTGGGCGGCGACCTGCGCCGCCGCCTGCGGCGGCAGGGTGAGCGGCAGCTGCTCGCGGACCGGCATGGGGGCGTTCCCGCGGACGACGACGATCTGCCGGAACGCCTCCTCGAGCGCGGCCGCCGCCTCCGGGCTCTCGGCCGCCGGGCCGCTGAGCATGCCGCGCAGGAACCACCGCGGGCCGTCGACGCCGAGGAAGCGGGCGGCGCGGCGCACCGGCTTGGGCGCCGGCTGGCCGGGCTGCGCCTGCGGGGTCGCCAGCACCGAGCCGGCCAGCTCCGTCCCGAACGGGCCCTCGACCTCCTGGAGGCGCCCGCCCTGCCCGGAGGCGCTGCGGGCCAGGTCGGCGCGGACGTCGTCCCAGATCCCGCCCGCGCGCGGCGCCGCGAACGCCGACACCTGCAGCAGCGACTCCCCGGCCCGCAGGGTCGCGCCGATCACCTTCTGCTGCGTGTTGACGTCGACGCGCAGCTCCATCCCCGGGACCGCGGGCAGGCGCAGCGAGCCCAGGTCGATGCGGGCCAGGCCGTCGTCGGGTGCGTCGGCCTCGTCCCACGGGCCGGCGGTCTCCTCGACCTCGCGCGGCCGGTGCTGCGGTTCCGGGGGTACCCCGCGCTCGCGGAGGCTGCGGTCGATCCGGTTGCGTCGGCGTCCGAACGGCATGACGGCTACCGCCCCTTCGACTGTGCGCTCGCGTGCCCGCCGGTCGAGCCGTGCCCGCCGATTCCGCGGGTGCTGTCCGGCAACTGCTCGACGGGGACGAAGCGGGCCCGCACCACCGGCTGCACCACCAGCTGCGCGACCCGGTCGCCGCGGCGGAGGGTGAGCGGCGTGGTGGGGTCGAGGTTGACCAGGTTGACCTTGATCTCGCCGCGGTACCCGGCGTCGATCGTGCCCGGCGCGTTGACCAGGCTCAGCCCCAGCCGGTGGGCCAGCCCCGACCGGGGGTGCACGAAGCCGGCGTACCCCTCGGGGATGGCGACGGCCACCCCCGTGCCCACCAGCGCGCGCTGCAGCGGGGCCAGTTCGACGTCCTCGGCGACGGAGAGGTCGGCGCCGGCGTCGCCGGGCAGGGCGTAGGCGGGGACGACGTCCTGAGGGGAGGTCAGCCGCACCGGCACCTCGACCTCGCGGACGGCGACCTCCGGGGGTGCGGCGTTCCGCACGGTCGGATCGGGCACGTCGGCGACCCTAACCGCGCCCCGGGCCCGTCGCGTCAGGGTCGGGACCCCCGCAGGTCGGCGCGCACACGGCGGGCCAGCGCCTCGGTGACCCGGCGGTTGCCGCGCCCGCCCAGTGCCGCCCCGATCAGGAACGGAGCGGCCACCGGCACGGTGCGGGCCATCCGGCGGGCGAGGCTGCGGCGCAGGCTCCGGACCGTGGCGCCGGTCAGCAGGACGCCGAGGCCCGGGACGGGCGAGTCGTCGACGGCCCGCCGCGACGACCAGCTCGACAGGTAGGCGGCCGCGCGGGCGCGGGCGTCACCGGGTGCGGGGCGGCCGTACACCTCGTGCAGCTCGCCGATGAGCACGACCTCCACCGCGGCGGTGAGCACCGTCTCCGCACCCAGCTCCAGGGGCAGGGCCACCAGGGACGCGGGGGCGAACCACGACGCGGCGGTGATCCCGCCGGTGGCGGCGCCGATCGCCCCGGTGAGCCGGACCGCGCGCTCGACCAGCGCGTCGGCGATCTCCTCGTCGGTCGCGCCCGGGTACGCCTCGCGCAGCCGGCGGCCGTCGCGGATGGGCAGCCGCGGGGCGGCGGCAGCCAGCAGGTCGCCGAGCACCGCGCCGGGCGCCCAGCCGGTCTCGCCCTCCGCCGTCGGCGCGGCCCCGCCCTGCGGGCGGTCGCGGTCCCCCGCGCCGCCCCCGAGGAGGGACCCGGCGGCCGACGCGACTGCGGACGCCACGTCGCGCAGCGTCGTGGCGGTGGCCGACCGTCGTCCCTCCTCGGCGCCGCCGGCCGAGCCGCCGCCGAGCAGCCCGGAGACCGCGTCGGCGACCTTCCGGCCGGCCCTGGCCAGCGGGCCCTCCTCGGCCGGCGGGCTCGCCGCGCCCGCCGTCACGACCGGGCGCGGCGGCGGGACGTCCCGCACCGCGGCGGTCCGTTCACGGTCTTCGGTCATCGCGTGGTCCCTCCCCGGTCCGGCGGCGGGCCGGCCCGTCAGCTCCGGCGTCGAGCGTGCTTCACGCCGCGCAGTCGCGGCAGTACAGCTGGTCGCCCTTGGTGGCGGCCAGCCGGCTGCGGTGCTGCACCAGGAAGCAGCGGGAGCAGGTGAACTCGTCCTCCTGCTTGGGGAGGACGCGGACGGTGAGCTCCTCGTTGGACAGGTCCGCGCCGGGGAGCTCGAGGTTCTCGTTGAAGTCGGTCTCGTCGACGTCGACCGACGAGGACTGCGCCTCGGCTCGCCGCGCCTTGAGCTCCTCGAGCGAGTCTTCGCCGAGCTCGTCGGCCTCGTTGCGGCGTGGGGCGTCGTAGTCGGTGGCCATGGGGTGTGCCCCTCCTCCGGGGTTCTCTCGGGCGTCGGCGCCCGGGTCGTCTGACGACGGCGCCAGGGCGCCGCCGCCCTGGCCGGTCGCCGGGGCGACCGGTGGTCGGGAGGCCGGCACCCGCGGGGAGCGGGCACCGGCCGGGTGCTGCGGTCCGCGCCGGCCGACCCTCCGGCGACGGAGGGCTCCGGCTCCGGACTGACCGGCGGACCCCCCAACGTCGCGCGGTCCCCGTTTGTGCCCGGTCCGGCGGGTCGGACACGTGGGCGCCGGATCGATCGGTCGGGATGCGGAGCGCCAGAGGTTACCCTGCGCCCGTGTCGACTCCCGTGGGTGCCGATCCGTCCGTGGTGGGGCCCTACCTGGCCTCGGTCTTCGGCGACGAGCGCTGGCGCGACGTGCGCGTCGACCTCATCGCCGCGGGCATGTCCAACCTCACGTACATCGTGACCCCGGACGGCGGGGCCCCCGGTGACGAGGTCATCCTCCGCCGGCCCCCGACGGGGGCGGTGCTGGCCACCGCGCACGACATGGAGCGCGAGCACAAGGTGGTCAGCGCCCTGGGGCCGACACCCGTCCCGGTACCCCGGACGCTGCACCTGTGCACCGACCCCGCCGTCCTCGGCGCCCCCTTCTACGTGATGGAGCGCGTGGTGGGGCTGCACGTCGTGGACACGATCCCGCCCGGTTACGCCGACGAGCCCGCCCAGCGGCGGCGGATCGGCGAGGGCCTGGTCGACGTCCTCGCCGACCTGCACTCGGTCGACCCCGAGGCGGTCGGCCTCGGGGACTTCGGGCGGCCGGAGGGCTTCATGGCGCGGCAGGTGCGCCGCTGGACCCAGCAGTGGGATGCCACCCGGGACCGCGACCGCCCGGGCCTGGACGCGCTGGCCGCCCGCCTGGCCGAGACGGTGCCGGCCACGCAGCGCCACGCCGTCGTCCACGGTGACTACCGGCTCGACAACTGCCTGCTCGACCCCGACACCCCCGGCCGGATCCGGGCGGTCCTGGACTGGGAGATGTCGACCCTCGGGGACCCGCTCGCCGACCTCGGGATGCTGTTCGTCTACTGGCCGCAGCCCGGCGAGGAGAGCGTGAGCGGCCAGAGCAGTGTGACGACGATGCCGGGGTTCGCCAGCCGGGCGGAGGTCGCCGAGCGCTACGCCGCGCACACCGGTCTGGACCTCGCCGAGCTCAACTGGTACGTGGGCTTCGCCTACTTCAAGTTCGCCGCGATCGTCGCGGGCATCGTCGCCCGGTCGAAGGCGGGCGCGATGGCCGGCAAGGACACCTCCGGCTACGCGGAGCGCATCGACCCCTGCGTGCAGCGGGGACGCGCCGCGCTGGACGACGGTGTCATCTAGACCCGCCGTCCGGCCCTAGACTGCCGCCGACCACCAGGCATGAGGGGGAGACAGCCCGTGAGCGCGCCGCCGACCGACCGTCCCGCGGTGCGCCCCCGCAGCGGCCGGCGTCCGCTCCCCCCGCTGATCTTCCTGCTGGTCCTCGCCCTGGCTGCGCTGGCCGTGTGGTGGAACGTCCTGCAGGACGAGCAGGACCGCGACGCCGCCCAGGCGGCGGCCTGCGACACCGCGGCGGCCGCGCCGCCGTCACTGGACCCGAGCACCCTGTCGGTGCGGGTCTTCAACGCCACCGACACCGCTGGGCTCGCCCAGCAGGTCGCCGCCGACCTGCAGGGCCGCGGGTTCGTCGTCGACGAGGTCGCCAACGACCCCACCGACCGCGAGGTGACCGGGGTGGGCGAGATCCGGCACGGGCCGCGCGGCAGCGACGCGGCCGCCTACCTGGCCCTGTTCCTCCAGGGCGCCGGCGACTTCCTCGACACCCGGGCCACCGCCCAGGTCGACCTGGTCCTCGGCCCGGAGTTCACCTTCCCCGACAGCCTCTCCAGCCCCGAAGAGCTGGCCGCTGCCCTGAGCACGGTCTCGAGCGCCGCCGCCGCCTGCTGAAAGAGGACGCCGTCCTCCTGACCCATCGCCAGCTCGGGGTGGGACCCAGGACGGAGCCGCGCGGGCAGAGGGGCCCTTCGTCAGTACAGCCGGTCGAGCAGGGCGACGAACTGCTCGGCGACCGACGGCGCCGCCGCGATGCCCAGCGGGTCGCCGAACGGGCGGCCGGGCAGGCCGGTGACCACCAGCCCCGCCTCGGCGGCGACGAGCCCCCCGGCCGCGTGGTCCCAGGGGTTGAGCCCCTGCTCGTAGTAGGCGTCGATCCGGCCGGCCGCGGCCGCGCAGAGGTCGAGCGACGCGCACCCGAAGCGGCGGATGTCGCGGATCTCGGGCAGCAGCCGGGCGACGACCGCGCCCTGTGCCCGCCGCATCTCCTCCTGGTAACCGAAGCCGGTGGCGACCAGCGTCTGGCCCAGCGAGGCCGGCCGGCTGCCGCTCAGCCGGACCGGCTCCGGGTGTGCCGGGGAGCTGACGAACGCCCCTCCCCCGGCGGTGGCGGTGAACATCTCCCCGGTGGCGGCGTTGAGCACCACGCCCGCGACCACCCCCGCGCCGTCCACCTCGGCCCCGATGGAGACCGCGTACGCGGGCAGCCCGTAGAGGAAGTTGACGGTGCCGTCGATGGGGTCGACCACCCAGCGCACGCCGCTGCGCCCCTCCCGCGCCGCGCCCTCCTCGCCCAGCACGCCGTCGTCGGGCCGCGCCCCCAGCAGGCGGGCGGTGACGAGCTCCTCGCACTGCTTGTCGACCGCGGTGACGACGTCGGTCGGGCTGGACTTGACGTCGACCTGCTCGGCCGCCGATGCGCGCCCGCGGGCCACCAGGTCGGCCGCCTCGCGTGCGGTGGCGACGGCGAGGTCGAGCAGGGCGGCGGGGTCCACGGCGGGGCTCACACACCGATCCTGCACGAGGGGGACTGCCACCTGCGGCCCCGATCACTAGATTGACCGCGTGCTGGGTTTCGGGGTGGACATCGGTGGCAGCGGGATCAAGGGGTGCGTGGTCGACCTCGACAAGGGCGAGCTGCAGGGCGAACGGCTGCGCATCGAGACCCCGCAGCCGGCTCTCCCGCAGCCGGTCTATGACGTCGTGGCGCACATCGTGCGGTACTTCGACTGGACCGGGCGGATCGGGGTCACCTTCCCCGGCGTCCTCAAGCACGGTGTCGCCCACACCGCCGCCAACGTCGACAAGACGTGGCTGGGCACCGACGTCGCCGCGGGGCTCGACGCCGTCCTCCCCGACGGGGTGCAGACCCTCAACGACGCCGACGCCGCCGGGCTGGCCGAGATGCGCTACGGGGCCGGCCGGGACAAGAGCGGCGTGGTGCTGATGCTAACCTTCGGCACCGGCATCGGCAGTGCCCTGTTCACCGACGGCGTCCTCGTGCCCAACACCGAGTTCGGGCACATCCAGGTCGACGGCGAGGACGGCGAGAAGCGGGCGTCCGCGGCGGCACGTGACCGCGAGGACCTCAGCTGGTCGCAGTGGGCCAAGCGGGTCGACCGCTACCTCGACGTCCTCGAGGCCGGGGTGTGGCCGGACCTGGTCATCGTGGGTGGCGGGGTGAGCAAGAAGGCCCACAAGTGGGTGCCGCTGCTGTCCACGCGCACCCCCGTCGTCCCGGCGCAGCTGCTCAACGACGCCGGCATCGTCGGGGCGGCCCTTGCCGCGGAGGAGCGCATCGGGCAGTGACCCCGGCGCTGCGTGCCCATCGGCTGCGGCGTCGGCACGGAGGGTGAGAACGCTCCTGGGCTGGGCCGCTCACCCCCTGCGAGCGAGCACGACGGGCCCGCAACGGTGGTTTCAGCGCAGTCCGTCGTTACAATGGGAGAGCCCCGCCCCGTCGCTCCTCAGCCGAGAGGCATCCCCCGCGCCCGCACCGGCCAAACGCCGGTCGCTTCGACGGGACCTCTCCCGCTCCGGACGCCGGCCGAGGCCGCTGCCCGGGGGCCAGACGGCCCCCCGGGGAACGCACCCAGAACGGGAAGGAACCTGAGTGCCCGCCGACCAGCCAGCACCGGAAGCAGCCGCAGCGAGCACCTCGAGTCGCTCCAGGACGGTTGCCGCCGCCCCCCGGGCCACCCGGACCAGCGCACCGGTATCCGCAGGCGACGCCAAGGCCAGCCCGGCCAAGGCCCCGGCCCGCAAGAAGGCACCGGCGAAGACCAGCGCCGCGAAGGGTCCGCGCAAGCCGAGCATCGCGCCGTCGCCGGGTACCGGTGAGGGCGGTGCCGTGCTGACCGCCGTGGCCACCGACGACGCCGCGGTCGCGGTCGTCGACGGCGAGGGTCTCAAGATCGACGAGACCGTCGTCGCCGGCCCCGACGGGGTCGCCGACGCCGAGCCCACCCCCGAGGAGGCCGCCGCCGAGGGCGGCGACTTCGAGTGGGACGACGAGGAGGAGTCCGAGGCCCTCCGCCAGGCCCGCAAGGACGCCGAGCTCACCGCCTCGGCCGACTCGGTCCGCGCCTACCTCAAGCAGATCGGCAAGGTCGCGCTGCTCAACGCCGAGGAGGAGGTCGACCTCGCCAAGCGCATCGAGGCCGGCCTCTACGCCGCCGAGCGGCTGCGCCAGGCCGAGGAGGAGGGCCAGAAGCTCTCCCCGCAGATGCGCCGCGACCTCAACTGGATCGTCCGCGACGGCGAGCGGGCCAAGAACCACCTGCTGGAGGCCAACCTCCGCCTGGTGGTCTCCCTGGCCAAGCGCTACACCGGCCGCGGCATGGCGTTCCTGGACCTGATCCAGGAGGGCAACCTGGGCCTGATCCGCGCGGTCGAGAAGTTCGACTACACCAAGGGCTACAAGTTCTCCACGTACGCCACCTGGTGGATCCGGCAGGCCATCACCCGCGCCATGGCCGACCAGGCCCGCACCATCCGCATCCCGGTGCACATGGTCGAGGTCATCAACAAGCTCGGCCGCATCCAGCGCGAGCTGCTCCAGGACCTGGGCCGCGAGCCCACCCCGGAGGAGCTGGCCAAGGAGATGGACATCACCCCCGACAAGGTGCTGGAGATCCAGCAGTACGCCCGGGAGCCGATCAGCCTCGACCAGACCATCGGCGACGAGGGCGACAGCCAGCTGGGCGACTTCATCGAGGACTCCGAGGCCGTGGTCGCCGTCGACGCGGTGAGCTTCACGCTCATGCAGGACCAGCTGACCAGCGTCCTGCAGACCCTGTCCGAGCGGGAGGCCGGCGTCGTCCGGCTGCGCTTCGGCCTCACCGACGGCCAGCCGCGCACGCTGGACGAGATCGGCCAGGTCTACGGCGTGACCCGCGAGCGGATCCGGCAGATCGAGTCCAAGACGATGTCGAAGCTGCGCCACCCGAGCCGTTCCCAGGTGCTGCGCGACTACCTCGACTGAGCGAGGACCCCGCCCTTCCCATGCGCCGCGCCGGGGGGGGGGGGCGGGGGGGGGCGCGGGGGGGGGGGGGGGGGGGGGGGGGGGGGGGGGGGGGCGGCGCCGGGGGGGGGGGGGGGGGG
>NZ_JBJGYU010000048.1:0-30519 GCF_054050155.1 Geodermatophilus sp. SYSU D00703 | reverse complement strand
CCCGCCCCGCCCCCGCCCGCCCCGTGCCGGCCGCCGCGACCGAGGCCAGCCCGCTCATCCAGAAGTGCGCGTGCACCAGGTCCGGCGGCGCCGCGGCCCAGGTCCGGCGCAGGTCCGCGGCGAACTCCGGCATGTGCCGCAGCAGGTCGTCCTTGGGGAGCACCCGCGCCGGCCCCGCGGTCACGTGCACGACGTCGTAGCCGTCGGCGGTGCGCACGCGCTCGGGCTGGGCCGGGTCCTCGCGGCGGGTGTGCACGGTGACCTCGTGCCCGCGCGCGGCGAGCCCGGCCGCGAGGGCGGCGACGTGCACGTTCTGACCGCCGGCGTCCACGCCGCCGATCGCCGCCAGGGGGCTGGCGTGCTCGCTGACCAGGTCCACCCTCACCGCGTCACCTCCTCCAACAGCCGGTCCCAGTCGGTCAGGAAGCGCTGGAGCCCGTAGCGCTCCAGCGCCGCCGCGCGGGCGGCCTTGCCGGCCAGCCGGGCGGCGTCCGCGTCGTGCAGGAACGTGCGCACCGCGCTCCAGAGACGCTCGGGGTCCGTCGACAGCACGCCCGCCTCGGCCGGCACCGCCTCCACGGCCTCGGTCGTGGCCAGGCCGACCACCGGCATGCCCAGGTGCATCGCCTCCAGCAGCGACAGCCCGAGGGAGGTCCAGCGGACCGGGTGCACGTACACCCGGCGGCGGGCCAGCTCGGCGTGCATCGCGGCCTGGGGCGGGTCGTCGAACAGCGCCACCCGGCCGGGGTCGAGGCCGTAGCGCTCGTGCAGGCCGGCCAGCCCCATGCCGAAGACGTCGACCGGCGCGACGGCGGCCAGCCCGGGCAGCAGGTCGGCGCCGACCGTGCGACCGCGGCGCACCGGCTCGTTGGTGACGACGGCCGCGCGGGCCAGCTCGCCGGTCCAGCGCTCGCCGGGGTCGACGATGCCGTGCTCGACCACCGTCGTCGGCGCCCGGCCGTTGTCGTAGAAGAGCCGGTTGAAGTGGGTGACGTGGGCGATCGGGATGTCCGACCGCTCGGCCAGCGGGTGCCGGGTGTGCGGGACCGGCCCGTCGTCGGGCTCCAGCCCCGGGGCGTTGTGCTCGAGGAACACCGCGGGCAGGTCCCGCCCGGGCTCGCGGCCCAGCCACTCGCGCACCAGGTCCAGGTCCCGCACGCGCTGCAGGACGACGACGTCGACGTCCTCCTCCCGGAGCTGCGCCGGCGTCACCTCGCGGGCCGACGCCGGCCAGTCCCAGGTGCGGGCCCGGCCCAGCCCGTCCGGGCCGCGATCCGGGGTGACCGGCAGCAGGTACTCGTGCCGCCCCTGCACGAACGCCGTGGTCCACGACCCGTGCACGTGCCAGAGCAGGACCCTCACGCGCTCACCACCTTCTCGACGGCCGCGACGACGTCGGCTGCGCTCACCGACGAGAGGCAGGGGTGACCCGGCACCGGGCACTCGCGGGCACGGGTGCCGCGGCAGGGTGCGTCCTGGTCGCCGAGCAGGACGGTCGGCACGCCGTAGGGCGCCCACCGCGCGGCCGGCACGACCGGGGAGAACAGCGAGACGACGGGCGTCCCGACGGCGGCGGCCAGGTGCGCCGGGCCGGTGTTGCCGACGACGACCGCGGCGGCGCCGTCGAGCAGCGCCGCCATCTCCGCCAGCGAGGTGGACCCGCCGAGGTCGACCCCGCGGGTGCCGGCGACGGCGGCGGTGAGCGCGCGCTCGCCCGGCCCCCCGGTGACCAGCACCCGGTGGCCGGCGTCGGTCAGCGCCTCGACCGCCTCGGCGCACCGCTGTGCGGGCCACGCGCGCGCCGGGACCGACGCTCCGGGGTGGAGGACGACGTAGCCGGGCTCGAAGGGGCCCCGGGAGCCCGGCTCGTGCGCCACCGGGGGCAGGGGCCGGCGCACCTCCAGCCGGCCGTCGTCGCCGGGCGGCAGCTCGAACCCGGCGGCGCGGGCGAGGGACAGGGCCCGCTCCGGCTCGGGCAGGTCGTCGTCCACCCGGTGGCGGACGTCGAGCAGCGAGCCGGGGTAGTCGACGCTGATCGCGGAGATCCGCGGCACGCCGGCCGTGCGGAGCACCAGCGCCAGGGGCAGGGGCGACTGGTGGAAGGACGTGGAGACCACCGCCTCGTCGGGCGCGAGGGCGCGGACGCGGTCGGTGAGCGCGGCCAGGTCGGCGGGGTCGACCGGCGGCGGGTCGCCGAGGACCCAGGGGCAGGACCAGGTCCACACCGCGTCGACCCCCGGCAGGAGGCCCGCGGCCTCGGCGCCGGCGGGCCCGGCCAGGAACACGACCCGGTCGGCTCCCGCGGCCACGGCCCGGACCAGCGGGCCCTGCACCAGGACGTCACCGGCCGAGTCCAGCCGGGCGACGAGCACGGTGCGCCGGGGGGCGGGTTCGCGGGCCATCACCACGAGCCCGCCAGGACGTCGTCGACCGCCGCGGTCAGGGTGTCCGCGCGGCGCGGGGCGGCGGCGACCTCGGCCTTCCGGGTGACGGGGGTGGGGACCAGGATCGCCGAGGCCCCGGCGGCGGCCGCGGCCTCGACGTCGGCGCCGATGTCGCCGATCACCACGCAGCGGGCCGGGTCGACGTCGAGCTCGGCGCAGGCGGCCTTGACCATGCCCGGCGCCGGCTTGCGGCAGACGCAGCCGTCGTCGGGCCCGTGCGGGCAGACCTGGACGGTGTCGAACGGTCCCAGGAGCTCGTCCAGCCGGGCCATGCAGGCGTCCACCTGGTCGCGGGTGATGAGCCCGCGCGCGACGCCGGACTGGTTGCTCACCACGCCGACCCGCACGCCGCGGGCGCGCAGCGCGTCGACGGCCTCCCGCGCGCCCGGCACCGGCTTCACCAGCGCGGGGTCGCCGTTGTACGGGTAGTCGCGGACGAGGGTGCCGTCGCGGTCGAACAGCACCAGGTCGGGCAGCCCGTTCCACGGCCGCACCCGGCGGTGCCGCACCGCGCCGCGCAGGAGGTGCCAGATGGCCAGCGGGGGGATCAGCGCGCTGGTGGCCAGCATCGTGGTCACCTCGGCGCGGTCCCGCGGCCCGGGGGCGATGCGGGCCCAGGCGAACTCGGCGGTGCCCGCGGCCCAGGCCAGCGCGCCCAGGGCGGCGGCCCTCGGACGGCGGGCGGCGGCCAGGCCGAGCGCGGCGACGCCGGCGGCGGTGACCGCCAGGTGCTGCGGACGGCGGCCGAGCGGGGCGTCGGCGCGCTCGCGCCAGTCCCGCCCGTGGAGGCGGCGCATGAGGACGTCGTCGGCGTTGCCCGCCTGGACCCGCAGGCTCACCCAGCGGTCCACCGGCCGCACCGGGTGGGTGATCCGGCGCTGCCCGCGGGTCAGCCGGGCACCGGTGTCCATGATCCGCAGGGCGAGGTCGGAGTCCTCGCGGAACGCCCGCGGGAAGCGCTCGTCGAAGCCGCCGACCGTGGCGAGGGCGGAGCGCCGGTAGGCGAGGTCGGCGGTGATCCAGGAGCTGGCGGCCAGGCCCGCGGTGCCGCGCTCCCAGTCGGTGGGGCGGCGGCCCTCGGGCAGGGGGACGCGGACGCGGCTCTGGCTGCCGGCCACGTCGGCCGGCAGCGCGCTGAGATCCTCGGCGAGCCGCTCGTACCAGTCGGGGTCGGGCACGACGTCGTCGTCGAGGAAGGCGATCCACTCGGTGCGGGCGGTGCGCCAGCCGAGGTTGCGGGCGCGCGCCGGGCCCCCGCCGCCGGTGCGGACCACGCGGACCGGCGGCAGCCCGGGCCGCTCCGGCCGCAGCGGCGCCCCGGACGGGCGGTCGTCGACCAGGACCAGCTCCGCCGGGCGCGGACCGGGAGCCTGGGCGAGGGCGTCGAGCAGCACGTCGAGCGACGGTCGGCCGACCGTCGGCACGACCACGGAGCACTCCTCGATCCCCACCTGCATGATCGCGTCCTGCCCGCACCGGGGACCCGGGAAACACTACGGGCTTGAAGTGTCCCCCGGACGAGTGCGCCCGGCCCCCTGCAGGGTCCCCGGCCCCGTTCCGAGACTCGCGCCGAGCGTGCGAGGCGTGAGGAGAACGGGGTCCTTCGACGAGTGGCGGGGGTAGCGGGGTCCTTTCTCAGCGGCGGGATCGCGCCGCGGCGGAGACCCGGGCCAGCGCGTCGGTGACGACGGCCGCGTCGTCACCCAGGAGGGTGAGCAGGTGGGCGACCAGCCCGTCGTGGGTGGGCGCCGCCTCCTCGACCTTCGCCCGCCCCGCGGGGGTGAGCCGGGCGTGCAGCAGGCGCCGGTCCCCCGCCGTCCGCTCCCGGACGACGAGGCCGTCGGCCACCAGCCGGCTGACCGTGCTGGTCACCCCGGCGCGGGACAGCCCGATCGCCTCGGCGACCTCTCCCATCGTCGCCCGCTCGTCCGGCGCGTCGGCGATCCGCCGCAGCGCCTCGAAGCCGGTGAGGGACAGGTCGTGGTTGCGGTGGAGGGCGGAGTCGACGCGCCGCGTGATGCGGTCGTGCACCTGCACGATGCGCAGCCAGGTCTCGGCGGGGCGTGGTGCGGCACCGGGCAGGCGGGCGGCGTCGGGCGGGACGTCGTCGGCGGGGAGGTCCTGCGCGAGTGCGTCCTCGGTGCGCGGCACCCCTCCATGGTCGCCGACGGAGCGCTCAGGCGCTCCCGGGAGGCGGCGGACCGCACGGCGGGGAGGCCTGCGGCCGGGCGCGCCGGCGTCCGGAGACGGCGGCCATCCCGGCCGCCCCGGCCAGCACCGCGAAGCCCGCCGCCAGCGCCGGCCACGCGACGCCGTCGTCCCCCGGGAGCGGCGACCCGGCCGCGGCCTCCCGCGGAGCGGCGTCGACGGCGGCCGGCTCGACCCCGCCGGGCTCGAGCGGACCGCCGTCCGGGAGCGCGACCGGCGGGGTCCCCGGCGACGGCACCTCGGCAGCGGCGGGCGGCGCGGCGATGGCGGCGCAGTCCTCCGCCGCGGGCCGGGTGAAGTTGTAGCCGTCGAGCTCGTCGACGAAGGCGGTGCCCGAGCCGTCGAGCGCCGCGTACCGCAGCAGGGGGTCGATGGTCTCGCCCCAGTCGACCTCCCCGGTGCTCAGCACCACGACCGCGCCGGGAGCCACCTCCGCGACGGCCTCGCCGGCCGGCTGCCGGGTCGTGGCGAGGGTGACGGCGTAGGCGACGGTGCCCCCGGTGACCTCGATGACGACCCCGCCGGGACGGCAGCTCGGGCCGTGGGTGACGCGGGCGTCGGGCCGGGTGGGGTCGTCGACGGCGAGCGCGGGTGCCGCACCGGCGATCCCGGCGGTGACGACGACGGCCGCCAGCCCGACCGTCCACACGCCGACCGAGAGGGGGACGCTGCGGCCGGCCCGCCGACCTGGCCGCGTGAGGACCGGCACGTGCACTTTCCCCCTGGAACTCCTGCACGCCGCCGCATCCCCGATGCGTCGTGCGCGGACCCCATGATGACCTGCGCGAACCCCCGGTGGAGTGGCTCTACCGACCGGTTGCGCGTGTCGCGGCGGCGTGTCGCGAGAAATCCGGTCCTGGGCCGTGGCGGAACTGTGACGGGGCGCTCACTACGGTGGCCGGGTGGACTCAGCGGCGGGTACCGGCCGACGTCGGCAGGACGAGGTCTACCGCGCCGGGGTGTACGGCCGGCGGCCGCGGGTCCCGACGGCGGCGCGGGCCCTGCAGCGGCGGGCGCGCGCCCACCTGAGCGCCCGCGCGTACGCCTACGTGGCCGGAGGCGCCGGCGACGAGGCCACCCAGCGGGCCAACCGGGCGGCCTTCGACCGGTGGGCGGTGGTCCCGCGGGTGCTCCGCGACGTGAGCGTCCGCGACACCTCGGTCGAGCTCTTCGGACGGCGGCTGCCCGCCCCGCTGCTGCTCGGTCCGGTGGGCGCGCTCGAACTGGTGCACCCGGAGGCCGACCTCGCGGTCGCGCGCGCGGCGGCCGGGCTGGGCGTGCCGATGGTGTTCTCCAACCAGGCGTCGGTGTCCATGGAGGAGTGCGCCGCGGAGATGGGGTCCTCGCCGCGCTGGTCCCAGCTGTACTGGTCGACGTCCGACGAACTGGTCGAGAGCCTGGTGGCGCGGGCCGAGGCCAGCGGCTGCGAGGCCCTGGTGGTCACCCTCGACACCACGATGCTGGGCTGGCGCCCGCGCGACCTGGACCTGGGGCACCTGCCCTTCGCGCTCGGCAAGGGCATCGCGCAGTACACCTGCGACCCGGTGTTCCGGCGGCTGGTCGAGGAGCGGGCGGCGGCGCCGGCGCCCACCGAGCCCGGTGCCACGGCGCAGCGGGACCGGCAGCCGCGGCCGACGGTGTCCGCGGTGCGGGCGCTGGTCGGGATGGCGCGGGCCTGGCCCGGGCCGTTGCTGGCCAACCTGCGCTCGCCGCTGCCGCGAGCCGCCGTCGAGACGTTCCTGTCGATCTACTCCCGACCGTCCATCACCTGGGACGACCTGGCCTGGCTGCGCGGCCGCACCCGCCTGCCGATCCTGCTGAAGGGCGTGCTCCACCCGGACGATGCGCGGCGGGCGCTCGACCAGGGGGTGGACGGCGTCGTCGTCAGCACGCACGGCGGGCGCCAGGTGGACCGCTCGGTGGCAGCGCTGGACGCGCTCCCGGACGTGGTCGCGGCCGTCGGCGGCCGGGCCCCGGTGCTCCTCGACAGCGGGGTGCGCAGCGGCGCGGACGTCCTCATCGCGGTGGCACTGGGTGCGCGCGCCGTCCTGCTGGGCCGGCCGTTCGCGTGGGGGTTGGGCCTGGGCGGGGAGGCCGGCGTGCGCCAGGTCGTGTCCGACGTGCTGGGTGAGTTCGACCTCACGCTCGGGCTCACCGGGCACACCGCGGTCGACCAACTCGGCCCCGAGGTGCTCCGCCGCGTCGGGTGACACGCCCATTGCGGGGGCCCGGGACGACACGCCGGACCCCACTTGACCCGTTCGAGTGACGCGAGTCACAGTGAGGTCGGGCGGGGGCAGCCGGCAACGAGTGGCCACCCACTGCTGGGTGGACCGACCAACGCGGCCAGACCGTCAGGACCGGCCCCCCGCCCCTCAATCTCCGAGCAGGGGCTGACCTGGGGGGCCGCCCGGCCCCACCATGGAGCGGTGCCCGCGGGAGCACCGGAGCGAACTCGACGCGCGGACCCGGGCCCGGGGAGGTTCGCCCTGCGGTCCCGGGTCTCGACGCTGCGCGGCACGGTCCAGCTGGTCGTCCTGGTCATGGTGGCGTTGCTGCTGACCGGCGGCACGGTGGCGGGTCTGGCCCGCCTGTCGGTGCTCATGTCGGTGAACCGCCTCGAGGGCACGGTCCTGCCGGCCCGGCAGGCGGCGACGGACCTCACCGTCGCCTTCGTGGACCAGGAGACGGGCCAGCGGGGTTACCTGCTCACCGGCGACCACACCTTCCTCGAACCCTACGACCGCGGCCGGGCCGACGCCGAGTCCCTCGAGGTCCGACTGACCGAGCTGCTGCGGGACGACGCGACGGGCCTCGACCTGCTCCGGCAGGTCACCGCGGCCGCCCAGTCCTGGGACGAGCAGGTGGCGCAGCCACAGATCGCCGCCCGGTCGCTCGGCGCGGTGCCGGACGACGTGCAGCGCGACCTCGACACGACCGGCAAGGCGCTCTTCGACACCCTGCGCGAGCGGTCCGACGCGCTGACCGCCCGGACCGCGCAGCTCACCCGGGTGCAGCTCGACCACATCGCCGCCGCCCAGGCCGTGGCCAACGGCGTGTCCATCGGCGCCCTGGTGGTCGCCCTCACCGTGGCGCTGCTGACCGTCCCCCTCCTGCGCCGCCGGCTGACCCGCCCCCTGGAACGCCTGCTGACCGACGTCCAGGCCGTGGCCGCCGGCGACCACGACCGCCCCATCTCGGCGCAGGGCGCACAGGAGCTCGTGACCATCGCCGCGTCGGTGGAGACGATGCGACAGAGCGTGCTCCGGCACTCCCGCGAGCGCCTGGCCGCCCAGCGCCAGCTCACGCTGCACGAGGAGCACGACCGGATGGCCACGGACCTGCACGACCTCACCATCCAGCGGGTGTTCGCCCTCGGCCTGCGGCTCAGTTCCGCCGGCCGGCGGCACCCCGAGCTGGCCCCGGTGCTGGCACCGCTGGTCGAGGAGACCGACGAGGTCATCCGCGAACTGCGGACGGTGATCTTCGACCTCGGGCGGACGCCGGACGGGGACCACGCGCTGCGCCGGTCGGTCCTCGACGTGACCGAGACCAGCGTGCGCGTCCTCGGGTTCAGCCCCGTGGTCGAGTTCGGCGGCCCCGTGGACGCGGTTCCCGCGGGGGAGGTCGTCGACGGGGTGACCGCCGTCCTGCGGGAGTCGTTGAGCAACGTCGCGCGGCACGCCGGGGCGAGCACGGCCACGGTCCGCATCGCCGTCCACGACGGCTCCCTCGCCCTGACCGTCACCGACGACGGGCGTGGCATCCCGGACGGCGCGCCGCGCGGCAACGGCCTGGCGAACCTGCGCACCCGGGCGGAGCGGCTCGGGGGCCGGGCGACGGTGGACGCCCGGCCGGACGGCCGAGGGACCGTCATACGCTGGGAGGTGCCGCTGCCCGGAGACCCCTCCCCTCCGTGACGACGCCGGCGGCGGCGCGCTCGGACCCCCCGCCGAGACCTGCGGACTCGTGGCCATCAGCCACTGACCGCCACGAGTTCACGTGCCTCGACGCGCGCCGGAGGTCAGTCCTCGGCGACGTTGCGGCGCATCCGATCCAGCACGGCGGCGAGGCGGGCGAGGTCGTCCGCGGCCAGGCCGGCGCGCAGCTGCTCGTCGTGCGCGCGGGCGGCGTCCCGCAGCCGGTCGAACAGCGCCAGCCCGGCGTCGGTCAGCTCCACCCGGCGCACCCGCCGGTTGCCGGGGTCGGCGACGCGAGCGACGAGGCCGGCGGCCTCCATGGCGTCGAGCTGCTGGGTGAGGGTCGCGGCACGCACGCCGAGGGCCTCGGCGAGCTCCCGCTGGGTGGCGACCGGACCGCCGCGGAGGGCGAGCAGGACCAGCCACACGGTGCGCGACCCGCCGGCGGCCGCGAGCCGGGCGTCGAACGCGCGGCTGACCTCCCGCGCGACGCGGGCGAGGAGCAGCCCGATCGGCGGGCCGCCGGGAGGCCGGGGCACGCGGTCACCCTAGCGCGGTTCCTCAGGTACCTGACCTTTCAGTGCCGAACGGTCTGGCGTACGGTCGAGGCCGACCCCCTCGCCGAGGAGTTCGCGATGACCGCGACGTCCACCGCTCCCGCCGTGCGGCTGCGCCTGGGCCGCGACACCCGCCGCCTGGTCCTGCTGGTGCACCTGGCCTGCTCGCTGGGGTGGCTGGGTGCCGACGTCGTCCTGGGCGTGCTCGCGGTCACCGCGTTCACCTCCGACGACCCGTTCCTGGTGGCGTCGAGCTACACGGCACTGGCCACGTTCGCCGTCCCGGTGCTGCTCACGCTGGGGTCGGGCAGCCTCGGCAGCGGCGTGCTGCTCGGGCTGGGCAGCCTCGGCAGCGGCGTGCTGCTCGGGCTGGGCAGCCGCTGGGGCGTCGTCCGCACGCGGTGGGTGCTGGGAAAGCTGCTGATCAACCTCGCGCTGGTGGCGCTCGTGCCGGTCCTGCTGCAGCCACAGGTGGCCGCGACCGCGGCCCTGGTCCGCTCCGCCGGCCCCGTCCTGGCCGACGACCTCGGCCGCGGCCCGGTCAACCTGCTCTTCCCGGCGTTCGCCTCCGGGACCGCCCTGGTCGTGGCCTCGGTGCTGGCGATCTGGAAGCCCTGGGGCCCCACCCGCCGCCGGCGCTGAGACACACCGCGGCCCCGCTCCCACGAGGGGAACGGGGCCGCGACGCTGTCTCAACCAGACGTGCACCCGAAGGGATTCGAACCCCTAACCTTCTGATCCGTAGTCAGATGCTCTATCCGTTGAGCTACGGGTGCGTGTGTTCAGTTGTCGTGCGCGGAGGCTCCGGGATTTGAACCCGGGATGGGGGTTAACCCAAACCGCATTAGCAGTGCGGCGCCATAGACCGGACTAGGCGAAGCCTCCCGGGGTCCGAGTCCCCCCGGAACCACCGAGAAGGAAGACTACCAGCGCACGGGACGCCGGTCCGCCGGGGGGTCCCGGGCGGACCGGCGTCGACGCTCAGACCGCCACCGCCTCGACGGCGGGACGGCGGGCCCGGTGCCGGCCGGGGACGAGCGTCGCGGCGACCGCGAGCGCCGCGCCGGCGACGGCCAGCACCAGACTGCCGCTGACGCCGGCCGGGGTCTCGATCAGCGCGCCCCCGAGCGCGGCACCGACCGCGGAGGCACCGGTGGCCATGGTCGACAGCCAGGTGAACGCCTCCGTCGTGGCGTGCGCGGGGGCCAGCGCGCCGACCAGGCTGTTCTGCACGGTCAGCGTGGGCGCGATCGCCGTCCCGCCCAGGAAGAGCAGGGCGCCGAGCACCCAGGGGTCGGACGCCGCGGTGAGCGGCGCCAGGCCGATGGTCACGCCGAGCAGCAGCCAGCGGTACTGCCGCGGCAGGGAGACGCTGACCACCCGGGCGCCGAACCACAGCCCGCCGGCCACCGACCCCAGCGACCACAGCGCCAGCAGGACGCCGGACATCCCCGGCGAGCCCGCGGCGTCGGCGAACGCCGGGACGGCGACCTCGAGCGCGCCGAACCCGAGCATCAGGGCCGATCCGCTGGCCAGCACACGCGGCATCCCGGGAGCGAGCACGGTGGCCAGTGGGGAGGTCCGCTCCACGGCCGGCGCGGGGGCCCAGCCGCGCATCGCCCGCGAGGTCGCGATCCCGAGCGCACCGCCGGCGGCGAGCACCCCGGCCACGCCCACGGCCCACGCCGGGCCGACCAGCACCGCCAGGGCCGCCACCACGGTGGGGCCGGCGACGAACACGAGCTCGGTGGCGGTCGCGTCCAGCGCGAACGCCGTCGGGCGCACCCGCGGGTCGACGCGGGACCACAGCGCGCGGACGGTGCCCGACACCAGCGGCGTCCCGGCACCGGCAGCCGCCGCGGCGGCGACGACCACCGGGGTCGGGGCACCGCCCAGGACGACCGCGACGAGCAGGGCGAGCAGGACCGGGTAGGCCGCGGTCTGGGCGAGCAGGACCGGCCGGGGGGTCCGCCGGTCGGCCAGCCGCCCGAGGACCGGCGCCATGGCCGCCATCGCGATCCCGTGGACGGCCGACGCGAGGCCGGCGACGGCGTAGGAACCGGTCTGCTGCTGCACCATGAGCAGCAGCGCCAACGGGACCATGGCCGACGGGAGGCGGCCGGCGAACCCGGCCACGAGGAGCACCGGGGCGGACGGCAGACGCCAGACGGACAGGTACGCACGCACGGCAGAACTCACTTCACACGAGCACGGAACGGGAAGAGTAGGGAGTCAAATGTCGTTGACCCCCTACAGACTAGGGACGCGACCGTAGGGGGTCAAATGAGGTACGTCACCTACGTGTCGCCGCGCCGGTAGGGGGCTCCATGGACTACGACACCTACGGGTCGAGCGCCGTCGAGCTCGCCATCGACCTGGCCAACACCGACCGCGGCGAACCGGACTGGGCCGCGGCGTTCCTGCGCGCCCACGACGAGTGGTTCGAGCCGGGCACCGCGACCGAGCTCACCTCCCGGCAGACCGCCCAGGCCGCGGAGACCGCCGACCTGGTCCGTGCGGTCGCCGTCGCGGGGTCGCAGGCCGAGGTGATCGAGCGGCTCAACGCCCTGCTGGCACTGGCCTCCCCGCAGCCCTACGCCACCGACCACGACGGCGAGCTGCACCTGCACTACGCCCGGCCCGAGGCCCCCGTGCTGGAGCAGTTGACGACGACGGTCGCGATGGGCCTGTCGCAGGTGGTGGTCCAGCACGGCTGGCAGCGGATCGGCGTCTGCACCGCCGAGGGCTGCGACAACGTCTACGTCGACACCTCGCGCAACGCCAGCCGGCGGTACTGCTCGAACACCTGCGCCAGCCGCTCGACGGTCGCCGCCTACCGCGCCCGCCGCAAGGCCTGAGCGGAGGGCCCTCGGGCACCTGTCCCCCGGAGAGCCGGGCTGGGATCGTGGCCCGATGGCCGCCTCGATCGTGCCGCCCGAAGGAGAACACCTCACCACCGGCTGGGAGCCGGACCTCGACCCGGGCGACACGCTCGTCCGCCAGGCGGTGCTGGCCCACGCGTCGTGGCCGGTCGAGGTCGCCCGCAGCGCCGGCCGGCCGAGCCGGTCGACGCCTCGGTGGGCGGGCGGGTGGATCGGCGACCGCGGCGCCCTGACCAACCCCGTCGTCCTCACGCAGCCGCCGACCGACCCGGCGGCCACCCTCGCCGAGATCGGGGAGCTCTTCCCCGCCGAGGTGCCCTACCTGCTGCTCAGCCCCTGGCCGTCCCAGGACCTGGCGTCCCACGGCCTCGTCCTCATCGGCCACCCGCCGCTCATGGTGCGCCTGCCGGCTCCCGGCCCCGACCTGCCGGAGCGCGGCGCACAGGTGCGGGAGGTGACCACCGCCGAGGACCTCGCGCGCGCCGAGCGGGTCCTGGGTGAGGGCTGTCCGATGCCCGACCTCGAGCCGCTGCACCCCGGCGACCTGCTCGGGCCGGGCATCCTGACGACGGCGACCCGGGTCTGGATCGCGGAGGTCGACGGGGAGCCGGTCGCCGTCGCGGCCGCACACCGGCACGCCGGCGTGACGCTGGTGGAGTACGTCGCCACCCTGCCGCGCGCCCGGGGCCACGGCGCCGGGGCGGCGGTCACCTGGGCGGCGACGCTGGGCGCCCGGACGAGCCCGCCGTCCTGATCGCCAGCGACGACGGGCGACCGGTGTACGAGCGCATGGGCTACCTGGCCGTCGAGCGGTGGACCGCCTGGCTGCGTCCCGGGTGAAGTCCCGCCTACCGCGCGCGGCAGAAGGCCTCAGCCCCGGAGCCACGCTCCCCGGCCGGGCAGATGACGAGGTCGCGGAAGCGGAAGGCCGTGTTGTCGCCCCGGACGCCGACCCGCCCGGCACCGGTCAGCGGAGGGGAGCCGCCCGCCCCGTCGTCGACCGCGGACAGGACCTCGCGCTCCGGCGTGGACAGGGTGAGCCGCACCCCCCCGTCCTCGTTGCCGACCCGGACGGAGAACGTCGACCACCGGCCCCGGGTGCAGTCGAAGGGCACCTGGGCCAGGGTGTGGTAGCTCGCCGCGTCGGAGTCCCCGGGGTCCGGCGCCTTCTTCTTGATCGTCACGGTGTCGTCCCGGCGGCAGAGGTCGACGCTGTACAGCTGGTCCGGGTCGGCGTACCGCAGCAACAGGTGGACGCCGTCGTAGTCCCGTCGTCCCGTGCGGTCGGTGACGGTCATGGCCTCCACCCGCAGGTCCAGGACCACCTGTACGTCGCGGAAGTCGTCCCGAACGGTCACCGCGCGGAGAACGGCCGACCCGGTGACCGACCGTGATCCCACGTCCGGCGAGCCGTCGTCCACCGGCCCGGTTCTGGCCCCGCCGTCGTCGGCGAACAACGAGCCGCTGGTGACCATCCAGTCCGGGGACGTCCGCACGCCGGGCGTGTCCGGTTCCCGGTAGGCGACCTCGTTGGTGATCAGGTCGTGGCCACGGGGGAACTCCGCCCGCCAGGTCCCGGCCGGCTCCGACAGGGCCTGCGCCAGGTGGAGGGCGCCTCCGGCGGTCAGCACGACGACGACCAGCACGAGCAGCAGCCGCCCTGGGGCCGGCGGCCCACGGCGACGTCTGCCCGTCACAACGGCTGGACCCGCAGGTCTCGGAGGACCGGGAAGGCCGTGTCCGTCGACGCGCGGCTCACCACCAACCCGAACCCGCCCTGAGCGGCGAACCGGTCCTCAGGGGCCGCGACCGTCCCCAGGAGACGGCCGTCCACGTAGGCGGCGGTCTGCTCTGGGGTGACCTCCACCCGGAGCGCGTGTGGCCCTGGCCCCAGCGGCGCCTCGACGAGCACCTCGTCCGCCCCCTCGATGCGCGCGCTGTTCCCGGACAGCCGGACCGCGATCTCGCCGGCGTGCTCGACGCGCACCCGCAACCCGGCGGTGTCACCCCCGGTCGCCAACCCGTCGACCACGGCCTCGACGGCGTAGTCGGTCCACGTGCTGGTGCGCTGCACCGCCCAGTTCGCGGTCACGGAAGTGAGCGTGCTCGCATCGGCTTGCACCACGTCGTCGTGGAGGTCCAGGGGAGCGGGGAAGCCCCCGGGCTCGAGCCACGTCCTCTCCACGTCCAGCGGCCGCAGGTCGGTGACCGGCAGGGTCGCCATCCGCTCGACCGCCCGGAAGACCGAATCGGTGGTGTCGTCCCGCAGGACCTCGAAGCGCTGGGCGACCTGGGCCGCGACGTTCGCCTCGGTGACCGGCGTGGCGTCGAGACGCTTGTCGATGAAGCTGATGTCGAACAGGCGGGCGACCTCGCCCTGCACGTAGTCGACCGCCGCCGTGTCCGAGAGCTCCTCGGCACCGACGTCGGAGAAGGGCCAGGCGAAGAGGGTCGGCTGCGGGAGCCTCTGGTCGGCGAAGTCCCGCACGGACCGCTCCAGGTCCTCCGTGACGCGCGCCCGGAACGCGGCCATCGACTCGGTGCGCCCGTCGGCGTACACCCGGTTGGACAGGTCCGAGCCCACCGCGCCGGGGGCGATGGGGACCTCGGTGTGCAGGTCGTGGGTGTGCGACTGGAAGTCCCATCGCCCGCTGTCGTGCATCCACTCGACCTGCCGCCAGGTGAGGTAGTACGGCCGGTGGAGTCCGACGCGACCGGTGATGATGAAGGAGACGGCCGTGAAGTCGTACTCGGCGAGGATCGGGTCCGCGTACCGGTACAGCCCGCCGGTGCCGTCATCGAAGGTGATGAGCACCGACCGCGGTGGCGGCGTGTACGTCCCGCGCACGTAGTCGGTGAACTGCGCCGCGGTGATCGTCCGGTAGCCGGCCTCGTGGAGCATGGCCATCTGCGCGGCGAACCGCTCGGCGCTGACGATGTAGGGGCTGTCCTGCTCGTTCGGGCCGATGTCGTGGTACGTCAGCACGATCGGCTCGGCGCCCGCACCGGCCGGCGCCCCGGCCGCCGCCGCGGCGGCGGCGCGGTACTCCCCGACCTCCGCCTGGCTGAGCAGCCGGTCGGTCTCGGTCTCCACCTGCGGCCCGACTTCCCGCTGCCAGTCCTGGTAGGCCCAGGTCCCACCGAAGATCGCGAGGATCAGCGTCAGGGACACCAGGCCGACCAGCACCTGGAGGCCGCGGTGGTACAGCCGGCGTCGGGGCACCGGGGTGAGCTCCGGCATGAGGGCGAGGGCGTTCGCCCGGGCACGCTCGGCCTCCGTGCGGGCGTGCGTCCGCCGGGAGATCCGCCGCTCCAGCGTGGCCCTCACAGGATCGCCCCGCGGGTGAGGACGAAGAGGTAGAGCAGCACGATCGCGAGGACGACGATCGTGCTCGTGACGAAGCGCAGGACGGCGGGCCTGCGCGTAGGGCGGGCGGACCTGCCCATCACGAGCCCCTCGACCAGACGCCGCGCCGCATCGTGGCCAGCGAGTACAGCAGCAGCCAGGACAGGACCACCGAGGAGACCAGGCTCATCAGCGGCCGGTACCGCCAGCGCGGCGAGCCGGGGTGGTCGATCCGGTAGGCCACGCCCCAGGCACAGCCCTTCACGACGACACCGGCGATGTAGAGCGCGCAGAGCATCCACAGCCCGTTGAACGGCGCCCACAGCAGGTGGCGGACGGCCATGACAGGGGCGGCCAGCACCCAGGCGGCGTGCCCGTAGTAGAGGCCGGCGGGGCCGAACCCGCGGCGCCACATGAAGCGGCCCGTGAAGCAGAGGTTCCGGATGAAGCTCTTCTTCCACCGGATCTGCTGCTTGAGGAACGCCCGGGCGCTCTCCGGCACCACGGTCCAGACCCGCGCCGACCGCACGTAGCCCACCCGCCACCGGCGCTCGGGGTGGTCCACCTCCGTGACGAAGGGCGAGTCGGCGTGGGCCGCCTTGAGGTCGCGACCGAGCCACCGCTGCCCGAGGACGTAGCCGGTGAGCTGGCGGTCGGTGGCGAAGCGGAACTCCGCCCCCAGGAACCGGTCTGCGGCCCAGGCCGGCAGGTAGTTCCAGATGGCGTCCCGCCGGAAGACGGCCAGCGGTCCCGACACGCACGTCACCGAACCCAGGGACGACTCGGCGGCCTTGGTGACCCGGAAGGACCCCTCGTACCAGGTGTCCTGGATCTTCGACAGCAGGGAGGCGTCCGCGTTGAGCGCCCGGGCGTGCCCCGAGACCGCCCCCAGGCTCGGGTGCGCGACGAGGGCGGCCACGCACCGACGCAGTGCGTCGGGCGCCAGGACGCAGTCGGAGTCGGTGAAGGCGAGGACCTCTCCGGTGGCCAGCTCCGCCCCGCGCACGAGCGCGTTCTTCTTCCCGACGTTGCGCTCGAGCGCGAGCAGCGTGAAGTCCAGCTCCGCGGCCAGCTCCTGCAATCGCTCGGCGGTCCCGTCCCTGGACGCGTCGTCCACCACGATCACCTGGACGTCGGGGTAGTCGCAGCCGAGCATGGACCGCACGCACGCGTCGATCACGTCCACCTCGTTCATGACCGCGACGAGGAGGGTGACCGACGGGATGGCCGGGAGCGGCGGGGCGCCCACGTCGTCGGGGACCCGGCTGAACCGCGGGTCGGCCAGGTCGTCGTACCGGGTGTAGGCCAGGTAGAAGCAGACGATCGTCGCGATGAGCACGCCCACGCCGTAGCTGAGGACGATCGGGTCGTCCAGGAAGTGGAGCAACACCGGGGCCAGCAGCGCGAGCAGCGGAACCAGGCAGACGAGGGTGAGCAGGCGCCGGATGCCGTGCCGCAACCCCGGGTCGAGGCGGTCCAGCTGGGACGGCCGGGCCGGTCGCGACTCGATGCGGTCAGCGGACCCCTCGGGCGGCAGCGCGGGGACCGCGCTCCCGACCGGGAACAGTGGCCGCACGAGCGGGTGCTCGGGATCCGGCAGGCCGCCCGGCCGGGACTCCTCGGCGACCGCCGTCAGCCTGGGATGGTGTCCGGCGCTCACCGGCCCTCCCGGGGCGAGAGCCGCCCTCCGTGCCGATGCGGTCGGAACACGGTCACACCAGCTCCCGCTGGGGGAGATCGGCCAGGCGGAAGGTGGCGTCCAGCACGAGGGCGTGCTGCGCCAGCCAGGCGAGGTCCTCCTCCGGGTGGGCGGTGTGCACCAGCACGATGTCGGCGTCGACCTCGTCGACGGGGACCGAACGCAGCACCTCCCCGGTGGGCAGGACGACCTCGGGAACGTACGAGTCCGTGTAGCCCACCGTGGCGCCGGCGGCGGAACAGGCCGCCAGGATCTCCAAGGCCGGGGACTCGCGCACGTCGGCGACAGAAGGCTTGTAGGAGACGCCCACCAGGTGCACCGCCGCTCCGCGCAGGGAGCGGCCGCGCTCGGCCAGCAGCTCGCGGAGCCTGGTGATCACACGGCGGGGGCGCATCGCGATGCCGGTCATGGCCGCCTCGATGATCGGCGCCTGCACCCGGTCCCCCCGCAACTGCCACAGCAGGTAGTGCGGGTCGCAGGGGATGCAATGGCCACCCACGCCGGGGCCCGGCGTGAACTTCATGAAACCGTACGGTTTCGTGGCGGCGGCATCGATGATCTCGGTCGCGGACAGCTTGAAGTGCCCCGCGACATCCGCGATCTCGTTCGCCAGCGCGATGTTGACCGCCCGGAACGTGTTCTCCAGGAGTTTGGTCATCTCCGCGGCCTCGGGTGAGCTGACCGTGTGCACCACCGGGCAGGTGTGGCGCAGGACGGCAGCAGCCCGCTCGGTGCACGCCGGCGTCAGGCCGCCGACCACCCGGGGCGTGGCGGCCGGCACGTGGTCGGGCACGCCGGGATCGATCCGCTCGGGCGAGAAGGCGATGTGCACGTCCTCACCCGGTCGCAGGCCGCGCTCCTGCAGCGGCTGTTCGAGCAGTGCCCGGGTGCACCCCACGTACGTCGTCGACGTCAGGATCACGGTCTGACCAGCACGCGCGTGGCTCACGACCGACCGGCACGCCCCCTCCAGCGCCCGCAGATCCGGTACCAACTGCTGGGTGACCGGCGTGGGGACGCAGACGATCACGGCGTCCGCGTCGGCGATGCGGGCGGGGTCCCCGGTCAACTCGAGGTCCTCGCCGGCCAACTGGCGGCGCAGACGTTCGACGTCCGCAGGCAGCAGGTCCACGTCTTGCTCGACGATGGCGTCGATCCGCGCAGGTGAGGCGTCCACGCCGATCACACGGCAGCCTGTCTCCAGCAGCGACAGGGCTGTCGGCAGCCCTACGTAGCCCAGCCCCACCACCGCGACGGTCTCAGGGGCGCACGGCACCGCCATCACGAGCGGGTTGTCGCGCTGAAGGGGTATCTCCGCCTCGTCGACCAGCGCGTAGTTGGAATGCATTCGAAATGGCACCGCAGCCATGGGTCCTCCCCGTCTGAACTCCCACTGCCTGTGCGCACGCCCGAAGTCCCGAAAAGGGCGAGCCCAACGACCCGGGCGACGCTAGGGGTAGGTCCGCGACGCCTCGACAGAGTGCATTTCCTTTCACGCAATGGGCGGCGTGTCATGACGCTCAGAACGGTTCCGGCCCTCAAGGGTCGCGACACCTCTCACGGTCTGTGACCGGCCAACGACTCCAGGGAGAGGAGGCCGGTTGTCAACCCCTCCGGCGTTCACGTAGCGGGGTCGGATGAGCACCTTCGGGGGGTCCCCGATCGGGTGCCGTGCTCGCACGCACCGGGCCGCCCGCACTACCGTCCGGCGGCATGCGCAGCGCCCGGCACTGGGACGCCCGGCTGCACTCCCTGGTCGGCGCCCTGCCCGACTCCCCCGCCGACCGCTGGCTGCGCCGCCTCACCACCGCCGCCGACCACGGCCGGCTCTGGATGGCGGTCGGCCTGCTCCTCAGCCTGCGCCGCGGCCCGCTGCGGCGGGCGGCCATCCGCGGGCTCGGCTCGCTCTCGGTGTCGAGCACCGTGGTCAACGCCGTCCTCAAGCAGGTGTTCAGCCGGCGCCGTCCCGACCTCGCCGGGCACGCACTGGAGAAGCTGCTGCACCACCCGCTGACCACCCACTCCTTCCCCAGCGGGCACGCCGCGTCGGCGGGGGCGTTCGTCACCGGGGTCGCGCTCGAGTGCCCGCTCGCCGGGGCGGCACTGGCGCCGGTGGGCCTGGCGGTCGGCTACTCGCGCGTGCACGTGGGCGTGCACTACCCGGGGGACGTCGTGGCCGGCCTGGCCGTGGGCGCGGCGGTCGCCGCGGGCAGCCGGCACTGGTGGGCCGTGCGCCCGACGACGCCCGCCCGGGTGCGGACGGCGCGGTCGGCGCCGGCGCTCCCCGGTGGCGAAGGGCTGGTCGTCGCGGTCAACCCGCGATCGGGCCCCGACGGGTACGACCCGGCCGAGGACGTCCGGGGACTGCTCCCCCGCGCTGAGGTCCTGGAGGTGCACGCCGGAACCTCCGTCGCCGAGCTGCTGGCCGGGCCCGTGCGCTCGGGCCGGGCGCGGGCCCTGGGCGTGGCCGGCGGCGACGGCAGCGTGGCGGCCGCGGCCACCGTGGCGCTCGAGCACGACCTGCCGCTGGCCGTGCTCCCGGCCGGCACGCTCAACCACTTCGCCCGCGACGTCGGCGTCCACACGCTGGAGCACGCGGCCGCGGCCGTCGAGGCGGGGCGCGCGGTCGAGGTCGACGTCGCCGACGTGAACGGGACGCCGTTCCTCAACACCGCCAGCATCGGCAGCTACCCGGAGATGGTGCGGCGACGGGACGCGCTCGCCGGCCGGCTGGGCAAGTGGGCGGCGATGACGGTCGCCGTCGCGCGGACGCTGCGCCACGGGACGCCGGTGTCCCTGCTGCTCGACGGCCGGCCGGTGCGGGTCTGGATCCTCTTCGTCGGCAACTGCCGGTACACCCCGCGCGGGCTCGCCCCGGCCTGGCGCCCCCGGCTGGAGGACGGGCTGCTCGACGTCCAGTACCTGCGCGCCGACGTCCGCTTCAGCCGGTCCCGGGCCGTCCTCGGCTCGCTGCTCGGCATCAGCGACCGCAGCTCCGGCTACGCGGAGTACCAGGCCCGCTCGGTCGAGGTGGTCTCCCGCTCGGGCCCGCAGCAGATCGCCTACGACGGCGAGACCGGCGAGGAGGCCACCGCGTTCGTGTTCGGCAAGCGGGCGGGGCTGACCGTCTACTGCTGCCGCGAGGACTGACCCCGGACGACGACCAGCAGCGCCAGCGCGGCCAGCGCCTCTCCCAGCTCCTCGACCAGCGTGCCGGCCGCCCGGGTGAGCAGGCCGATGCGGTGCTGCACGAGCGCGGCGAGGTCGGTGAGGACGTCGAGGCTCAGCGCGGCGGCCGCGTAGCCGGCCAGCGCGAGCACCACAGCACCGGTCGCGGCCACCCCCGCCCGCCGGCCGGCTCCCCACAGCGCGGCCAGCACCGGGACGGCGAGCACGACGCCGACCAGGAACTGGACCAGCGGCGGCACCCCGGCCTTCAGGGTGCCGTGGATGCTGACCAGCTTGGCCGCCGCGAGCACCAGGCCCAGCGCCCCGACCGCCGTCCACCACCGCGCCGGCCCGCCGGAGGCCGCGCAGGCGGCCCGCAGCGCCGCCCAGGACGCGGCGGCCAGCAGCACCGTCGTGAACAGCCGCGGCAGCCCACCGACCGCGTCGAGGTCGAGCAGCCATGACCACCGGCCGCAACCGCCCCCGATCCGGCACTCGAGCCGCACGACGAAGCCGGCGGCGAACAGCGCGACCGCTGCGCCGGCGAGGGCGAGCACCCAGCGCCGCGGGACCGGGCGCGCCTCTGTCACCTGCACGATGATCCCGCTCCGAGCGGCCGTCGTCATCGACCCTGCGGAGTGGCCGGGACCTCACTACGGTCGCGATCAAGGGGTGGCCCGGCGCAGTCCGGGGCACAGCGGTTCCGAAGGTCCCTGACGAGAAGAGGTCCCCGCCATGTTGGTCCGCCGGATCGCCCGGCCGCTGCTCGCCGCCACGTTCGTCTACGGCGGTATCGACACCCTGCGCAACCCGCAACCCCGGGTCGCGGGCGCCAAACCGGTCGTGGACACGATCACCGCGAAGGCCGACGAGCAGTTGCCGGTACAGGTCCCCCGTGACGTCGAGCAGTGGGTGAAGATCGACGCCGGGGTGAAGGTGGGCGCCGGCACGCTGTTCGCGCTGGGCAAGCTGCCACGACTGTCGGCGCTCGCGCTGGCGGTGAGCACCATCCCGACCACGCTGGCCGGCCACCGCTTCTGGGAGCACGACGACCCGCAGCAGAAGGCAGGGCAGGCCATCCACTTCCTCAAGAACCTCGGCCTGCTCGGCGGGCTGCTCATCGCCGCCGTCGACACCGAGGGCAGGCCGTCGGTCGGCTACCGGGCCCGCCGGGCGGCGAAGCGGGCCGCCGACGCCACCGAGAAGAACGTGGCCAGGGCCCAGAAGCGCGCCGCCAAGGCGCAGAAGAGGACCGAGCGGAAGCTGAAGAGGACCTCCCGCTGACCGATCCGCTGACGCCCGCGGCCGCGCTCCGGAGGATCGCCTTCCTCCTGGAGCGCGCCCGCGAGCCCACGCACCGCGTGGCGGCGTTCCGCACCGCCGCCGCCGTCGTCGACACGCTGGGGCCCGGGGAGCTCGACCGGCGGATCCGCACGAAGACGCTGACCGACCTGCGCGGCATCGGCCCCAAGACCGGGGCGGCGATCGTGCAGGCGCACGCCGGCGAGGTCCCCGAGTACCTGGCCCGGCTCGAGGAGGCCCACGGCGAGCTGGTGCCGCTGGCCGACGACGTCGCCGAGTTCCGTGCCGCGCTGCGCGGCGACCTGCACGTGCACTCGGACTGGTCGGACGGCGGCAGCCCGATCCGGGAGATGGCCGAGGCGGCGATCGGGCTGGGCCACGAGTACATCGCGCTCACCGACCACTCCCCCCGGCTGACCGTGGCCAACGGGCTGTCCCCCGAGCGGCTGGAGCGACAGTTGGACGTCGTCGCCGAGCTCAACGAGGAGCTGGCGCCCTTCCGGATCCTCACCGGCATCGAGTGCGACATCAACGTCGACGGCTCGTTGGACCAGACCGACGAGCTGCTGGGCCGGCTGGACGTCGTGGTCGCCAGCGTGCACTCCGACCTGCGGGCCGACCGCGCGGCGATGACCGAGCGGATGCTGACCGCGGTGGCGGACCCGCACACCGACGTCCTCGGGCACTGCACCGGCCGGCTGCTGGTCCCCCGCGAGCAACGGGAGGGACGGCGCCAGCGGCCGCGCCCGGAGAGCCAGTTCGACGCCGAGGCGGTGTTCTCGGCGTGCGTCGAGCACGGCACCGCGGTCGAGATCAACTCCCGGCCCGAGCGGCTGGACCCGCCGCTGCGGCTGCTGGCCCTCGCCGTCGAGCTGGGCTGCGAGTTCGCCGTCGACACCGACGCGCACGCCCCCGGTCAGCTCGATTGGCAGGGCAACGGCTGCGAGCGGGCCGTGGAGTGCGGCGTCCCGGTCGAGCGGGTGGTCAACAGCCGGCCGGCCGCCCAGCTCCTCGACTGGACGGCCGGCTGAAGGGCTGGGCGGCCGGGCGTGGACGACCGCCCGGACCGGTCGGCTCAGCCGCCCCGTGACGGCTGAGCCGACCGGTCAGCCGCCCGACCGCGGCTCCGGCAGCGCCGGCTCCGGCAGGTGGACGCGGCGCCCGTAGCCGCGGACGAGCCGCGGCAGCGGCACCTCACCGACCTGCCACACGAGCTCGGCCGCGGGCCGGCCGGAGGACGGCTGCTCGCTCGGCCGCTCGTGGGCCGGCTGCTCCTCGACCTCGTCCCGGACGACGTTGTCCCGGAACGCCACCTCGCGGGCCGGCTCCGTGACCACGTCGTCCCGGGCCGGGTCGGCGACCACGTTGTCGGTGAACACGACCTCCCGGGCCGGCTCCGGCGCCGCCGCGCGGACCGGTGCGACGCGGTCCCAGGGCAGGAACCGGGGCCGCCGCGCCGCCGCGACGTCCTCGACCCAGCCCACGGCCAGGACGGCGACGAAGATCAGCGTCCAGGCCGTCGTGTACTGCAGCGCCATCCCGCGGGCGTCGTCGGTGTGGTACTGAGCCAGCGGGGTCGCGGCCAGCACGACCGGGGACAGCCAGATGGCCAGGTTGCCCCAGAGGTAGATCGTCATCGCCCGGCTGTTGAACAGCGAGACGATCGCGCCGAGCGTGGGGAGCCGGTCCAGCCAGGTGAACCGCGGGTAGATCCGCAGCAGGATGATCACCGCGCCCAGGCAGTACGGCATGTTCGCCAGCGGGATGTCGTCGACGTTGTAGGTGCCGTAGACGTCCTGGTGCGAGAACGCGTACCAGAGACCGATGCCCAGCAGCGCCGCCCCGGCCAGCAGCGTCCGCTTGAGCGGCAGCCGCCGCAGCATGCCGTCGTGGTGGGCGAACCCGAGCATCCAGCAGCACGCGTAGGTCGACAGCAGGACCGCCAGGTCGTAGCTGCGCCCGCCGAGCGACACCAGGCCGAGCGTGACCACGATCAGCACCACCGGGGGGATCGCCATCATCCGCAGCGGCCACCGGCGGAACAGCCACAGCATCGCCGGGCTGAGCAGGAGGAACCACAGGTACACGCGGATGTACCAGAGCGGGATCACCCAGTCGAGACCCTCAGCGGAGTACGGCGGGTCCGACAGCGGCACCAGCCACAGCCACGCGGTGGACCAGCTCCACGGCTGGCCGGCCTCGCTGGTCGTCGTCCAGCCGAGGGCGAACATGGCCGCCAGCGCCACCGCGCCGAACACCCAGAAGGGCGGCAGCAGCCGCCGGATCCGCTTGCGCCAGAAGGCGCGCGCGGAGCCGGCGCGGTCCAGGGAGGCCGCGACCAGCCCGCCCCCCAGCGCGAACATGATCCCCATGGACGGGAACGCCAGGGGCAGCCACGCCCAGTCGAACGTGTGGTAGGTCATCACGCGGATCAGCGCGAAGGCCCTGAGGAAGTCGATGTACCGGTCGCGCTGCCTCATCGCTCCACCCCCTTGCTCGTTGCGGTCTGCACCGTGGTCCACACCTGCGGGTCCTCTCCGCCGAGGCTCCAGATCGCCACGCCGCGCAACTCCTCGTCGACGGCGATCTCCTGCTTGCGTTCCAGCGAGCGGGCGTCCTCGTACCAGACGGTGTGGTCCTGGCCGTCCCGCGTGTACGTGAAGGTCCACGCCGCGCTCTCGTCGTCCCACCGCGGCTCGGCACCGACCTGCTCGGCCAGCGCGACCGCGTCGGTGGCCGCCAGGTTGCGCCCCTCGCTGCCGACCCAGTCGTAGCCGTACGTGGGCAGCCCGAGCATCAGCCTCTCCGGCGGCACCTCGGCCACGGCGTGGTCGACGACGTCGCGCACCCAGTCGACCGGTGCGACCGGTCCGGGCTCGCTGGTGCTCCAGGCGTGGTCGTAGGTCATGATCCGCACCTGGTCGGCGATCCGCCCGATCACCTGGTAGCTGTACGCGAGCCCGTTGGGGTCGTCGTCGCTCACCCGCGCCGGCACGGCGACGGTCAGCTGCAGCCCCTGCGCGTGCAGGTCCTCCCGCAGCGCCTCGAGGAACTCGCTGAACCGCGGGCCCGCCGTCGCCGGCAGCGCCTCGTAGTCCACGTCGATCCCGTCCCAGCCGTTGCGGGTGGCCAGCTCGACCAGCTGCGCGCGGTGGTCGGCGGCCCGCTGCGGGTCGGCGAGCAGGTCGGCCGTGGCCTGGCCCTGCCACTCCCCGTCGGCGAAGTTCTGCACCGTCGGGAGCAGCTCGACGCCGTCCGCGGTCAGCTCGTCGAGCACGTCCGCCGGCGGCGGGGTGAGCGCGAACGTCCCGTCGACGCGGAGGGCCGCCCACGTGGGGCTGACCTCGGTCACCCCGCCCTGGTCGAGCGCGGACGTCAGCGACGCCGGGGCGCGGTCGTCCCACACCGGCAGCCAGGCGGCGGCGACCAGCGGCTGGGCGGCCGGGAACAGCCGCGGTCGCAGGACGAGCGCGCCGACGACCAGCGCGACGACCACGACGGCGGCCCCGGCCCAGAGCAGCGGGTCCTTGCGGTGGCGGGTCATTCCGCGCCCACCTCCACGGGTCGCTCGTCCGAGGCCCTGCCGACCGTGGCGACGTCGTCCATGCGGGCGGTCCGGGCGAGCTTGTTCCACCCCAGCCGCACGCCGCGGATCGCCGTCCCCAGGGAGGCGTAGAGCAGGTAGATCCGCAGCGGCTCGTAGATCAGCCGGTAGACCGGGACCATCAGCAGGTGCTCGGCGCGCTCGTCGAGCAACCGGACGGCGATCACCGCCAGGAGGCCGTACACGACCGCGAAGACGAGGAAGTACAGCCCCAGCGCGAGCGGGCCCTGCGCGAACAGCGTCTGCACGATGCCCAGCAGGATCAGCGGGGTGAAGACCAGCGGGACGACGATGGTCAGCACCGTCATCGGCATGACCAGCATGCCGAGCCAGCCGTAGCGGGGCCGGAACAGCATCGCCCGGTGCCGCCAGACGGCCTGGATCGTCCCGTACATCCACCGCACCCGCTGCTTGAGCAGGGCGTCGACGGTCTCCGGGGCCTCGGTCCAGGCCACCGCCTGGTCGGCCTGCTCCACCCGCCAGCCGTTCCGGTGCAGCGCGAGGGTCAGCTCGCAGTCCTCGGCCATCGTGGCGTTGGTGTAGCCACCGGCCTCGAGGACCGCCGTCCGCCGCCAGGCCGCGCACGCGCCGGGCACGATCATCACCGCGTTCATCAGCGCGCCGGCCGCCCGCTCGAGCCCGATCTGGGTGACGTACTCCAGCGCCTGCCAGCGGGTGACGACGTTGGTGGAGTAGTTGCCGACCTTGATGACGCCGGCCACGGCGCCCACCTGCGGCGAGTGGAACTGCTCCACGAGCCGGGCGATGGTCTGCGGGGTGAACAGCGTGTCGGCGTCGAGCGTGACCACCAGCTCGTGCCGGGCGGCGGCGAACCCGTTGTTGAGCGCCGCCCACTTGCCGGAGTTGGGCTGCCGGATCAGTCGCACCCGCTCGTCCCGGTCGGCCACCGACCGCACCGCGGCCGCCGTGCCGTCGGTGCTGCCGTCGTCGACGACGACGATCTCGCCGATCGGGTGGGTGGAGCGCAGCAGGTACTCGAGGGTCCGGACGATGACCTTCTCCTCGTTGAACGCGGCGATCAGCACCGTGACCGGTGGGCGCTGCACGTTGACCGGCCGGATCCGCCGCTTCGCGCGGGCCACCGCGAGGATCGCGTTGAACAGGCCGAAGCCCAGCATCGTGACCATCGCGAGGATGAACAGGCCGTACAGCAGCTCGGGCGGCAGGACGAAGAGCGCGGCCGCCGTCCACAGGGCCAGGCGGTCCCACAGCGTGGGGCTCACCGCACCGGCCGCCGCCTCGTCGATGTCCGGCTGGGACTGCGGCATCGTCGTGAACGTGTAGCCGGCGTCGCGGGCCGCGTCGACGAGTCGCTCGACGTACTCCAGGGTCTGCGAGCGGTCGCCCCCGGCGTCGTGCAGGAGCATCGTGATGTTGTCCTGGTCGCCGAGCGGCGGCAGCTCGATCGGGCCGTCGATGAAGCCCGCGGCGTGCGCCCAGTCGAGGCTGTCGAAGTCGTGCGAGGCGATGACGTAGCCCATCTGCTGGGCCCGCAGGATCCCGGTGGTGTCCTCCTTCAGGACCTCCTCGTCGTCGCTCTCGTAGGGCAGCCGGAAGAACTCGGCGGCCTGGCCGGTCTGCGCCCGCATGATCCGGTCGGCCAGGGAGACCTCGAGCCGCTCGCGGAAGGGCGTGGTGTCGCTGACGTCGATGTGGGTCAGCGTGTGGTTCCCGAGCGCGTGCCCCTCGCGGACGATCCGCTGCATGATCTCGGGGTACTTGGCGGTCTGCGCGCCGGTGACGAAGAACGTCGCGGGGACGCCGCGCTCGCTGAGCAGGTCCAGCAGCCGCGGCGTCCAGACCGGGTCGGGGCCGTCGTCGAAGGTCAGCGAGATCGTCCGGTGGATCTCCGGGCCGTAGCCGTAGCGCTGCAGGACGTAGTCCGCGTCGCCGGCGTTCGCGCGGTCCGCGCCGCTCACCTCGGAGACCACCTGGCCGGTGAACGGCTCCTGCGCGTAGACGGTGCCGTCGACGCGGAGCAGTTCGACGACGCGCACCAGCGGGCCCTCGCCGATCACGGGGGCGTCGTCGCCGACCTCCTCGGGCGTGGGGCCGTCGGGCGTCGGCGCGCCGGCCAGCGCCGGCGGCGCCAGCACCTTCGGCACGGCGACGACGCAGAAGCCCACGGCCAGGACGAGCAGCGTCAGCAGGACGGCGCGCAGCCGCCGCCAGCGCCGCCCGGAGGGGTTGGCGAAGACGGGTGTCGTGGTCGTACTGCGGGCAGGGAGCTGCCCGGAGCGGGTGGATCGCCTCATGGTCCTCGGTTCTCGGATGCGTGTGCGTGCGGGCGAGGAAGGGGTGGCGGGGCGTCGTGTCCGGATGCGGCGGACACGACGACGCCCCAGGGAGGGCGTGCCCGGATGCGGCGGGACGCCCAGGGATGCGGGCCCGGATGCGGCGGGCACGCGCGGAGGACCGGCAGCCGGTCGACACGCCCGAACGCGGGGCGGGCCGGGTCAGCCGGTCAGGTGAGGTCAGTCGGGCCTGGAGCCGGGGTCGTCGGCGACGGCCACGACCGGGCCGGCGACGCCGGAGAGCAGCAGGACGGCGTGGCCGCGCGGCAGCGCGGTCCACGAGCCGGGCACGACGGCCGCGGGGAGGCCGTACTCGTCCTGGCCGCCGGAGCCGGAGGCCGAGGAGGACCCGTGGGCCCCCGCCGACGGAGCGCTCGGCGCGACGGGCGCGGCCGGGGCCGGCGGTACCGGGACCGGCGCAGGAGCCGAGGGCGCGGCAGGGACGTCGTCGGTGTCGCTGGCGACCGCGGGCGCGGGAGCCGTGGGCGCGCGGGCGGCGCGGGGCGAGTAGCCGGCGCCCCCGCCCGAGACCGCCGCGCTGCCGCGGATGTGCACGTCACCGGTGAGCAGCGTGGCGGCGTCGCGGACCAGCGGCGACGTCACCGTCACCGTCGGGAGAGCAGCGGCGTCCGCAGGGGTGGCCGTCGGTGCGGTGACGACCGGCCCGACGGGCGGCAGGAGAGGGGTCACCGCCGGCGCCGGTGCGGCCACCGGGTCCGGAACGGGCGCGGTGGCCGGGTCGGGGACCACGAGCGGGGCGGGCTCGGCGACCGGCGCGGTCGGTTCCGGGGTCGCGCCGGAGGTGGCCGTCCCGTCGGGAGTCGTGCCGTCCGAGGTGGTCGGCGACGTGGGCTCGGCCGTGCCGTCGCCCGACGTCCCGCCGTCCGCCCCGTTGCCGGACGACACACCGTCCGAGCCGCCGGAGCCGGAGCCGGACGAGCCGCCGCCGGGGACCTGGGCGCCGTCGCCGGCCGAGGCGCCGGTGTCCGGGCCCTGGCCGACGCCGCCACCCACCGAACCGCTGCCCGGGACGACCGGAGCGGGGACGTCCTCGACGGGGAGGGGGGCGGGAGCGGGAACGGGCTGCGGCGCGGGGGCCGGCTCGGGCACAGGCCGCTCGACCGGAGCCGGCGCAGGGGCCGGCTTGGGTGCAGGGGCCGGCTCGGGCGCAGGCGCCGGAACGGGCTCGGGTGCGGGCGCAGGTGCGGGCTGAGGCGCCGGCGCCGGAGCGGGGGCGGGCTCCTGACCGACGAGGGTGTCCACGACGACCGGGCTCTCGGCGTCCGGAGCCGGCGACGAGGGGACCTCTCGGGGAACGGCGCCCTCGGCCAGCGCCGGCAGGTCGCGCTCGGAGCGCGAGGCCTCGTCCGTCGCCTGGTCCGGCGCGCACTCCTGCCACCAGGGGTCGTCCCAGTCGACCTCGTCCCAGTCGACGACGTCCCACCAGGGGTGGTCCGGGTCCGGGCAGTCGTCCCAGTGACCGTGCTCGTGCCACGTGCTCGGACCGGAACCCGGGGCGGCCTGCGCGGAGCCGGCCGCAGCGGCCATCAGCCCCCACGTGCCGATGAGGAAGAGGGCCGCGAGGACGAGCCTGCGCAGCCACGTGCGGGATCGTCCCGGAGCGCCGGTACCGGTGACGGAAGGTGACGCGGTGTGACCGGTCCCCTCCTCACTGGTTCCTGCACTCAGCACGGACCAACCCCCCGTTCCACATCCGCTCGCACGGCGATGTGGCTGGTGAGCAGGCATCCGGCCCGCAGTCACCCGCAGGCGACTGTTCGACTCATCTCGGTGAGGGTCAACCGGTTGGGGTGTGACTCACAACTTTCTCCGGCCCGGTTTCACGCAGAGTCACCGAGCGACCCGTCTGCGCAGTGGAACGTGGGGTTCCTGTTCACGCAAGAGTCGCAAGTCCGCAACCTGGCCCGAACCGCGGTCGACCCGGCGACGCTCGGTGCGCGGTCACGTGCGCGCAGTCCCGGGACGGGGGTCGACGGCCGCCACCGGCTCGGCGTCGGCCTGGCGGCGCAGGACCCAGGACCCGGGCAGCACCAGGCGCGGGGCGACACCGACGAGGACGGCGACGAGGACGGCCACGCCGGCCAGCGCCTCTCCCGACTCCTCCAGGTACGTGGCGGTGACCGCCCAGTGTCCGATCGCCGCCGCCGAGACCGCCGAGAGCCCGACCGCGGCACCGGCGTAGGCGGCGAGGCAGGCCAGCACGCGGCGCCGGTCGCGGCGCTCGGCCCGGCTGACGAAGGCGAGCGCAGCCAGCACGGCGGAGACGACCAGCGCGCTGACGACGACGGCCCCCGGCTCGCCGATGAGGTCGGTGAGCCCGGCCATGGCCTCGGCGTGGACGGTGCTGCCCGCCTTCACGACGGCGATGAACGCGGCGACCAGGCCGACGGCCGACCACCAGGTGCGTCGTCCGGGGGTGCGGGCGGCCCCCGCGACCGCGGCCACGGCGGCCACGGCGAACAGCGTCGCGACGAACAGGCGGGGCGCGGAGAACGGAGCGTCCATCGACAGGGCGCGGGCGGTGGGCCCGGAGGCGCCGGTCAGCGCGCCGACGTAGCCCACCGTCTCGAGCAGGACCGCCGTGGCCGCCAGGGCGACCCCGACGGGCGGGAGGGGGATGCGCCGACGGGGTGTGCGCGAGCGGAAGGCCGCGGGGACCTCTGCCGCCGTGGGGTCGGCGCCGGCCCGGCGGTCGGCGATCCGGATGCCGCGGCCCAGCACGACGGCGACGACGAGCCCGAACAGGACCCAGGCGAGCAGCCCACCGATGACCCACGTCCACACATCGGGGTCATCGGCAGGTCGGCGGGCGTTCCTGAGCACCGGTCACACGGGTGGGTGACGTGGGGCTGCAGGGACGTCGGACGGCGGCGCGTGCCACGGCCGCGGACCGGCCTGTCGGGGGCGGCGGGAACGTGGCCGCGGGTCAGCCGGCGCGGCGGCCGAGGGCGCGGTAGGTCCACCCGGCGGCGGTCCAGGCCTCCCGGTCCAGCGCGTTGCGCCCGTCGAGCACCCGCTTGCGGGCCACCACGGTGCCGAAGGCCACCGGGTCC